>JABGOQ010000081.1 GCA_018645405.1 Anaerolineae bacterium | reverse complement strand
CGGAGCAGAACCGGATAACGAGTTTGAAATCATCGGGAACAATCCAGATGCGATGGCTCCCCACCACCCAAACCAGATAGATCCAATACTCTGCACAGCCTGACCAGGCCAGAATGCAGAAACAAAACCAATCGGAATTGCCAAGCTTCCAAAGGTACCAACAACAATACCAATACCTGTGAAAAGAGCCAGCATAACCACATGGACAATACCAGGTTTGCGAACTTCACCTTCTTCTAGTTGCCAAACGTTTTCGGTCATTTTTTTCTCCTTATAATTGAATGGACTAAATTCTCTTGGAAAAACATATAATACGCTGGATTATTATTTTGGCAGAAGCACCTCCTATACACACGTCTAGACAACAGATTAAGTTTAAAACAAACCCCCGCCGACAGCGGGGGTTTGTTTACAAGAAAACGCTAGATATTTAATCCAATTTTCCATGCTACTCTACTTTACTTTTTTCTTTATTTATAACACATATTCCCCTGTTTTTATGCATCTAATTATTTATCACAAATGCGTATTTTCCCTTTTAAAAACTTATATTTGGTAGAACACCATACTGAAAAATAAGTTGCTTTATTGGCAGATTCACTCCCCCAAACTTCTCCGCAACCATATCCAGCCAGCTGCCCAGCCGGCGAGTTCTCCAAATAAGACAAAGACAATCACACTAGAGATACCACTCGCCATGATAGGTTTTGCTGCCGGTAATTCAAGCGCAAGATAATTATAGGCAATTAGCCCTCCCAAGAAGGTGGATAATGCCCAGCGCAACCCCCAACGTGTGGATTCGGTTGCCTTGCCCGCAAGATACGCCATCCATGCACCAAATGCCCAGAAAGAGAGAGCAAGTAACCAAGCCCCAAAACGGAGTTTGCCTTCGTCCAGGTAGGGAGAAATATTTGGCGTGGGCGTCGACGTGATGGCGGGTGTAGGCGTGGACGCTTCTGGTGAGGCAGGAGGAATGATTGTCACCGCTGCTGCGATGCCTTCATCTGAAATATCAAGACGTAATGTTTCCGAAACGATTGCTTTACCGCTGGCAACACGGATATCGAGCAGGCCTGTCTGATCAAGTTGGAAATCAGCACGAGCAATGCCACCCGAAGTTTGGGTTTCGATGAGTTGCTGAACACCGCTCTCGCCACCCGTTGTCAGTGAAAATGTGACCACTGTTCCATCGGGGACGAAGTTGCCATTATGATCGAGAATCGCGCCAGTACGAACTGCCAGTGTATCACCCACCTTGAACATCGGGATTGCGGTGGGAGCGGGAGTGGCGGCATCCGCTACGGGCGTGGGAGATGTTTCGAGGGGCAGAGCCAAGTTCAGGGTCAAGAGTTGTTCCGGTGCTGGTTGGGTTACGGTATCAAGATCATAGCCAATCCCAGAGATAGATACCGGTGCGGCGCCTATCGGCGTCAATTCCTTAAAAAGAAGTCGAGCGGCTACATCTACAAAAGAGGGGGTGTAATGATAGAGACCATAGTAGGCGGTTAGCTTGGAGATGTCGGTTGCATCGAGGGTGTAGGGGGCGGTGAATGAAAAAAGGATGACTTTTTTTTCTCGCAGAACGGTTTGATTTTCGGCAAAGAGTTGGCGCAATGTGGAGAGGCTTTCGGGGCTGGCGAGAGATATGACGACCCAATCGGCTTGGCGGAGATTGCTCTCAAAGAAAATATCTTCATCATTGGCTCTGGAGAGCAGAAAATCTTCAAATGAATAATCTGAGATATTAATTTCAACTACTTCTCCTCCGCCGCCTTCACCATAGAGCCGCAAAACTGCCTCTGGTAGCGCAGAAGAAGAGAGTGTTGGATGTGTTTCATTTTGTGTATCAGTGATAAAAATCATCCGTTCTTCTAGTGCGGGCGGAGCGGGGAGAACAGAGTCGAGGTTGTCAATATCTGGGCTGAGAAGTGTTGCTGCGTTTTGGGCAATTTCAAAAGAAATCTCCTGATCATTTCCAACCTTTTCCAAACCATTTGCAGAAGGGCGTACCGCACTGAGAGAGAAAGATGGGTAAAGACGAAATTTTTGCGTCAAAATGCGCATTAAGGCTGCGTCCACCCGTGCGGCAAAAGCAGTATCTTCGTTGTATTTTTTTGTGAAAAATGTAAGGGTTTTCGCAATGGATGTATAGGTATCAGATGAATCGGAGGAAAGGATATTGCCCAAATATAGCAGATCGTTCCCAGCGAGGAAAGCATCTCTTGCAACAAGATGGGCGAAAAAATCTTCATCTCCGGGAGCGTAAAAATCACGGATAGCGCGGCTACCAAGATCATCGCTCACGATTATACCTCCCGCGCTACGCCAATCTGCAAAGGGTGCAAGGTCAAGGATTTGGGTGAGTGATTTTTCGTCGAGGCTGATGGGTCTTGTTGTCGGGCGGATATTGCCCTGAAAGCCCTCATAGCGGATATGAGAGATGAGCAAGCCATCAATATTTTCAGGAGAGGGGAAACTTCCCGAAACAGCTGAGAAAGGGGCGAGCTCCACTTCTTTTAACTCTTCCAAGGTTTTACGGATGGTGACAATTTCTTCCTGTGGAGAGCGATCTGCATTCCCACGACCGGGAAAATGCTTCGCCACGACCAATATCTTCCCCTCACTGCCGCTATGCAAACCACTGATGAAGGCTTGCCCCATTTCACTAACCCAATAGGGATTCCCGCCAAAAGAACGTGTTCCCAAGTCACCATTGTTAACATGGTTTGGGTCTTCGAGAATATCCAGTGAAGGCCCTAAATAAAGATTAATGCCTAACGCTGTGAGTTCACTCCCTAAAAGATGACCCGTTTTCTCGGATAATTCCAGGTTCCAGGTTGCACTAATTGCCATTGGGTTAGGCTGCGCAGATAATCCGCCTAGAGATTCACTCTTTTCTTGCGAGATGCCCACCAAAAGCGGTATATAGGTTCCCTCTTTTTCATTTGCGGTCTCTCCTACACTTTTTTGCAGGTCGGCAATAAGTTGATAGAGTGTATCAATTCTTTCTGGAGAGTCAGAAAAGTTACCATTTTCTCTTCGCAGCACCACACCGCCGATTGCGTATTCGGCAAGAAAGGCGGCCAATGCAGATTCTTCCTCTTCAACTTCACTCTCAATGCCTGTGCCTTCGAAGCTGATCAAAAAAAGCTGCCCAACCCGTTCTTCGGGTGTCATTTTTTCGATCAATTCCAAAACTTCGGCGGGCGGGGATGCCTCTTGAGCAAGGATACGCAAAGGTGAGAATAGAGATAAAAGTAGAGAGAGCAATAATGCCCAGGATAAAAGAATATTATTTTTCATAAGGTGCCAAAATCTGGGCATGAATTTCAGGTTGAATATTGCCCCCGGAAACAACGATAACGCTCGGTTCCTGAGATACTTTTTTGCTCAAAACTGCCGCCAGCCCGACCGCGCCAGAACCTTCGATTTTCTCGCCATATTCATTCCATGCAAAAGCGATCGCAGCCGCAACTTCCTCTTCGGAGACCAAGATAACCTCATCAACATATTTTTGGATCAGTGGAATGGTGATCGAATTCTCCTCGACTGCCCCCGCTAAGCCATCTGCGAGAGTGGGAAGGTCTTCCACATCATCTTGATTGCCGCGATAAAAAATCCCATGCATAAAAGCGGATGCCTCGACTTGAACACCGATCACATGCGTGCTTTGGGCTTGCTCCCGTAAAACTGCACCGATTCCCGACAATAAACCACCACCACTAAGCGGCACGATCCACTTCATCTCACCGGTTTCAGGGGCTTCTTCCAAAATTTCGCTTGCGATTGTTCCCTGCCCCGCGATGACGTGTCCATCGTTATAAGGAGAGATCCAAACAGCATCGTTTCTTTTAGCGTAAGCTAATCCCGCTTCTTCTGCACCATGATAGTCTCCCTCGACAAGTTCCACTTCTGCACCGAGGGCGCGCATCGCTTCTATTTTAACAGTTGGCGCATCTTTGGATGCAAATACCCGAGCCGATGCGCCAATCAACTCAGCAGCCAAGGCAACGCCTTGACCATGATTCCCTGCCGAGGCGGTGACGAGTCCCATTTCGCGTTCCCAGTCTTCGAGAATCAAGGCTTTATTTAGAGCCCCGCGCACTTTGAAGGAACCTGTCTTTTGGTGATTCTCCCATTTAATATATAAACCGCGCTCCGCATCATGGGTGAGCGGCGTGCAGTGGATTTTGCCAGCGAGGCGTTGGGAGGCGGCTTGAAGCCATTCTTGAGGGATCATGATTATTTGTCAAGGGAAAATTTGATTTTCGTAAAAAGTATTGCGTAATGACGCTTATTACGTTTTATGCAATGCTTTGACCGCCAACTCTGGATCATCGGTAATGATGCCATCCACGCCCCAATCGACGGCGCGGCGTATATCATCCGCATCGTTCAATATCCAAGGATAAACCTGGCGACCAATGCGATGTATTCTCTCAACCTTCTTTTTAGAGATATTATTCATCGCGGGGTTCAGGGCCTCGTAACCTCCTATTCGGAAGACAAAGGTGCGGATGATCCATCCCACAAAATTATCCTGGGCCAGTAACCCTCGTGAAGACTGGGGGAGGAGTTGAGCAATACGGTTTAGATTTTTTGGAAGAAAGGATGAAAAAATAATACTCTCAGCGAGATCGTGTTTTTTGACGACTTCGACCACTTTATCTACAATTTGATCGTCGCGGGTTGTGTAATTTTTCAATTCGATATTGAAGGGAAGTTGCCCACCAAAAATCTCAAATATCTCATCAAGCGTTGAGATTCGTTGCCCCTCTCCAGCATCCAGTTCTTGAAGGGTAGCAAGTGGAAGGTCACAGACGAGACCCTTTCCGTTTGTTGTCCGATCTACGCTTGGATCATGGATGACAACCGGGACTTCATCTGCGCTGAGCATCACATCCAATTCAATCGCATCTGCGCCTTGTTGGTAGGCTAACTCAAAGGCTGCAATCGTGTTTTCAGGAGCCTGCAAGGACGCCCCGCGATGGGCAAAAATAGCTGGGGTGGGGAGGTTTTTTAGGACCATTTTTTAGAGATCAACAAAGTAGGCTTGTGCGGCGTTGTCTATCATTTCGCGGGTCATGATCGGGTCAACAGAAAGGTATTGTGAGATATCGAGGATTTGGTCACAAATATCACGGGGATGTGAGGCGCGCAGTTTTCGATTATGCTTGATATACCATTCCTGCAAAAGGTAAGCGAGCCCTTGATCTTCATATTGAACACCTTTGGCTTGCGCAACACGACGAAAGATTTCTCTATAGCCTTCGTAAGAGGGATCACCGATTTCAATTTTATGCCGCAAACGACGTAAAAAGGCTTCGTCTACGAGGTCTTTGGGAGGCAGGTTGGTGGAGAAAACGACCAGCACATCGAAAGGAACTTCGATCTTACGTCCCGTATGCAAGGTGAGAAAATCGACACGGTTTTCAAGTGGAACGATCCAGCGGTTGAGCAGATCACGTGGGCGGACTTGTTGCCTGCCGAAGTCGTCAATCAGCAAGATTCCGCCATTGGCTTTAACCTGGAAAGGGGCTTCGTAAAACTTATTTGTATCGTCAAAAACAAGATCCAAGCCTTCAAGGGTTAGCTCGCCGCCAACGACGATGAAGGGGCGTTTAATTTTGACCCAACGCGGGTCACGGCGAATACCTGTTTTGAGAGAGCCAGTGCCACGCTTAGTTGCCCCATCTTCTTTTACGAGCTGATGGTTAACTGAGTCGTACATCTTGATGACCTGCCCATCTACATAGAGAGCAAAGGGGATATACATATTTTGGCTCATTACCAAAGAACCAAAAGAGCGGGCGATACTGGTTTTACCATTGCCGGGAGGTCCATATAGAAATATCGACGCACCAGAGTTGAGCGCGGGTCCCAAGCGTTGAAATGTAGTCTCAGAGAGAACCAATTGTGACATCAATTGACGCATAGAGCGTGAAGTGACAACCACGCGTCCCTGAGATTGATTGCGGACTGCATTATTATAGGTTTCAATAGGCACAGGTGCTGCACCCGCATATTGGCTGCGCGCCATTGCTTCCTGAGCACGCTCGTTTCCCTTGCTTGTCATCGCATAGAGATAAGAACTGGATCCAAGCCCTGCTTGTTTGGCAGATTTAATCTCAACAAGTTTCTCTTTTTTCAGTTCTGAGAGAATCTGATCGGTCACACCCGCAAATGGTAGCGCGAGTTCCTCTGCAACCTGAAAACCTGAAAGGTATCCCTGCGAGTAGAGAATTTTTAATGCCAAATCCTGCAACCAGAGTGCGGGAAGCCCCGTATCTTCAATGCGAGTGATCGTCGGCGGCAAAAAACCTGTTCCGCCGCGAGGTGAATTTGTATTTGCCATAAGTAAAGTCCTTTTATTAAAAGGGGAAGAATTAAAGAATTATAGCACGTGGAGCGGAGAATTGTCTTGCGCTTTCACATTAATTTTTATGGTAAGAATCTCTCAGAAGAAGGTGTCTTATTTTTTGTTGCAAGCAGAAATTTATTCCGGAGGAGAGAGACATGACCACAGCCCCAAAAATCACTTTATACGGAGCCTATTGGTGCCCAGACTGTCGTCGAAGCAAGCAATTTTTAGGTGAACATCAGATCCCCTATAACTGGGTGGATATTGAAGAAAACAAAACAGGCGAAGAATACGTTATCAAGCGAAATGATGGCAAACGGATCATCCCAACCATCGAATTTGAAGACGGCTCAATTTTGGTGGAGCCATCAAATGCAGAACTAGCATCCAAGCTCAGATTAAAAACCACAGCCGAACGCAGCCACTACGATTTAATTATCATCGGCGGTGGACCTGCCGGATTAACGACCGCTCTCTACACCGCCCGAGAAGGGATCGACACGCTCGTGATTGAACGTGCTGCCCTCGGAGGACAAGCTGCCACAACCCAATGGCTAGATAACGTCCCCGGCTTCTCTGAAGGCATTTCTGGTGCAGATTTTTCGCATCAACTGCGCCTGCAAGCCGAGCGTTTTGGGGTTGAGTTTCTTCAAGCCCAAGATGTAACCGAAGTTCGCAGTGAAGATAATTATAAGCATATCGCCACAGGTGACGGAAGCAACTATACAGCCAAAGCAATCCTGATTGCCACAGGCAGCCGCTACAAACGTCTTGAGATTCCCGGCGAAGAACAATATATCGGCGCAGGCATCCATTTTTGTGCCACCTGTGATGGCCCCTTCTATAAAAATCTCCCCGTTGCCGTCATTGGCGGTGGAAATAGTGCTACCGAAGAAAGCATTTTTCTGACGAAATTTGTTGAAAAAGTCACCTTACTTGTACGCGGCGATGAACTGACAGCCAGCAAAATTTTGCAAGAAAAAGTGCTTGCTCATCCCCAAATTGATGTGCGTTTCAATACCGAAACCCTCGAATTCAAAGGCGCAGAGAGCAAACTCAACACGGTCATTATCAAAGATAAAGAGACCGGAAAACAAGAAGAAATTCACCCCAAAGGCGTCTTCACTTTCATCGGTCAAACACCCAACACCGGCTTTCTTGCCAACGCTGGTGTCGAGACCAATCAGTGGGGCTTCATCGTTAGCGGGCACAATCTGATACACGATGATCCGCGCCCACAGGGTTACGAAACCCGCGACCCCACCTTTCTTGAAACCAGTGTCCCCGGCATTTTTTCGGCAGGTGATGTCCGCGCCGGCAGCACCAAACAGGTCGCATCTGCGGCTGGTGAAGGCGCGACTGCCGCGTTGCTGATTCGAGAATATCTAAAAACAGTCTAAAAGCGAAACCTGACAGGTCTTCAAGACCCGTCAGGTTTGGAACACTAAAATGTCTAAATTATCCACCATACTTATTTTTGGGATGTCTCTTCTTTTAGCTTCGTGCGGAACAAAGAACATCTCCACACCTGAAACACCTACCATCCCCCCAACCGAGCGGATCGCTCCCAGCCCAACACTTGCTCCCCCTATGGACACATCTACCCCACCCCCCACAACTGCCCCTGTTATGGAAACGTCTACCCAATCCCCAACATTCGATTCCGCCGATGCAGACGTGACCTACGTCCGCGCAATCCAAGATGCCGAGGGGAGCTGGACTTTCCACATCACGGTATCGCATCCAGACACGGGTTGGGATGATTACGCCAACGGCTGGGATATTCTTCTTCCCAACGGAAGCAAGCTCAAAGTCCAAGAAGGTGACGCGTTCACTCGCCTACTCGCGCATCCGCATGTGGATGAACAACCCTTCACCCGTAGCAAGCGCGGCATCATCATCCCAGAAAATATGACTCGAGTTATCGTCCGCGCCCACGATATCGTGGATGGCTTCGGCGGACAGGAAATCATCGTCGATTTAGAGAAGGATTCTGGTAAAGGTTTTGAAGTGGAGCGCGAATGATTAAGGCAATGATTTTCGATCTGGATGGTACACTGGTACAGACCGAGCGATTGAAAGCAATTTCCTATGCGCGTGCGACTACCGAATTATGCCCGCATGATTTAAAAGAAGACGATGTAATTGAAGCCTTCAAAGATGTGGTCGGGCTCTCTCGCAGAGAAGTGGCAATGGCACTCGTAAAGCGTTTTGATCTCGCTGAAAAGGCAGGCAAAAGAATGGCCGAATTTGGCGTATCTACGCCGTGGCAGGCTTATGTGCAGGTGCGCCTGAAAATCTATGCTGAGATCTTATCTGACCCACAAGTAATACGTGATAATCAATGGGCACATAATATTGCTTTACTCGAAGAAGCGCGAAAGGCCAATTGCAAAGTGGGCTTGGCAACCATGTCTTATTGCGAACAAGCGAGTCGTGTGCTGAAAATCCTTGAGTTGGAAAACGCCTTCGGCTTTGTTGCCACCCGCGATGATGTAAAACACGGCAAGCCCAACCCTGAGATGTATCTTCTGGTTGCCAAAGAATTAGATGTGAACCCATCTGATTGTTTAGTAATCGAAGATTCACCGGCTGGTGTTGAAGCCGCCCTCAATGCAAAGATGCAAGTTGTGGCGGTCAGCACGCCCTTCACGCAGAAGCGTTTGCACGAATCGAAATTAATCCCAGAATCGCATATTGTAGATAATCCAGAAAAATTACCGGATGTTGTTGCTCATCTTGTTGAGCATCTCAACAAGGAGATATAAAATGAAAATGGATCCCATTACAAAATCCTTAGATGAAAAACTAAAACTTAATTCAATCTCCTTACCCCAGCTTCAGGACGGGATTACTGAGTGCTTTGTACTCACCAATCGCCATTTTTTGCAGCAGCGCATGGGCGAGAAAACGCCCATTGATGAAATAGACGGTATAACACGTGAATTAACGGAGCAAGTCTATGCAGAAAATGACATCACAGAATCATATATCTCTGAGCCACTTTTGAAAAAAGCCTGTTTTGTGCTTGATAAACAACTTGGCTTTGAAGCAGATAAAGGCTTGATGGATCACCATATGGAAGTTATCGGGCGTCTTTTTGAGTTGGCAGCATAATTTAGAAAAAGGAGCAATAAAATGAAATTAGCAATGGTCGGATTAGGCAAAATGGGCGCAAATATGGCAACACGTTTAATGCGCGGTGGGCATGAAGTTGTCGCCTTTGATGTGAATGAGGAAGCCATCCAAAAAGCGGAATCTGAAGGTGCAGAGGGTGCGTGCACTTTAGCAGAAGTTGCTGAGAAACTATCCGCACCGCGCGTGGTTTGGGTGATGGTTCCCGCTGGTGAGATAACGGAATCCGTCATTAGCGAGTTGGGCGAATTGCTTTCAGACGGGGATACCATCATTGATGGTGGTAACACGTTATATAAAGATGATATTCGTCGCGCCGCAACCCTCTCCGAAAAAGGGATTGAGTATGTTGATGTCGGTACAAGCGGCGGTGTTTGGGGCTTAGCAGAAGGTTATAGCTTGATGTTTGGCGGCACAAAAGAATCTGCCGAAATGCTGCGTCCCATTTTCGAGACCCTCGCCCCCTCCGCTGATTTGGGCTGGGGGCATGTCGGCCCCGTTGGAGCCGGACACTTTGTCAAAATGATCCATAACGGAATCGAATATGGCATGATGCAGGCATACGCCGAAGGATTTGAAATCATGCATGCTAAAAAAGATTTCGATCTCGATTTGCACCAAGTCGCCGAGATTTGGCGGCACGGCAGTGTCGTCCGCTCATGGCTCCTTGATTTAACCGCCAACGCCCTCGAAGACGACCAGGATTTGAGCGATATTGCGGGCTACGTTTCGGATAGCGGCGAGGGGCGTTGGACGGTCTTTGAAGCCGTCGATTTGGACGTGCCTGCGCCCGTGATCACGCTTTCCCTACAACGGCGTTTTTCCAGCCGTCAAGATGAAAGCTACGCTGCCAAAGTGCTCTCTGCAATGAGAAATCAGTTCGGTGGGCATGCGATCAAGAAGGCGGAATAATGGCTCACACCAGCATTATCATTTTCGGCGCATCCGGCGATCTGACTCGGCGCAAGCTCATCCCTGCTCTCTACAATAATTTCAAAAAGGGACGCTTGGTGGAGTGCGCCAACGTGGTTGGATTTGCGCGCCGTCCTTATACAGATGAGACCTTTCGTGAGCGTTTGCGAGAAGGCGTTCAAAAATTCAGCCCCGATAGTTTCGATGCAGAAACATGGGATGAATTTGCTCAAATGCTGCACTATTTTCGCGGCAATCTTGACCAAGCGGATGATTTTGAAAAGCTAGGATCTTCTCTCAGCGAGCTGGAAGATGGCGCAGCCAACCGCCTCTACTACCTCGCCACCGCCCCATCCTTTTATGGACCCGTCGCAGAATCTCTTGGCGCGGCAGAGATGTCAAAAGAAGACAAAGCATCAGGCATCTGGCGACGTATCATCATCGAAAAACCTTTTGGCCGAGATCTAAAGTCTGCGCAAGCATTAAACGACGCTGTCCACACTGCTTTCGATGAGAGCCAAATCTATCGCATTGACCATTATCTCGGCAAAGAGACCTCCCAAAATATTCTCTTTTTCCGCTTTGCCAACACCATCTTCGAGCCGCTCTGGAATCGACGTTTTGTAGATAATGTCCAGATCAGCGTCGCAGAAAGTGTCAATGTCGGCGAGCGTGCCGGATATTACGACAAAGCTGGTGTCCTGCGGGATATGTTCCAAAACCACCTTTTCCAACTCCTTGCCTTGGTCGCAATGGAAGCCCCCGCATCCTTCAACGCGGATGCTATCCGGAACGAAAAAGCCAAAGTCTTTCAGAGCATTCGCCAGATTCCGCTCGAGGATACTGTCCGCGCTCAATACGAGGGCTACGCTCAAGCGGAAGGCGTTGCGCCCGACTTCCAAACGCCTACCTATGCCGCGCTCAAACTCTTCATTGATAATTGGCGTTGGCAGGGCGTGCCTTTTTATCTCCGCTCCGGCAAGGCACTCAAGCACAAAAACTCCGAGATCATTATCGAGTTTCAGCGTCCGCCGCACCTCATGTTCGACCTCCCCGAAGGCAGCGATTTCACCCCAAACATCCTCTCGATCTGCATCCAGCCCGACGAAGGCATCCAACTCCGCTTTGAAGCCAAAGTCCCTGATTCCGATCAAGAGATGCGCTCGGTGAATATGGATTTCAACTACACCGATTCATTTGACGAAGCATCTATCCCCGAGGCCTACGAGCGCTTACTTCTCGAAGCATTGGATGGGGATGCCTCGCTCTTTACACGTTCCGATGAAATAGAAGCCTCCTGGCGGATAATTGATTCCGTTATAAATGGCTGGGCGGAACGCTCTCAGCCCGAACTTGCTACCTACACTCCCGGCGACTGGGGTCCCGAAGAAGCTACTGCTCTCCTCGCTCGTGATGGTCATCAATGGCGATTTGGTTGCGTAGATCATCGCATCAACTAAATGCCTGAACAGAATAAAAAGTTCGATGTCGCCATCATCGGCTCTGGGATGGGCGGCTCAACGCTTGCTGCCATTTTGGCGCGTCAAGGACTGAATGTGGTCGTCTTTGAAGCGGGGCAGCACCCTAAATTTGCAATTGGCGAATCGACGATTCTCGAAACATCCGAGATGATGCGTGCTTTGGCCGAGTTCTACGATGTGCCAGAGTTAGTCTATTTCAGCTCTGAGAATTATCTCGACTATGCGGGGACAACGCACGGCGTCAAGCGTCATTTTGGATTTGTACATCACACGGCTGGGCAAGACCCAACCCCCGAGCGGACCTTGCAAGCCATCATCCCCAAGCAACCTTACGGGCACGAATTGCATATCTACCGCCAAGACAGCGACTCTTTTCTAACCTCGGTTGCCATCTCTTATGGTGCGACTATTTTGCAAAACACCTCCGTTGCTGAAGTAGATTTTAGCGATGATGGCGTAGAAATTACCACAGCCAAAGGCGAAAAATATCAGGCAAACTATATTGTTGATGCAGGTGGGTTTCGCTCGTTGCTCGCTGAGAAATTTGATTTACGAGATTTTGATTTGCAAACCAACACGCGCGGCATCTTCACCCACATGGTCGATGTGCCTTGCTTCCACGATGTTAGCTTTTCAAAAGAAGAAAATAGGGTCCCATTCCGCTGGTCGGAGGGGACATTGCATCATCTTTTTGAAGGTGGCTGGCTGTGGGTAATTCCCTTTAATAATTATGCCGAAGCGACCAACCCTGTTGTGAGTGTAGGGCTATTGCTTGATCCGCGTGTCCATCCTGCAAGCAAAGATATTTCACCCGAAGAAGAGTTTTACGGGTTTATCGAGCAATTTCCCGGGATCAAGAAACAGTTCACAGACGCCAAGCCAATTCGAGGTTGGGTGCGTGCCGAGCGTCTCCAATATTCAGCAAAACACGTCGTCGGCGACCGATTCGCATTGCTTGGTCACGCGGTTGGGTTCATCGATCCGATTTATTCTAAAGGGTTGTACGTCACGCATATCACCATCATGCTGCTCGCGGATTTGCTGCTCAAGGCAAATAAAACGGGTGATTATTCTGTCACCGCGTTTGCGCCGCTGGAAGAAATCACGTTTAATTACGTCAAAATGCACGACCGTTTGGCAGCGAATTCGATTAAATCATGGTCAAATTACAAGCTCTGGCGAGTTTATTCCGTGCAGTGGTTGCTGGGCGCGTATCTTGAATATTTGATGCTGAGCGTTGCCAGAATGCGCGCCAAAAACCGCACAGACTATATTGATTTGCTGAAAAACAATCGCTTGGCGGGTGGTGGCTTCGAGGGCTTTTTTGAGTTGCAGGAGAAGGTTGATACGCTTTTCGAGCAGGTCAGCCCCGACGATGAAGCCGATGTAGACCGCATGGTCGCCAAAGCCAATGCGCTCTTGCGGGGTTTTAAATGGCTCCCGCTCCCCTTCAACGCTATTCTTGATGGCAAAAACCATCTCCCGAAAGGCAAGCTCCGCCTAACGCTTTTCAATAAAGAAGATGGCTTCATGGGCAACGGCGCGTATAAAGAGCATTTCTTTGGCGAAATGACCATGCTCGATTTGCTCTCTCAGGGCGCGCGCGATCAAATCCGTTATGCCCGCCCGCTACTTAAATGGCGGCGCAAAAAGCAGGCACGTTTATCTTGGGGAAAATAACGTCATCGCAATGATGAGTTTTAGAGAAAATATAAAATGTTCGATACTTACCTCCGCAACACCAAAGACCGCATCGGTGAGCCGATCGCGCGCCGCCTGACAAATATCTCCCCCAACGCCATTTCGCTGATCGGGCTGGGATTTGGCATCGCCAGCGCATTTTTTGCCGCCCGTCAGCTTTATCTTTTGGGATTGGTTTTCTGGCTGCTCAATCGTATTTTCGATGGTTTGGATGGATTGCTCGCCCGCTTGCACGATAAACAAGACGACTTTGGTGGATACCTAGACATTCTCTTGGATTTTATCGCTTACGCCGCTATCCCTCTTGGATTTGGGCTTGGTGCGGCCTCCCAAAATGTATACCAGGCGTTGGCAGTCTTGCTTTCTATCTACTACCTCAACACCGCCTCGTGGATGTTTCTCTCTGCCATCCTTGAAAAACGTGCCGCCCGTGATCCTGAAACATCAACAACCATCATCATGCCCACTGGTTTGATTGGCGGATTCGAGACAATTGTTTTTTACTCATTCTTCTTCCTTTTGCCGCAATATATTACCCAATTATTTATCATTTTTTCTTTGCTGATTTTGATAACGATTATTCAACGTTTGTTTTGGGCGAAGAAGAATTTATAGAGCGACATAAATGTCACACTACGCTCCGTAACGCAAGATCCATCTTGCGTTTTTTTATCAACCGCTGCTATTTTTAAAAAGGGAAGAAACCTCATATTAAACGCATCAAAGGAAGAGCCTGATACCTAATCCTTATTCACCTGAATGACTTATTTCCCCTTCAGTCTGTAGAAGAGAAAGAAACTGATCAGGCATATCATCATCGGAGTCAATATTGAATACCATCCCTACTCATCTAGTCATTAATGCTGCGATCAATAAAAAATATGGCAGTAAGTTCAAGATTATTCGAGCTGCATTTCTGTGGGGCTCGGTTGCACCGGATATTCCGCTGTTTCTTCTAACACTCGGATATATGGTTTACCTCCGTCTCTTTACGACACAATCCATGATGACGGGGATGGAGCATGCCTTCGACAATTTGTTTTTCAACAATTTCTGGTGGATTAGTAGTCATAACTTTTTACATTCACCCACCATACTTGTCTTGCTTGCCCTTTTACTCTGGCGTAAGCGAGAACAAAAACGAAGCAAATGGTTGCTCTCGTTTGTTTACGGTAGCATGATCCATTCAGTCGTTGATATTCTGACTCATCACAATGATGGGCCTCTGCTCTTTTTCCCTTTTAATTGGCAAACTCGTTTTTATAGCCCGATCAGCTACTGGGACAGTGCCCACTATGCCAGCCAAGTCTTTTGGGTTGAGTTGGGGATTAACATCCTTTTGTTGGGGTATCTATTTATGCCAAAAATTATTCAATACTTTAAAAAAACAACCTAATACCTAATCTCGAATTGCCTAATTCCCCTCCCAAAAAGGAACCCTATGCCCCCTCTAAAACTCGGAAAAATCGCTCCAAACTTCACTCTCCGATCTGTAGAAGGTGAAGAAATTTCTCTCAGCGATTTAACGCAATCTAATCAAAAAGTCTTACTCATCTTTCTGCGCCACTTAGGCTGACTGGTCTGCCGCGAGCATGTGGCACAGTTGTGCCAAAACCAAAATAAATTAGATGAACTAAATACCCGCGTTATTATCATATCTTTTTCAACGCTCCCCGCCATCCAAGAATGGCTAGAGCAAACCTGTTCCAACTTCACTGTTCTTCTTGACTGCGAGAGAAAAGTTTATAAAGCCTATAAATTAGAGAATTCGTTTTGGCGTGCCTACCATCCCAAAACGCTGTGGTTTTATACTAAAGTCATTCTCTCTGGGGGAAAAATGCTCGATTCACACGGAGACGACACATCTCAAATTGGCGGGGATTTCATCATTGATGAAAATGGGAAGTTTAGCTTCATCTATCCCAGCAAAAACTCTAGCGATAGACCACCTATAGAAGATTTGGTAGGAGTTCTCGAAACCATAAAGCATAAAAGCGAGTAAAATACGCCCAACTTAGCAATAAAGGAGCAAATATGAAAACAGAAAGCGGATTAGAATATACAGAAAATAAAGGTGGTAAAGGTACCCAAGCCGAAGCTGGTAAAACCGTTAGTGTTCATTACGAAGGCAGGCTTCTTGATGGAAAGATCTTCGATAGCTCTTATGAACGTAATCAGCCCATTGAATTTCAGTTAGGTATTGGGCAAGTCATCAAGGGCTGGGACGAAGGTATTGCCCTGATGAAAGTTGGCGGAGAAGCCACGCTCACAATCCCTCCTGAACTGGGATATGGCGAACGCGGCGCAGGCGGAATAATCCCACCAAATGCCACGCTAATTTTTGATGTTGAATTGGTAGATGTAAAATAAAGCAAAAATCCTCCGAAAGGAGGATTTTTGCTTTAGGCTAACTTAGCTTGAAGTTCTTATACAAACCCAATCTCCCTCTTTTATTCTTCTTATATCTGCGAGCTAAACTATAGCAAGTTCAAATTTAATTGGTATATATAAGGAGATAAAAAAATGACTTACCATATTCGCCCATACACCCATCGCCATAGCAGAATGCGCCGCATGGCAGCCCAAAATGATGCTTATACCTTGCGCGTTGATGTCCGTGAAGAAGATGATAGCTTCGTGCTAACCACCGCCGTTCCCGGCTTGAGTGCAGACGATCTGAATATTCAGGTTCTTAATAATGTTGTTCGCATCGAGGGTGAGTATCTAACCTCCGATGGTGAGCATCTCTTAAGCGAATTGCCCGAAGGCAAATTTATTCGTACCCTGCGCCTCCCCAGCGAGGTAGACGCCGACCAGGTTGAAGCCAAGATCAAAAACGGGGTTCTTTCCCTCAGCCTGCCCAAGGTCGAGTCCGCTCGCCCGAAGCAGATCAAGATATTGGCAAAATAATATTTTTTGAAATATTAAAAATCCGTTCCTTTTGAAGGGACGGATTTTTATTTTAAACGCGGCAATGGTGTAAAATTCAGAAAATATCTTATGGAGAAGACCCAATGAAAAAAGAATCCTATAAACAACTATTTCCCCTGATTTTGATTATTGTCCTCTTATTAGCAGGATGCGGCTCCGCCGCTGCGGAACCGACCGCGATCCCGACACTTGCTTCCACTGAAACAGCAATTCCTGAACCGACACTGACTCCCACACCCGCAATCCCCCTGGCATTGCTCATTGTCCCTGCAGATATGGATCAGGAAATCTCTGATGTCTACCAAACCTTGGTCTACAATCTTGCTCAAAGCGCAGGGATGCGTTTCCAAGTCCGTAACACGCTCACGATGGCAGACCTTGAGCCTTCGCTGCGTGTCGTTATTGCTCTGCCACCCGACCCCGGCCTAATGGAGTTAGCCGCAGCAGCACCGCAGGCGCAATTCCTCTCTGTCAATATCCCCGATATGGTCGCAGGCGGAAATTTAAGCGTTCTCGCTAATACAAATCGCCCAGATATTGCAGCTTTTATATCTGGCTATATTGCCGCAATGATCACAGAAGATTACAGGACTGGGTTACTGATACCAAAAGATGATCAGCTCGGACAAATAACTTTGGCAGCCTTTCATAATGGTTTTGACTACTATTGTGGCACCTGCACCGCTTTCATTTATCCTTCTTGGTGTGCCACTGCCCCCTGTTATCCACAACATGTAGAAATCCCAGCCGAAGAAGACCCCGTTGCCTACAATGCCTATTCTGATTTTCTGGTTCTTCAAAGACAAGTCGAAACTATGTATATCGCTCCTCAATTTGCTACCCCTGAATTGCTAACTTATCTCTCCAGTAGCGGAGTATTGGTCATCAGCGATCTTTCTCCTCAACAGAAATTAGGGAACTGGGTCGCAACCATCCAGCCTGATGTAATTCATGCAATTGAAACCGCTTGGCCTCAACTTATTTCTGGAGCAGGTGGGGTAAATATCACATCTCCGCTAATTTTGGTGGATGTTAGCCCCGAGCATCTTCCGCCCGGCAAAGAACAGCAGGCGCAAGATATTCTTGCTCAATTACAAGCAGGCTATATTCTGACAGGGGTCAACCCCTAAATCACAGCTTTTCCCTAAAAAGGCTGCTAAATTTAGTTTAGCAGCCTTTTTTGATACAAATGTACGTCATCAGCAGTTCGAAATATGAACACGACATAATCTGTCCGATATAAAATTGTTTATGAAATTAAAGATGCGGCGGCGGCTGTGTTTAGTGTTTTCTTTACTCAATCACCCTCATCTCTAGCTTCCCAGCGATTTTTTCAAAAAAGAAAAGGTAAGAACAATTTGCGTAAATTGTTTGGTGTAGAAAAGATTCCAATGGATACTCAAATAAAGATCTTTCGCATTCTAAGTGAACGCTATCGTAATCGAAGAAAACGCTTTGGTTTGCGATTCAACCTGATTGCTGTTATTTACAATTCTGAGCTTACATGACTTTTGCAAGAGGTCTATTGTCTGACCGAACCGTTCTATCGCTGTCCAGCTTTCAGCACCGCTAAGGACTGCACTAATGGCGATTATGACAATATCTATCAGCTTATGGCTTATCCTTCCTTCCATACGAGAGTCGGTAAGATCTTGAAAGTAGGTATATAAAATGGCGTTTCCTGAGCTTTGCATTCAGCTTTCTCCTTCTTTCGCAAATACAAAGGAGATTTCACAACAATTTACCAGTTTTCATGCGTAAGCTCTGAAGTTCCGAATAGTATCTGCCCAAGGTTCTTCCGTGATATAGTTATCCGCTCATGGATAGTCTCCTTTGCTGGATGTGCGCGGCTATTACCAACCCATGCTGCGGCATGAAAGAACATTTTGATAAAGAAGGTTTCATCTTCAGCGAACACCGCGAAGGGTTGTTGTGCAACTCCGACCCGACAGATCTATTAGAGAAAATGAGCAATCAGAATCATTCTGATGAAGCCGTAAAAAAATGGATGAGGCAATAAAATGCAGGTTTTTAGAAAAAGTCTAATTTCTTAGAAAGAATTTACTACTATGAACGAGAAAAAACGAATCGCAGTACTTACCAGTGGTGGTGACGCACAAGGCATGAACGCAGCCGTTCGTGCTGTTGTGCGTACCGCATTGAATGAAGGGGTTGACGTTTACGCCATCTATGAAGGCTATCAAGGTATGGTGGAAGGGGGTAGCAGAATCGTCGCAATGGATTGGAATTCTGTTGGCGGCATCCTGCAAATTGGCGGAACAGTCATTGGCTCTGCACGATGCAAGAAATTTCTCACGCGTGAAGGGCGTCTCCAAGCCGCACATAATTTAATTATGCATGGCATTAACGGTCTGATCATCATTGGTGGCGATGGGTCGCTGACCGGTGCAAATATTTTTCGCGAAGAATGGTCCTCACTGGTTGAAGAACTGCTTGAAACAGGCAAGATCGACGCAGAGACTGCGGCTGAATACCCCCATTTTTTGATCGTTGGTTTGGTCGGCTCCATCGACAACGACTTCACTGGAACGGATATGACCATAGGCGCGGATTCTGCGCTGCATCGCATCACGGAAGCGATTGATGCAATCACCAGCACAGCTGCCAGCCACCAGCGTACCTTTGTTGTTAAGGTCATGGGACGAAACTGTGGTTATCTGGCGTGTATGGGGGCGCTGGCTACCGGCGCGGACTGGGTCCTGATTCCCGAATCGCCGCCCGATGTGGAAAATTGGAAAGATGTGATGGCAAACCGCCTGCACACCGGACGAAAGCATGGCCGCCGTGACAGTATTGTTGTGCTTGCCGAAGGAGCACACGACCGCGATGGGAATTATATCGGCAGTAGTGATGTGCAAGCAGCCTTGGAAGAACGCCTGCAGGAGGATGTCCGTGTGACGGTTTTGGGGCATGTCCAACGTGGTGGGAACCCAAGTGCATTTGATAGGACACTCGGCACCCGAATGGGATATGAAGCTGTCAGAACGATCCTGAGCGCAAAACCAGATGATGCCCCCGTGGTGATCGGAATCAAGAATAACCGCATGACGCGCCTTCCTTTACTAGAGGGTATCCAAAACACGCGTGCCGTTGCGGAAGCGATCAATGCCAAAGATTACGACAAAGCCATGAGCCTGCGCAGCACATCCTTTATCGAAGTTTTCCGCACCCTGCGCACCTTGGGACGTGCCTTCCCGCATCCCATTGACCCAGAACAAAAGCGGCTGCGGATTGGCATTTTGCATGCCGGCGCGCCCGCCCCAGGGATGAATACCGCTGTTCGTGCGGCTGTTCGTTTGGGGTTAGATCAGGGGCATATCATGCTTGGTATCCATAACGGCTTTGATGGCTTTGCCAAAGGCGAAATGGAAGAGATGGATTGGATGAGCATCAGCGGTTGGGCAGCACAGGGTGGTTCTTTGCTCGGCACCAATCGCCGTGTGCCACAAGGGAGCGATCTCTACGCTATCGCGCGTGTCATTGAAGATAAGCAGATCGACGCGTTGATGATCATCGGTGGGTGGACAGCGTATGAAGCTTCTCATACCTTGTTGAACAGTCGCAAGAATTACCCGGCTTTCAAATTACCGATGATCTGTATTCCTGCATCGATCAATAATAACCTGCCCGGTTCTGAGCTGAGTCTCGGCGCGGATACGGCCCTCAACAATATCATTGATGCGGTGGATAAGATCAAGCAATCGGCTGTGGCGACCGAGCGTTGTTTTGTCGTCGAAGTGATGGGACATTACTGCGGCTACCTCGCGCTGATGGGTGGCTTGGCAACTGGCGCCGAGCGTGTTTATCTCCACGAAGAAGGCATCACGCTGGATGCTCTCCAGAAAGATCTAAAAAAGCTTACTTATGGCTTTGACCATGGCAAACGTTTGGGCTTGATGATCCGCAATGAGTATGCGAACAAGATTTATGATACCAATTTCATTTGCTCCCTCTTCGAAGAAGAAGGCAAGGGTATTTTTGATGTGCGTCCGGCGATCTTGGGGCATCTCCAGCAGGGCGGTAATCCTTCACCTTTTGATCGGATTCAGGCGACCCGCTTTGCCAATTTGAGTTTGCAGTTCCTGGCTGAAGAGTGCGAAAAAGGTAGCGATAGAAACGCCTTTATTGGCATGCGGGATGGGAAGGTCCAAACACATGATATGCGTGATTTTGACCGCATCGTCGAGTTTGAATACCAGCGTCCCCGTGACCAGTGGTGGATGGAACTTCGTGGTATTGCCCGCTTGCTAGCTCAGCACGGCCCGGGTGAAAAGAGATAAGTTTTCTTGATAAAGATTTGCGCCGCCCTTTTAGGCGGCGTTTTTTTTTAGATAGGGCTTATACAGATTTAAAATCTCTAGCACCAACGCTCTGCGTTGGTGCTCAGGAAAAGTTGCAACGCAGAGCATTGCAACAAGGAAATTCAGTGCTTTGTGTAAACCCTATAAGGAATAAAAGAATGCAGAACGAATATAAAGTCAGGCGCGCAAAATCGGTGCAAGATGCTGAAAAACTACGCAAATTTTTAAATACTGTCTTTCATCCTGAAAAGGTGGGGACGCTGGCCGAGGTGATCTATAAAGATTTCCCTGGGATGGAGGAACGCTACTGGTTCATCATCGACGATGAAGACAAAGGGCAGATCATCGCCGCTTTTGCCCTCATCCCCTGGGAATGGGAAGTTGAGAGGATAAAACTCAAAGTGGCCGAGATGGGTATTGTGGGCACGCACACCGATTATCAGGGGCGCGGGCTCCAGCGCATCCTGAATAAGGAATTCGATAAAACCCTTGAAGAAGACGGTTTTGATCTCGCGATCATCCAGGGCATCCCTGGGTTTTATGGACAATTTGGCTATTTTTACAGCATCCCTTTGGAAAACCATATCAATCTTCATTTTCACATGCTTCCCTTCAGCCATGATGGGTATTCCTTCCGTCTGGCTGAGCTGGATGATATCCCTTTCTTGATGCAAGAAGACGAGGCTTATCGGGCGCAGTATGCCTTCTCGGCTGTACGCAACGAGGCCAAGTGGCGCTATATGCTTACAGAGAGTTTGGAAACCGAATATGGTTCCGAATTTTGGATTATGGAATCAGGTGGCGAAAAATTCTATTGCCGAATCCCCCAAGACGGATTTGGCGAGGGACTGATCGTCAGCGAGATCAGCGAGGGGATCAGCACGCCAGCACTGCAAGCCTTTTTTGCTTTTTGCAAGGAAAAGGCACAAGAGCGGGACAAACCCTACATCCGCTTGAATCTGCACTATGAAGCGACTGCCGCAAGAATGGCTTTTGGATTGGGAGCCAAAGAAGGGCGTCCCTATGCCTGGCAGATCAAAATTCCAGATGTAATATGTTTGCTGAAAAGCATGACACCTGTGCTCGAAAAACGGATCATGGCCAGTGCCTTCAAGGACTACACTGGCACCTTCCGACTGGAATTTTACAAAAGCAGCGTGGATATGGTCTGGGAGAAGGGCAAGCTCAAATCCGTCTGCAAAGCGGATGGTGATGCCGATGACTCTTTCTATATGAATAGCCAGCTTTTCCCCGCCCTTGCATTGGGGCATCGTAGTTGGCAGGAGTTGCGCCACATTCACCCCGATATTTTCGTCGGCTCTGCTGAGAGCGCACTTTTTCTTGAGACACTCTTCCCGAAAAAAGCTTCGTGGATTCATGAGCAGTATTAGGCCCCCTCTGTCCTTCGGAGATCTGGAAAAGAAACTGCTTCGCATCCAATTATCCCCCCATTTTGCAAGCAAAATAGGGGGGAAGCCCCAGCGAAGCAAGGGGCAGGGGGCTGAACGTCTAAGTTAAAGAAAAAAAGCTGACTCATCCCAATTTCAAGGATGAGTCAGCTTTTTTCTTAATTGATCTGGTATTTCTCCAAGTATCAGGGGCAAGTACAAGAGAAAAATACAAGATCCCAGATGCCTCCATGACTCTCACAAGCAATTTGGTCAGGAGCATAGGCATCGCAGGAGTTTGTATCCTCTTCACCCTCGTCCTTTGGCTCATCTGAAGGCTCGGGCACAGGCAGGGATAGTGGACCTTTGGTATAGATAGGCTCCTCACAACCATCCAGACCCAGTGAAAGATGGTACTTATATGTACCAACGTATTCGGATGGCAGTTTGATTTTGCAGGAGAGACGTGTATTATTTCCTTCGAGGGGCGCACAGGCTTGGCCTTCCATATCGCCGATTTTCATATAGTAGTTCAGGTCCTGCCAGGCAACGCTTGCAGGCATTTTGATATTCACAGCCAGGGGAGCGCCGGGCAGCCATTCCCCATAAACATGTGAAAAAGCCGCGCCTTGGAAGAGATCGCATTGGGGCAGGTTGACAGGTATGGTAATTTCACCAGTATCCTTATTAAAAAAAGGTGCATAAGTAGCCCAATTTCCTATGTGGACGGTCGAAGAGTCGCTGCCGAAATCCATATGGAGGCCGATTTTGATTTGTGACGCCTTCACCTCACTTTCTGTTGGCTTCTCAACAGTGATCTGCTCCTTTTCCCTCAAGAGTGTAGTGCCGTATGCACCCATTACATCCAAATTCATGATAGGAGTAGTACTTCCAAAACCCAAACTGTCCGCAATTGTTATTTCATTTAAAGCACTCTTTTGTAAAGTTTTCCCTGGGGCCGCCGCGCAAGAGCCTGTGAAGCAGCCAACTTCCATGTAGGGCCAGTCGTAGTGGTATTCCGTTTCCGTTTCTAGCGTTAGGCCTGCAAGGGGGGCCCATGAAACACCTATACTAGAACCCGTTGGCCAGGCAATACCTATCGGGGTTGATATTACCGACTTACCAAGATTACCCGCAGTAACTTCAAGCACTACGTCTCCCTGTTCCAGAAAGATCACCCAGTCTTGACCATCAAAATTTGACAACACGAATATCGTATCCGGCCCGATCAGCAACACGTTTCCGTTGGGTAAGTCCAGCCGCGCGTTTGAATCCGCCTGCGTGCGTACGCTGGCACCGTCGCTGACGAGTTCCACAGTGCTTACGCTTTTCCAATCTGTCTCATTCTGCGCGCGCACGGCCACATCGTTCTCAACTTCGCTGAGGATGGCTGGCTCGGATGTAACGACTTCAGTGGCCGGGACAGCCGTGGCTTGGACGGGTTCGGGTGCTACGGCTGCGATAGTCGGTGCTGCGGCAGGTTGAGCAGGCGCACTACAGGCCGGTCCTGCAAGTATCAGCATTCCTAGAATGATCAATATTCGTTTCATATTTAATTCTCCATTTTTTTGAAATCGTATGAGATTTGGTTTTTATTCTTTTTCACGCCATAGTAAATTATGGGTGAAGATATTCACGACTTTCAATAGAAGATTTTGTCTATTGCTCGAAATCATCCCAGCCAAAGATAAAGCCTTTTTTATTCTCGCCAGGCAGCAGTTCAACCTGATGTGTTTGCACCGATGCACCACGAATAGGAAAAGTAAAAGTACCCCCTAAAGCAGCGGAACTCGACAAAAATGAATCATTTATCTTAATGCAGTATTTACCGGCTTCGAGCTTTTCAAATTTAAAGGTGCCATTTGATGTTGTTGTTGTTCCAACGGACGTTGCGGGTGGGCAGGCACCGGAGAACAACTCAACGGGAACGCCTGAGATACCGACTTCGCCTTTGAAGCTTCCATCACCTTCAGGGAGACCATTAATTGTTACACAAGTGTTCCCAGGAAATAAGTCATCACAGTCTTCAAGCCAAACAAAACCACTGATCGAACCAACCGGAACTGGCGGCACGGAGATAACCGGCAAAGCACCGATATTACCGGTAATGGTGGCGTGTTCAAGCCATGCCCAACAGTCTTTACCACTGCCCGGGTCAACAATTACATAAGAATTAGTAGAGCTGGGGGCTTGACCCTTCACCACATAAGAAGCTCCAACTGTTAACCCATCCGTGATAGCCCATCTAATACCAGGGCCTGTCCGACAGTTTGTATTTACGCTCACCGATAACATCGGTGTACTGGATGTTGCGGTTGCTACCGGTGCAGCCGGTGCAGCAGCTGTCGGACTTGCTGGTGCGGCAGTTGTCGGGCTTGCTGGTGCTTGAACAGCGGGCGAAGCAGCCGGCGCGGCAGGCGCACTTTGGGTCTGTTGCAGAGCTACAATGGTTGCTTCCAGATTAGGCTCTGAGCTGGAACTAGGTGTACCCAGGGTACACGCAAGGGTTGCTAAAACTAACACTAAAACAACAGCTAATAGTTCTTTCTTCACAGCTAACATTTTTATTATCTCCTTATTATCTTTACGATTACCATCGTTTTCAATACAATCATTGATCTGTGAAATTGAATTCTCCAGAAACTTAAGAATTTCAGGAAAATTCAGTCTGCAGCCTATGGGAATTGACTGCTGATATTTGATTCTCCATTTTTTTTGAAATCGTATGAGATTTGTTTTTATTCTTTTTCACACCTTGGTAAATTGTGCTTGAAGATAAACACCACCCCCTGATGGAAATGATCTTATAATGACTTTTATAATACGATAAATATGATAAAAGTAACCTACTATACTTGGCGCTCCCTGTCAACACAATTGTGATTCTGTCATATAAACTTTGACAAAATCTCATAAACCGAGTTATGGACAAGAGAAATTCAATAAATGCAGCGCGGGCTAGAGCAATCGCATCTTATTTAAAAACAAGACAAATCTTTATTTTTTCGCGCAGGCTGAAGCCCTAGCTCAAAGCATAGAAGCCCTGCGGGCTGAAAAGAGTCGGGTTTATCCGACTTTTATATACTAAGGCAGGGCTTTAGCCCACTCCGATGCCTGATTTCGTACATTTTTCATTGTTTTTTGCAAAATAATTTAGATGCGATTGCATTTTTTTGGCGTATAATTTGGTATCAAAAATCTCAAATCTAAGGTCTAAAATCCCATGCAAATTCCCCCCTTCACCCTCGAACGATATTTCGCCAAACACGAATTCTCCGCCAAATACCTGCTCTCCAGTTCAGATTGCGAATCTCTAAGGTTGCCAGAATTGCTTGAGATGGCCTCCCCCGAGATGCGCAAAACTTTCTTCGAACTCAAACTCGGCTACACCGAGTCATTGGGGCATCCGCAATTGCGGACGGAGGCTACAGGCATTTATGAAGGCATCGAGGCCGATGACGTGCTCATCGCCGCGCCCGAAGAAGCGGCAGCGCAAGGAGCTCGCGACACAGGTCTCGGACAACAATGAGCAAGACTGTATTGTTCGGAGCCATCGGTCGTCACAATTTTGGAGACTTGCTTTTTGCACATATCGTAGAGAGGATGATTCGGGATTCGGGAATAGAGACAGATATTCATTTTTGTGATCTCTTGGCAAGAGATATGACTCCGTACGACGGTCATGATGTAGAAAGCATCACCTCCTTTCTTGATATCGATGACCTAAACATCGTCCATATCGGCGGTCAAACTGGTGGTTGTTCTGTTGAAGCAGCTTTGAAAATGTTGGAGGACCCAGCAACCAAGTCTGGATTTGGCATTCGGGCCCAAGAATACATAGCTTTCGCACTGAAAAACATACATCGTAGGATTCGGTACATCAGGCGCTTCCTGCCGATTGATTTGATTCGCGAAAGACTTTTCGCTGCTCGCCTTTCGTCGTTCGGGATCAGTCCGCTCTCCAGCGTGGAAGTTGCATACCTGCTACCAAAAGCTCTTTTCAGGGCTCCCGGAATCTTTGTCGCCAACTCGATTGGAGGGAACTCCAAGCCTGCTCTTCAGAATTTGGCGAGCTATGACTACGTCGGTTTTCGGGACCGTCAGAGTTATCTGATTGCAAGAGACCACGGGATCGAGAATCTACATCTCGCACCAGATTGTGCGGTGTTGACAAGATACCTGTTTGAGGAGTTGATCGTAGGTCGAAGCAGTCGCGAAGCAATCAGGAAAATGCGAGCAGCAGTAGGAAAGGACTATGTTGCAATCCAGATAAATACCAGTATTCTTGACGCACATGGAAGGGAGATAGAAGAGGCCCTTTCTGAATTCATCAACAGGACGAGTCTTCCACTTGTCTTCTTCTGTGCTGGTATTGCTCCGCAACATGATAGTGCGGAGCAATACAGGGCACGTTTCATGAACGGCTTGGAACAAGGAAAGATATATTTCTTCGACAGCTATAATATCTGGGATATTTGCCATGTTATTTCAAACGCAACCCTCATCGTTGGAACAAGCTTACATGTACGGATTATCGCGAGCCTATATGAAAGAAAACGTTTGACCTTATGCGGCGACCACAAGCAGAACTCGTATATCGATGAATGGGATTTCTCAAAGGAGAAAACGCAGCCAGAGCGTTTATATGATGATGCTGTGAGAATTCTTTCGGCTCCTCATGATGAAACGGGTGATCGCGAGAACACTCTTGCACTAGAGCGACTGTATTTAGAGATGAATTTTCTGAATATGGGACTTTGGGCCGATGGGAAGGGCTAGACTCTCCTCCATGGCACGGCGCGGGCGATCGGTCGTGGCGGCTAGGTGGTAAGCGGTCGGGTACTCTCAGGATTGGGCCAGAATCGCAGGCCTGTAGAAATAGAATGTCCAACAAGAACATTGAGCATATTTGTTCTTGCGCGCAAAATGCTCATGTTGGACGTTGGGTCAGACGCTCGCGAAAACGTTCTTTTTCCGTGCACCGTAAAAACCTATTTTCCTCTCTTCTAAAGTCTGAAATCTGAAACTTAAGGTCTAAAACATGAAAATCCCCCCCTTCACCCTCGAAAGATATTTCGCCAAATACGAATTCTCTGCCAAATACCTGCTCTCCAGCTCAGATTGCGAATCTCTGACTCTGCCGGAGCTGCTCGAAATGGCCTCCCCAGAGATGCGCAAGACCTTCTTCGAACTTAAACTCGGCTACACCGAGTCGATGGGGCATCCGCAGCTACGCGCCGAAGCTGCCAATTTTTACGATGGGCTGAGCGCATCAAATCTGCTCGTCGCTGCGCCACAAGAAATTATCTTCCTACTCATGGAAGCTCTGCTTCAACCCGGCGACCACGTTATATCCACTTTTCCGGGATACCAGTCGCTCTACGAGATCGCCCGCGCGGTTGGCTGCCAAGTCTCCATGTGGGAACCGGATGAAGCCGCCGGATGGCATTTCGATCCGGCTCGTCTCGCCGAACTCATCCGCCCCGAGACCAAACTCGTCGTCATCAACTTCCCGCATAACCCCACCGGCTACGTCCCATCCAAGTCCGATTTTGATGAGATCATCGGAATGCTGCGCGAACGCGGCATCTACCTCCTTTCGGATGAGATGTATCGCTTTTTGGAGATCGAAAGCGGGACGACCCTGCCCTCGGCTTGCGAGGCTTACGAAAAAGCTTTTACCCTCTTCGGCATGTCGAAAACCTTTGGCCTCCCCGGCTTACGCATCGGATGGATCGCCAGTCAGGATGCCCCCACCCTGGCACGGATGCTCGAAATAAAAGACTACACCACCATCTGCTCCAGCGCCCCGAGCGAGATCCTATCGATCATCGCCCTGCAAAATAAAGATGCCATCATCGAGATGCAAAATGCCCGTTTGGCACGCAACTTTGCCCTGCTCGACGACTTCATGGCTGCCCGCCCCGAATGCTTCCAACTCAACCGCCCGCGCGGCGGCTCAATCTGCTTCCCGCGTATGCTCGGCGTTGAAAGCACGCTTGAATTTGCAGACACCCTTGTCGCCGAAGCCAGCATCATGCTCGCCCCCTCGCATGTTTTCGATTATGGACACCAACACTTCCGCATCGGTTTTGGGCGTGAGAATTTTGGCGAGGTTTTAGCGCTCTTTGGGGAATATGTAGACGCACTAAAATAACTTTTACTGGTCTCCCCTAAATTCCGTGTATTTGGAATTTGGGGGATGCGAAGCAGTTTCTTTTCCAGATGCCCGACAGGGCAGAGGGGGCAGAAATCGAGATAATTGATAAACGAAGAATTAGTTGAAATTTCAGACATAAACAGCTTCACCACGAAGGCACGGAGTACATAAAGGTTTTCTTTATGCTCTTTGTGGCTTTGTGGTGAGCTCTTCAGCAAACGCCCAATCCTTGCCCTCCCCTCCTCCCTGACGTATAATCGCCCACATGCCAATCTTGGATGAAAACTCCCTCGACTTCATCAGTCGCAGCCCAGAGCAAAGTCGCCGTATGGGCATGCGTCTTGGTGCCATGCTAAATATCGGCGATATCGTCTGTTTGCAGGGCGATCTCGGCGCAGGGAAAACCACCTTCGTACAAGGGTTGGCACAAGGCTGGGGATCGCTCGACCCCGTCACCAGCCCAACTTTTATCATCGTAAATATGTACCGCCGCCCCGACGAAAGCCAACTTTTTCACCTCGACACCTACAGGCTCGAATCCGCGCCTGAAGCCACTGAATTGGGTCTCGACGATATGCTTGCCTCGGGCCCCCTCGTCATCGAGTGGGCAGAGCGCATCGAAAGTGTTTTGCCAAAAAAGCGGCTCTGGATCAATCTTGAATATATTGATGAAGAACAACGTCGTCTTCAATTTACCGCACAGGGTGCACACCATCAAAACTTCATCGACGAATTACGAAAATCCGCATTTGGAGGAGACTAATGCTTCTCGCTGTTGACACCTCCACCACCCAGGTTGGGGTAGCCCTCTACGATGGCGTCCATGTCATTGGCGAAAGTTTGTGGCATGGAAAACTGCGCCACACCACCTCCCTCGCACCTGAAATAGCTGCACTGCTAAAACGCACAAATCGGACGATGGACGAAGTCACTGTGTTGGGTGTTGCATTGGGGCCGGGATCATTTACCAGCTTAAGAGTAGGATTATCTCTGATCAAGGGACTCGCTCTCGCTCGGAATCTCCCCATCATCGGCATCCCCACATTGGATATTCTCGCGGCGGCGCAACCCGCTCGTGACCTTAGGCTTGCTACCCTACTACAAGCAGGGCGCGGACGTTTGGCAGTCGGCTACTATAACGCTTCCCCAAACGGAATCTGGGAACCCAAAGGTGATCTCAGCGTCATGCGCGTGGATGAATTAACGGAAAATATCGAAGAAAAAACACTCATTTGTGGCGAGCTCTCAGCAGAAGAACGTGAAATTTTGGCAAATAACGACTTGGTGGAGTTATCTTCACCCTCGCGTTCAACACGTCGACCTGCCTGTCTGGCAGAACTAGCCTGGAAACGGTATCAAGCTAAAAACACGGATGACGCGGCAAGTCTATCGCCCATTTATTTGCAGGTTGGGGCACAAATCCCATCATAAATAGAGCCCTGGCGGGTTTTAATCAGAGCCTTTGTCAACCATAATGAACCTGATCAGAAGGCGTTTTTTCATAAAAACATCTTATGAAACCTGTCAGGTCTAAAAATGTTTGGAGCAAAAATGAAAGACCATTTAATCGAAAAACTAGAAAGAAAAGAAGCCAAGATGGCAGTTTTAGGACTCGGCTACGTCGGCTTACCCCTCGCAGTCGTCTTCGCCGAAGCAGGCTTTGACGTAATTGGTATCGACCCCGATGCCAGCAAAATTGACGCACTCAATAAAGGCGAAAGCTATATTCCCGATGTACCAACAGAAGTTGTAGCAAAGTTAATAGCCAGCAGAAAAATAATAGCAACAACCGATTTTTCTGCCATAAAAGACGTTGAAGCCGTGAGCATTTGTGTGCCAACGCCCTTGAAAAAAACAGGCGACCCAGATATGTCTTATATAGACACAGCGACCACCGATTTGGCGAAATATATGCACCCAGGCATGGTCGTGGTATTGGAATCAACAACATACCCAGGCACCACGCGCGAATTTATTTTACCCATGCTCACCGAAAAAAGCGGATTAACTGTAGGCAAAGATCTTTTCTTGAGCTTCTCGCCAGAGCGCGTTGACCCAGGCCGTGAAGATTGGACAACCATCAACACCCCCAAAGTTTTGGGCGGTATCACCGAAGCCTGCACCGAAGTCGCCTGTACGTGGTATAGCGGCGCGATAGAAACCGTTGTGCCAGTCTCATCTACTGAAGCGGCAGAAATGTCAAAATTGCTCGAAAACACCTTCCGCATGATTAATATCGGCTTGGTCAATGAACTCGCTATCATGTGCGACAGGCTTGATGTAGATGTCTGGGAAGTGATCGAAGCCGCGGCAACAAAACCTTTTGGATTCATGAAATTCACCCCAGGACCTGGCTTGGGTGGGCATTGTATTCCCATTGACCCCCTTTATTTATCTTGGAAATTGAAATCCGTAGACTATAACGCTCGCTTTATTGAATTAGCTTCCGAAATCAATACCGGGATGCCGCGCTATGTTGTTCAAAAAATGCAAGATGCGTTGAATTCACAGAGAAAATCTATCAACGGGAGCAAAATTTTGGTTTTAGGTGCCGCCTATAAACCCGATGTGAACGATTTACGCGAATCACCCGCTTTAGATGTAATCGGTTTGCTTGCAGAAAAGGGTGCGGAGGTCAGCTATCACGATCCATACTGCCCCACCCTCAAAGCCCCTAATGATGACATAATGGAAAGTGTTCCCAATATGTTGGGCACAGTCGCAGAATCTGATTGTGTGGTCATCATCACCGACCATAGCGAATATGAATACGATCAAATTTTAGAAAAAGCTCAACTTATTGTAGATACGCGCAATGCTTTAGGAAAAGCCGCGCGTAGAGACGAGAAGGTTTTTGGGCTGTAGAAAACTTTAATGCTAATGTTTTTCTTTGTTTTTAAAAAATTCGCGTAATTCGCTAATTCGCGCCATTCGCGTTGAAAACATCTAAGCTAAATTTAGGAATATCATGGCAAAATATCTTATTACAGGTGCAGCAGGCTTTATTGGCTCCCACTTATCAGAGAGACTTATCACAGAAGAGTACGATGTCTTGGGCATTGATTGCTTCACAGATTACTATTCGAAAGCACAAAAAATGCTCAACAAGAATCTGGTATCCGATAAGGGTGTCGAATTTCTGCACCTTAACTTAGCAGAGGATGACCTTAGCACCGCGCTTGAAGGTGTAGAGGTAATTTATCACTTCGCCGCACAGCCGGGAATCTCTGCAACAACGCCATTTAGCGCCTATCTAAAAAATAATATCATCGGGACACATCGTCTCTTAGATGCCGCGAAGAAGTCCACTTCTCTACGTGGATTTATCAACATCTCCACATCTTCCGTTTACGGGGCAGATGCTACCAGTGATGAAAAAACAGAACCCAAGCCAACTTCCTATTATGGCGTTACCAAACTTGCCGCCGAGCAGTTAATCTTGGCAGCCGCACGTGAAGAAGGTTTCCCTGCCTCTTCAATGAGACTCTTTTCTGTCTATGGGCCACGCGAACGTCCCGAAAAGCTCTACCCTAGATTAATAGCAAGCATTCTCGAAGATAAAGCCTTTCCTCTTTACGCAGGGAGCAAAGAACATCTACGAAGCTATACTTATGTTGGAGATATTGTCGATGGCTTAGTATCTCTATTAGACAAATTAGACGATATCAAAGGGGAGATTTTCAACATCGGCACAGATGTCGCAATCACAACGGGCGAAGGCATCCGTATTGTGGAAGAGATTATTGGCAAAAAAGCAAAAATAGACCCGAAACCAAAACGCCCCGGCGACCAGCTTAAAACGCACGCCAATATCACTAAAGCACGTCAAGTCTTGGGCTACAACCCCACAACCACAGCGCGGAAGGGACTCGAAAAAGAAGTCGAGTGGTATAAAGAGCATATCTTTGGGAAAATCGATTTGTGGCAAAAATAATTTTTATAAACTACAGGAATAAATATTTTTTAACGCGAATTACGCGAATTTAGCGAATAACGCGAAAAAAAACTTTAAAATCCTCGTGCTCTTCGTTTTTTTCGCGCCTTTCGTGTCAAAAACACCAGAAAGAAAGTTTGTCTAAAATAGCCTAATCTTTATACCTTCCAACCTTCCAACTTCATGTCCCCTCTTTCAAAAATTCTCTCCATCTGGCAAGAAGACTCCCTCCTTCGCCGCGTTCTAAAAAACTCTAGCTATTTATTTAGCAGTAGCACCATCGGTATGGGGCTTGCCATGATTCAAAGCGTCCTCGCCGCCCGTCTACTTGGCGTCGCCGCCTTCGGATTGCTCGGCATGGTCATGTCCTTTGCCACTTCCATCAACCGCTTGCTATCCTTCCGCATCGGCGAGCTGGTCATCAAATATGGGGGCGAATACCTCGCCCAGAATCAAAAAGACCGTGCCGCCGCAACCCTCAAAGCCGCCGCCCTCACCGAAATCGGCACATCCATTTCCGCCTACGCCCTCCTCTATATTTTTGCCCCCCTCGCGGCGCAATATATCATCAAAGACCCTGCCGCAACCCTCTTCATCCGCTTTTACGCCCTCGCCCTCCTCAGCAATTTTGTCACTG
>JABGOQ010000131.1 GCA_018645405.1 Anaerolineae bacterium | reverse complement strand
ACCGTCGAATGCTAGCTTGGGAAGCTAGTGCCTTACCACTTGGCGACACCCGCGTATTTGGTCTGTTGGTTTTCTGGTCAGAGGGTCGAATCTGTCAACTTTAAACCTTCAACCTTGCAACCTGCAAGAACAAATTATAGCACTTGCAAAATCAATGTCAAGCCTCACGCCCCAATAAACGCTCTGCCAGAGAAAAGAGAATATCTCCCGCCTCGCCTTGTGGATTTGCCATCCGCAAAGAGTTGAGTGCCATGTCTGTCATCTGATCGGCTTGACGTTGCGCCATTAGACGTGCGCCTTCAATTTCAAGCAATTGCGCCATTTCAGGGATTTCATCTTCTTTTAGTGCGCCTTTTCCCCATCTTTCGGCAAATTTACTTTTTTTCTCTAGTCCATATAAAACGGGCAGTGACTTTTTGCCTTCCAGTAAATCGCTTGCAGTAGATTTCCCCGTCAATGCCTCATCACCCCAAATACCAAGGAGATCGTCTTGTACCTGAAAGGCAAGTCCGAGATAATGCCCGAACTCTTTATAAGAGTATTGCGTGGCTTCATCTGCGCCGCCAAAAAGCGCACCTAAATACATAGATGTAGAAAGTAACGCCGCTGTCTTTCCCGCGATCATTGTCCAATAATCGCCAGGCATAATATCTTCACGAGTCTCGTAATCTATATCTAAATGTTGACCGCGTGTTAAATCCAGGCAAGTTTTCTGAAAACCTCTTTCACCCTGTAAAACGATTTCTGCGGGATAAGCCGTCGCAAGATCGCCCATTGCTAAGTTGGCGAGAATAAACATCCCGTCACCGGCGTTAATGGCTTGGGCTACGCCCCAAATTTTCCATGCCGTTAAGCGACCGCGTCTCGTTGCAGAGTTATCTTGAATATCATCGTGCAATAATGAAAAATTATGGACCAACTCAATCCCGGCGGCGGCAGGGAGCGCTTTCTCCCAATCTCCGCCAGAGGCAGAGGTTGCCAGCAAAAGCAAGAGCGGACGAATCCGTTTTCCGCGCGCTTTTGCTCCCGCGCCTTCTCCCGTCCAGCCCATATGATAAGTGAGCATCTCGTGATATTGGGCAGTATCTTTTTCATCTAAACGAGCAACTTGCTGGTGAAGCTCTTTTTCTATCGCGTCTAAGAAAGTTTTTTGTAAATTCTCCATAAGGATAATTCTAACAGCTTATTTTCTGCGTAAACGCCAAAGTTGATAACCATCAAAGCCTGTAGAACCGAGCAAGGCTTTTTCACGCGCTGTCCACAGATAAAAAAGCCCTTCGCCAGGATTATTGGGGTCATAGAGCATTTCTTCGGTGATGATAAATCCATCATCTTCTGTTTTGTGGTTGGTCACAGTGTAGGCGCGCCCTTCTTCGTCCACGCGCGTTACGGCGAGCATATGTTCAAAATTCCCCCGACTGCCACTAAAGAGATAGAGAAAATCACCGGGCATAAGCGGATTATTCTCCCAATCTACTTTATTTAAGGCTGTATGATCGCGCCAACTTTTAAAACGTGATTCTGCGAAAACATCATCCAATTTCAGGCGGTCTTCATAAATATCTGGGTTGAGTAACCAAAATTCATAAGGTGCAGTGCGATTGCTCAAAATTGCCCCCTCTTGCAAAATCGCAATTGCCAATGGACCACAAATATTGCTGGGATGTCCGTACCCCTCACCGTTGATTGCCTCCCCGATCGCTTTGCTACTATAAAAATCTGGGGAAACGAAAGCCAGAGACGCAGCGTGGATTTGGGCTTGCTCCTCACCATCAAGTGGGTTGCTGAGAATGAGATTCTCTACGTTTAACGTCGCTATCGGCGGTGGCTGGCTGGGATATGGCGCTAAAGAAACGGGACCAAGTGTTGGGGTTGGCATAGGTGTTGATATAACTGTTGCGGATGGAAAAAATTGGGGTGCAGATAATGCCTCTTGCGCGGAAGCAGGTAGTGCGTCCACGAGCGGCACAGCATCTGCAAGATAAACGAATCCAACAAAAAAGAGAAAGGTGATTCCCATCCCGGCTGATAATCCAAATCCAATATCTTTAAGTTTTAATGACATATCTCCCAATTTTACCTGAGTTTTAAATTTACAATATGGTAAAATTTTGTCTTATTTATCAAATATGGAGAAAACGCCATGAACGAAATATTACACAAGCCGGGATTTTTCGGCACGAGCGCAAACTTCGCCGCTGATTTTACTTTGGTAATGATGATTGTCATCGCATCCCTTTTTACTGTGGGTGTTGCTTTGGCGGTAAAAAAGCAATATGACGTGCATCGCTGGGTGCAAACAGTGGCTGCGGTCTTGAACGCGATCATGGTCTTGTGGATGATGATTTTGCCCTACAGAGATTTTGTTGCGCCCGGTGTTCCCGCTCAACTTAGCGAAGGCTTTTACGCCATTACGACCCTGCACGCCTTTGTAGGATTCTTCGCCCTCACCTTCGGGCTTTTTGTGACCTTACGCGGAAACGGACTTGTACCAAAAGCCTTAAAATTCAAAAATTACAAAGGCTTTATGCGTGTTGCTTATGGCTTATATATGCTCACAACAATTTTGGGCGTATGGGTCTATTTTGCGTGGTTTGTGAATAATCCTAACCCGCCGACTTATTAATTTGATGAGTGAAAAGTAACGAGTGAGTTTCTCACTCATCACTCATCTCTTCTCTTTTTTTCTATGTCCTCAAAGCCCACCTCCCTCACCAACTTAAAAAAAGAATGGATGCGCGCCGCGCTCTTTTTCATCCTCTTCACCAGTGGGGGATATTTTCTACTTAACTCTTTCTGGAATTCTGTCTACGCCCTACGCTGGCTGGGATTAGCGACCACCTTCGGCATATGGCAACTCTTTGTCTTGTGGCGTTCTCTCCCCGAAAATCATCGCGAAGGCGAAGATAAACTTCTCCCCACGCTGGGATGGGGAAATATTGTCTCTTTTGCACGCGGCATCTTCATCGCCGCCCTGCTGGGGTTTCTTTTCTCCCCTTGGCCAAAAGGATGGCTGGGGTGGTTGCCTTTCACTTTCTATCTTTTAGCCGCACTTAGTGATTTGCTCGATGGCTATTTAGCACGGATTAACAACCACGTCACGAAGCTGGGCGCTGCGCTTGATATGAATAACGATTCATGGGGCGTACTCGTTGTAACGGGTTTGGTCTTCTGGTACGGACAAGTCCCATTTTGGTATCTTCCCGTTGGTTTGGCACGTTATATTTTTATCGCTGGGCTATGGTTGCGAGAAAAGCAGGGCAAAGAAAATCTCGAAATGCCAAACAGTTTTCGACGGCGTATTTTTGCAGGGATACAAATGGGCTTTATCGTTGCGATACTTGTCCCACTTTTTTCACCGCCCGGAACGACTATTGCGGCAACGCTTTTTATGCTCCCCTTTTTAGGTGGTTTCCTCTACGATTGGCTTCTCATCACAGGCAAAATTGACTCCCAGAAAGGTGCAAAGCTCTTTGATAATCTCCTCGTATCTGCGCCAATGCGCTGGCTTCCCTTCCTCATTCGTTTAATCACAGTGGCTATCTTGATATTGTTAATAACAGATAGATGGCAGCGTATTTTTGGGCAACTTCCTGTTTTCCTCGCTGTTTTATGGATCATCCTAACTCTCTCAGCCATCATTATGTTATTGCTTGGCTCTCTGGGTAGGCTGGGGGCTATTTTTGCCTTAATTGTTGTGGGATTAATCTTTACTCCTCAAGCAAATCATATTTTCTTATTATTCGCTGGCATAACGCTGCTTTTCACCGGCACAGGCGCATTTTCACTTTGGTCGCCCGAAGAGTGGCTCATTTATAACCGCGCTGGAGAGAACGCGAATGCGTAAGAAAAAGGTCTTCGCACTCATCCTTTGGATGCTCGTTGGGTTGCTCTTTTGGTGGGCATGGCGCGATATTTCCCTCCCTCAAGTTTGGGATGCGCTCAGCCGTCTCAGCCCGCTTTCGCTCGGCACGCTTCTCCTCGTCAATGGGGCAATCGTCTTACTTTTTAGTAGCCGCTGGTGGCTCATCGTTCGTGCGCTGGGGTACAAAGTCCCTTTTCTAGCTCTCGCTAAATATCGGCTTGCCAGTTTTGGGCTGGGCTACTTTACCCCCGGTCCGCAATTTGGGGGCGAGCCGCTACAAGTCTACTTTTTACATAAAAAACATCGCGTCCCCACCGAGACCGCGCTGGCTTCTGTCAGCCTCGATAAGCTGCTTGAAATGCTCGCGAATTTCACCTTTTTGTCTCTCGCCATTTTGATCGTCGTTTGGAAAGGTCTTTTTTTTCAGGAAATGACGGGGATGGTCGTCGGCTTTTCAGCTGGGATGGCGATTCTGCTCTTGATCTATATCTTTGCTCTTTGGATGGGAAAAACGCCCCTCGCGCGTATTTTCGGCTGGATTCCGCCAAATGAACGGTGGCAAGCGTCCCTACGCGCGTTCCGTCAAATGCTGCTTGATGCAGAATCCCAGATCGGGATATTCTGCCGCCAACAGCCGCGCATCCTGTTTCAGTCCAGTCTTCTTTCAGCATTAAAATGGATTTCTTTGCTGGGGGAGTATGCTCTTGCATTGCGCTTCTTGGGCTTGGAAACGAGCTTGGTGAATGTCTTGGCGATTGTCGTTTTTGCGAGATTGGCATTTCTGACGCCCCTGCCCGGCGGATTGGGGGCACTCGAAGCAGGGCAGGTGATGGCGATGCAATCGCTGGGGTTTGATCCCGTTTTTGGGGTCAGTATGAGCTTTTTTATTCGTGTACGAGATACATTATTTGCATTATTCGGCTTATGGATTGGCAGCGTGGGTTCACGCAAAAAGAATTTTACGGAGAAAAATTATGTTTAAGAAAAAAGAAACTAAACGCACGGTTTGCGCGCGTATTCCAACCAATGCAGGGGAATTTCAACTCTGTGTTTATGAGACTTATGACGATAAAGAACACCTGAGCATTTCAATGGGAGATGTGGCAGGGAAAGAAGATGTTTTCGTGCGCGTCCACTCAGAATGTTTTACAGGCGATGTTTTAGGTTCACAGCGTTGCGATTGTGGCGAACAATTACAAACCGCAATGAAAATTATTGCCGAAAAAGGCGAGGGGGCTTTGCTCTATTTACGCCAAGAGGGGCGCGGAATTGGACTTGTTGAGAAGATGAAAGCGTATAATTTGCAAGATGAAGGGTATGATACAGTTGAAGCAAACCTGATGCTTGGCCATCAAGCCGATGAACGCGATTACACCATCGCAGCAGAGATGTTGGAAAATTTAGGGATAAAATCTATACGGCTGATTACGAATAATCCGACCAAAATCAGCGGGCTTCAAGAGTTGGGCATCAAAGTCTCTAATCGTGTCTCACTTGAACCAACAGTGAATCTTGAGAATGAAAAATATCTACACACAAAAATGCAACGGATGAATCATTTGTTGAGCTTGAATACGGTTTCGGTATAATTGCATTGCATTTTCTTTTGGATGCGTTGCAGTTTAGCTCTACAAAGTTAAATATATTCGCTAAATTCAATGTGTATTGCATCTGCCATAAAATATGAAAATACGCCAAGCCCTCTACTTTGATGGCCCTTATAAACTTTCTATACGGGAAGAAGATTTGCCTGTACCCAAAGCAGACCAAATTCTTGTGCAAACGACACTTACTGCCATCAGCGCAGGGACAGAGATGCTTTTTTATCGCGGCCAATTTCCGCGTGAGATGGCAGTGGATGCAAGTATTGATGCGCTCGAAGAGCAAAATGATTATCCACTTAAATACGGCTATATGGCTGTTGGGGTTATTGAAGAAGTTGGTGAAAAACTCTCTAAGAAATTATTGGGAAAACGTGTTTTTTCTTTTCAACCCCATCAAAGTCATTTTTTAGCAAAAGAAAGTGATTTGATTTTCATTCCCGATGATATTGCGGATGAAGACGCTGTTTTTCTCCCCAATATGGAAACCGCCGTCAATTTAGTCATGGATGCAAAACCCATTCTTGGAGAGCGTGTCATCGTCTTTGGGCAGGGAATTGTAGGCTTGTTGGTTTCTGCACTTTTACGCCAGTTTCCGCTAGAAAGCTTAGTGGTCGTCGACCCCGTTCCCATGCGCAGAGAAGCCGCGCTCGCCCTCGGTGTCGACGCGGCTTTTGCTCCCGAAGAAATTGATTTGACCAATTTTGACCTTGCCCTCGAACTTTCTGGTGTTCCAGATGCGCTTAATGCCGCGATAGAAAAAGTCGGTTTTAGTGGCAGAATTATCGTTGGCTCATGGTATGGGCAAAAGCCCGTTTCCTTAGGTTTAGGTGGGCGTTTTCATCGGGAGCGGATACAAATTATTAGCTCGCAAGTGAGCACGATTGCACCGAATCTGAGCGGACGCTGGGATAAATCGCGTCGGTTTGGGTTGGTCTGGGAGATGTTGAAGCGGGTTAGACCGAGCAAGCTGATTTCGTCGCGCATCCCGCTTGGGGAGGCAGAGCAAGCCTATGCCACGCTCGATACCCATCCGCAGGATGTTTTACAAGTTGTATTTGAATATAAAGATTAAGAATCAGCGGCGGTTGAGTGGGTGACGGTACTATCGTCACCCGTATCGAAACCAGAGCGGTTTAGCTTATTTTTAAAATTTAGGAGGAACGCCATGTACACTGTCGCTGTAAAACGTGATTTCGTTGCACAACATTTTCTATTCGGTGGGGATTGGGGAGCCGAAAATGAGCTTCATTCGCATCATTATGTGATCGAGTTGCAGCTCGAGGGGAGCATGCTCGACCAGCACGGATATTTGGTCGATATTGTTGATATTGAGAATAATCTTGACGCGCTGGTTACCGAATATCGTGATAAAACGCTGAATGAGTTTCCGGCTTTTGAAGGGCTGAATCCTTCAATTGAGCATTTTTCGCGCATCCTGTGTGAGATGCTCAGTGAACGAATTGCGGCGCCGAATATCTCTGCTTTCGCCGTCAAGCTCTGGGAAAACGAGATCGCTTGGGCGGAATTTAGGCTGACGCGTTAATGCGAATTGGCTTGGTCATTTACGGCAGCCTGGATACGCTTTCTGGCGGCTATCTCTACGACCGAAAATTGGTGGCGCACCTACGGGATGCGGGCGATGATGTGAAAATTATCTCGATCCCGTGGCGGAATTATGTCGCCCATTTAGCGGATAATTTCTCCACTTCGCTCCTGCGACGTTTGACTGGCTCCCGTTTCGACGTGTTGATTCAAGATGAACTTAATCATCCATCACTCTTCTGGTTGAATCGACGGTTGCGCCCTCACCCTCCGCCCTCTCCCTTAGAGAGAGGGGACTCTTCCTTCCCCCCTCGGAGGAAGGCTAGGATGGGGTCTTTTCCTCCCATCATCTCCATCGTTCATCATCTAAAAAGCAGCGAAAAACGCGCCGCATGGAAAAATAAACTTTATAATATCCCTGAACGAGCCTACCTCCAAAGTGTAGATGGCTTCATTTTCAATAGCCAAACAACGCGCGGCGTTGTTAAAAATGAGATTGGAAAATTACCCTCAAACGTGGTCGCTTACCCTGCCGGGAATCGGCTTATTCCGCAAATTAATGAAGCTAAAATTAAAGCACGTGCGAAAGAAGATGCTCCGTTAAGGATCGCTTTTCTAGGGAGTGTTATTCCCCGTAAAAATTTGCACACATTATTAGATGCGCTTTCTCAGCTTTGTCCAAAGAGCTATCAGCTTTCTATTATTGGTGGTTTAGATGTAGAACCAAATTATGTGCAAAAAAATTATCAACAAGTAAAAAAACTTGACCTTGAAAAGCAAGTTCATTTTCTCGGCGCATTGCATGATGAGAATCTGAAATCTGCGCTTCGAGAGAGCCATATTTTGGCTTTGCCTTCTTCTTATGAAGGATTTGGCATCGCTTATCTCGAAGGGATGGGATACGGGTTGCCTGCAATCGGCAGTACAGATGGTGCGGCACATGAAATTATTACGCACGGAAAAGATGGCTTTTTAGTGCACCCCGAGGATGCAGATAATTTAACCAAATATCTGAAAGATTTATCTTTAAACAGAGAAAAACTTATTCAAATGAGCCTTGCCGCGCGTGAACGCTATTTAGCGCATCCCACTTGGGAGGAGAGTGCGGCGAGGATTAGAGAGTTTTTAAAAATATTTACCGCCAAGACGCGAAGAACGTGAAATTTTTAAAAAATAAAAGTGTTTTTTCTTCGCGCTCTTTGCGCCTTTGCGGTTAAAAACAACCTATGCTAACTTATACCAACTTCCCTCGCTACCTATCCTCTAAAAAAAGCGTAGATGACCGCGCTCTAAACCAAAAAGTCTGGGATGCTCTCGCTTCTACTCTCGATACCCAAGACGATCTTGAGATCTTAGAAATCGGCGGCGGAATCGGCACGATGGTTGAGCGATTGCTCGAAAATGACCTCTTGGAACACGTCCACTACACCCTTCTCGATGAACAAGCCGAAAATATAGCCAAAGCACGTCAGCGTTTGTCCAAATGGGCAGATGAAGAAGGTTTTACTGTCAGTTGGGAAGATGAAGTTTTGCATCTCTGGAAAATGGGCAAAGTGACCAAAATCACTTTTCTAGCTGAAGACCTTTTCGACTTCCTTGCTCGTCAAAATTTTGACCAAAAATATGATTTGCTCATTGCACACGCTTTTCTCGACCTTGTAGATATTCCAGCCACGCTCCCCAAACTCTTCAAGATTTTACGCCCCAAAGGACATTTTTATTTCACCATCAACTTTGATGGCGAGACGATTTTTGAGCCAGAAATCCCGCACGATAAAGAAATTATCACTCGTTACCAACAAACGATGGATGAGCGCATCATTGACGGAAAACTCTCTGGCGATAGCCACGCGGGGCGGCATCTTTTTGAGCATCTGCGTGCGGCAGGTGGTGAAATTCTCTCGGCAGGTAGCTCCGATTGGGTCGTCTTTTCGCAGAACGGCAACTACCCTGCAGATGAAGCTTATTTTCTGCATTTCATCGTTACCACCGTCCACGACGCGTTGCTCCGTGGCGGAGAAATTGCCCCTCGCCGCATTGATGCTTGGGCGAGCGCGCGCCACGCCCAAATCACGAGCGGTGCGCTGGTCTACATCGCCCATCAACTCGATTTTTTCGGGAAAATTCAATGAAAATCACAGTTAATGTAGCGATGACTCTCGATGGAAAAATTGACACCGTCATTCGTCGGGGAGCAAAAATATCGTCCGATTCAGATTGGGAAAGAGTGGATAAATTACGCGCCGAGAGCGATGCGATTTTGGTCGGCGGGCGAACTTTATTGGATGAAGATCCGCGCTTAAATATCAAATCTACAAAATTAAGAGAAGGGCGAATCGCACGTGGAGTTGAGCCTGATCCCGTTAAAGTGGGCGTTGTCTCGGTGTCAACATTATCCGCCAATAGTCGTTTTTTGACAGAGGGTGCGGGGAAAATCATTATCTTCACCACCCAGCGGACATCTGCTAAACAACTCGCTTTTCTGCGAGAAATGGGTGCGGTGGTCTTCGTGCTGGGCAAAAAACGCGTTGATCTACGCACCGCAATGGATGTTTTAGAAGAATTTGGGATTGAAAATTTGATGGTCGAAGGTGGTGGTGCAATCATTGCCGCATTACTCGCTGAGGACTTGGTGGATGAAATTCGCGCCTATATTGCCCCACTGATTTTCGGCGGTGCAACTGCCCCCACCCTCGCCGATGGGATGGGCTTTCCTGAGGCGATAATATTAGATTTGATTTCTGTTGAGCAGGTAGAAGATGGAGGCATTTTGGCGAAATATGAAGTGCTTTAGGTTTTCTCTGGCGTGCGGTCACTAGACCAAAATGCTGTAGGAGCCATAATCAGATTGGATAAAGCCAATAGCGCATAGTCATAATTGACGCGCCAACCGGCAAAATCTTGCCAAGCTTGAGCGCGGTCTTCTTTTATGGGGATGCCAGCCTCTTCTAATTGATCCAGGACAGCTAGAAATTCTTCTTGATTAATGCTGATCGTAGTTTCTGGGAACTGAGGGTTTTCAGGGTAGGGTATCTTGAAATAACCTGCGATTTTTCCTAGTGAAAGAAAGCCTGCCCGAAGACATAGCGCTGCAGATGATTCGAAGGGGGCGTCTAGAGCTGAGAGGCTTAGAGCGGCGGCATCTAAAATTGTGCCACTGGCAGTGACCCAGGAATGTTCGGAGCGTGGTGAGCGGAAGAAAACCAACATGGGTAGGGTAGTATGACTTTCTTCGAGGGCTGCGAACCATGTTTCCCATGAAGCCCAATAGTTTGCTAGCTTTTCCAGACCATCAATCCGATTGAAGCGGAGGAGCATCTCAACTGAAGAAGGTGGGCTGCCCGCACGAACTTCTAAAAGATTTACAAACTCCTCTCGGCGGGAGAAGGCGGAATACATTGTCGGGAGGTAGGCGATGAGGAGGGCAACCAAGATCAAACCAAGAGTGGCTTCGGAAAATATCAGTAATTTGACCAAAAAAACGTCCGAGGTGGCAAATCCCAATGTGAGCAGAGATGATCCACTTAATCCCAACGAAGTGTAAATATCTCCTATGTCTAATGACCAATACATGGCGGCGTAACCAATGGCCATCAGGGCATACCATGTTGGGACGAGGAGCATCAATCCTATGGGTGCGTAGTAGGCAAAAATGGAATCTTTTTGTTCGAAGGTTTTGGCAAAGCGCATCAGCTTTTCAAAAACGCGGCGCAAGAAACCGAATAAAAAACGATTTAGCGGGCTGGGCGCACTGCGCGGCAAAACGAAAGTGGAGATTGCTGAGAAGAGTGTGCCAATGACAATTGCCAGCCCAAGCCCGAAGATGAGTATGCGTAAAAGAGTATCCATAAATGAAATTATAAAGCCTATAGAAGTTTTGTGGGGAGTATAATAGGGCAATCATGACAAAGACTCAGAAAATTACTCTTGGCATTTTAAGCATTATTGCTTGCGTTTTGGCTTTCGGGATTTTTTATGAAGGCGTGGAGGCTTATCGCTCTTGGTCGCAAAAACCTTTGGGGCCTGTATTGGATTATCCGACACCTTTGGGATTGCCCGCTACCTGGACGGCTTTTCCTTCCACGCCACGCGCCACGGGGACACTTGCTCCCACTATGGTATACAGTACTGAAACCCCAATGTCTCCCTTCTCGCCTTGTACCAATCTGCCAACGATGATGATTCTCGGGATTGGGAGCGATGCGCGCTCTGATGAGTATAAATATGGTCGCGCCGATGTGATTCGTGCCATCCGTGTGGATTTTCAATTGCAAAAAATCACTGTGCTGGCATTTCCAAGAGATCTATGGGTGAAGATTCCTGAAGTCCAAGATAATTTGGGAACAAATCGTCAAAAGTTGAATACCGCGTATTACTGGGGAAATCCCGGCTTACATTATTGGGATCATCCCAGCGAGGGGCCAGGTTTATTGGCTCTCACCTTGGACAGAAATTTCGGCTTGAATGTAGACCATTATTTGGCCGTGAGCATGGATGTATTTGTAGATGTAGTAAATGCGTTGGGTGGGATAGATATTTATCTCGAAGAAGAAGTGGATGGACGTTATTCTTATGACCAGAGTGAGCGATTATATTTTCCACAGGGTCAGCAGCATCTTAGCGGCGAGCAAGCCCTGACCTTGGCACGGACTCGGAGAGGGAGCGTTTTTGCACGGGCTGGCTATCAAAATCTGGTGATGTGTACCTTGCAGGAACAAATCAGAAGTCCTGAAATTGTTTCCAAAATACCGGCCCTTATCAATTCGTTCAAAGATAATCTTCAGACTGATTTAACGCCTATGCAAATTAGCCAGTTGGCTTGTTTAGGAACCCAAATGCCGATGAGTAATATCACCTTTTCTTCTTTCCCCCGAAACACCTTTAGGTCTGGGGAGATTTATGACCCTGTCGGAAAATACGATACCTTTATTTGGGAAAGCGACTTTGACGAGATCCGAGCGTATGTCGAAAGATTTGAAGCAGGGACGTGGCCTGTGGCGGTTATTTCGCCTGCGGCAACGCCTGAGTCGGGGACGAGTAGTTGTGAGTGATTTCTTTAATTAGCAGGATTGTTGCGGTCTTCCAGCCAGTTGATTGGGTTGGATTCGATGTAGAGATGAATTCTACTCCTTTCGTCTTCGTTGCGGATGATGCGGTCGTGGAATCCGCGTTGCCATATTTTTTCGGGGGCGAATTCGTCAGTTTCGTGGATGTGTTTTGTTACGCGAGATTTGAATTGACCAATTATTGCGCCCAAAGATTTTGGGAGAGGGTCTTTGGCGTGTAAGGGTGACCCTTTGTGGTTTTCACCTGACTTTTTATCAACAACAGAATTTTCTTGTATAGGGGATGTTTCTCGTTTATCAAAACGGGTCACCCTTACGGATGTTGGTTGATTTTCCCAGAAAGTCCTTCTGATTTGTCAATGCCCGCTACAAACATTGCCACTTGTATTTGCCTCTTCACCAATTCAATTGTCTTCACAACCTTCTCTGTAGAAACCATCGCCGCCTTTAAAAACGGACTCGTCATCCCGCCCAGCGTTGTGCCCATCGCAATAGATTTGGCAATATCCAGCCCATTTTTCAAGCCACCGCTGGCGAAGACAGTCATATCGGGGGCGGCTTTTTTGATGTTCAGAATCGAATCGGCGGTATTGATGCCCCAATCGACAAAGGTGGCGGCGAGTTGACGGGTGAATTCATCTGGGGCGCGGTGCATCTCGACTTGTGACCAGCTTGTGCCGCCCGCTCCGGCTACGTCTATCACGTCCACGCCGCAATCGGCTAGAAGATTGGCGGTGCGTTCTGAAATGCCCCAGCCGACTTCTTTGGCGATGACGGGGACTTCCAGTTTTTTGCAAATTTCTTCAATCTTTTTTGCCAAGCCTGCAAAATTCGTATCCCCGCCTTCTTGGACGGCTTCTTGGAGAGGGTTGATGTGCAAAATCAGGGCATCGGCTTCGAGCATATCTACGGCGCGCTTGCATTCATCTATGCCGTAGCCGTAATTGAGTTGAACGGCTCCTAAATTGGCAAAAAGGAGCGCGTCTGAGGCCATTTTTCGGGCAATGCTATAGGTGGGTGTTTGATTGGGGTTTTCGATGGCGGCGCGCTGAGAGCCTAATCCCATTGCGATGCCGGTTTCTTGGGCTGCTTCAGCTAGGCGAGCGTTAATTTCACCGGCTTCCTCTGTCCCGCCGGTCATGGATGAAATTAAGATTGGGGCGCGGAGATGCTTCTTAAACAGAGGCAAGCTCAAGTCCACGTCTGCTAGCGAAATTTCGGGGAGAGCCTCATGCACAAATCGGTATCGCTCTAATCCTGTCGTCACGCCAGAGCGGACATCTTCATCCAAATTAATCCGAATATGGTCAGATTTTCGTTCGTCAATTGGCGCAACTTTTGGCATGGGCTCGTGTTCCTCTTTGTGAAATCTACTGGTACAATTGCCAGCGAAACTAAACTATTTAGGAGAATATTATGTCTGATACTTTCAGCGAAATAAAAGAAATTATTGTCGATTTGCTCGGCGCAGATGAAGATAAGGTAACACTCGAAGCAAGTTTCCGTGAAGACCTTGAAGCCGATTCACTCGATTTGGTCGAGCTAATTATGGCTTTTGAAGATAAATTTGGTGCCGATATTTCGGACGAAGATGCTCAGGCAATTACAACGGTGGGTGGTGCGGTCGAGTATATCAAATCGCATAGCTAGATTATACCGCTCTAAAATAAAAAGAAGCCATTCTTTTGAGATGGCTTCTTTTTGATTCTGGGGCATCATAGATATTTTTTTGTGGATGAAGTACCGCTTCGCACGCGGTTTGGGCTTGCCTCCGTTAAGCAAACCTGACAGATTCAGAGAACCTTTTGGAAACGTGAAGGGCATAAAATTATTCCGTATTTTTTGAAACGTGTTCCAAGAAAACCTGTTAGGTTTTGAATTTACCGATGAAAAAACTTGACCCTGACATACCCCTGTGGTAAACTATCGTCCGTTAGTTGGTCCCGTGGTGTAGCGGTTCAACATGCGGCCCTGTCAAGGCCGAGATCGCGGGTTCAAATCCCGTCGGGACCGCTAAAAAAGCCTCTCATTTTGAGAGGCTTTTTTTGTTTTATGAAATAGTTCCGGCGCAACAACTTACGCCTCTCCGACCGTGTGTAATAAAGCCATATTAGGCGGCTTCATCGACCCGACGGGGAATCCGCACAAAAGTACGACCTGATTGCCTTGCTCAACCTTGTTTTCCAGTAGTGCTGCATCTACATGGGCCAGCATCTCTTCCATTGAGTTGGCAAAGGGCACCAATTGTGGATAAACGCCCCATAAAAAAGCCATTTTTCTATAGGTTCTCTCGTGTGGCGTAAAGGCTAAAATCCGTTTGGGCGGGCGTATTTTTGAAATTAGCCACGCCGTACTTCCTTGCGATGTAAAGACAGCGACAGCTTTTACATCTTTATCGTTTGCAAGCTCATGCGCCGCACGTGACATTGAAGCCGCATCACTTTCTCCTAAACCGCGCACACGCTCTATCTCTGTTCCCCATTCATCAGAATGCGATTCTGCTTCGCGGATAATCCGCTCCATGATCTTGACGGACTCAACCGGGTATTCTCCCGCAGCAGTTTCAGCCGAAAGCATTACCGCGTCTGTTCCGTCGAAGATAGCATTGGCGATATCGGAAGCCTCAGCACGTGTCGGAAGCGGGTTGTGGATCATCGATTCTAGCATTTGAGTAGCGGTAATAATGATCTTCGCCCGCGCGCTGGCTTTGCGGATAATCATCTTTTGGAGGACGGGTACACGTTCGGGGGGCATCTCAACCCCAAGGTCGCCGCGCGCCACCATTACGCCATCCACAACATCAAGAATTTCGTCGAGATTATCCATCGCTTCAGAACGTTCGAGTTTCGCGATCAGCATTGGCGCAGGGACACCCTCTACAAATCGCTCCATCGCCTCACGCACCTGAATTACATCTTGCGGTGTGCGAACAAAAGAGACTGCGACTGCATCTACGCCCTGTGTGATTCCGAAGGCGAGATCCGTCTCATCTTTGGGCGTGTACCCAGATACCCGCAAACGCACGCCAGGGAGGTTGATACCCTTATGGGAGCTAAGTTCTCCACCGACAATTACTTCTGCAAATAGACAACCCCCTTCAACAGATTCTACGCGTAAGGAGAGACGCCCATCATCTAGGAGCATAGAATCACCAGTTTCGACAGAATCGAATAACTCCCGAAAATCGACCGGGATCATTTTTCCTTTTTCATCAGGAGGCTGATCTTCTTCCGCATAAAAACGAATATGATTCCCCTCTTCAAGTCGAAGCGATTCTGTCAATTTCCCAACGCGTATTTTGGGACCTTGTAGGTCTTGCAAGATGCCGACAGAACGTCCGAGCTTTTTGGCTGTTTTACGAATATTTGTAATTCGTGCGGCGTGTTCTTCGTGTGTGCCATGCGAGAAATTTAGGCGTGCAACATTTACGCCTGCGCGGATGAGGGCATCCAGAATTTCTTCACTATCGGAGGCGGGGCCAATAGTGGCGACAATTTTTGCTTTACGTTGCATGGACTTTCCTTTTCTTTCAAATACCCCCATTTACCTCCCCTAAATCCTGTGGGTTTGGGGGAGGGCGCAAAACGAGGGAGGAGCTAGATGTAATTTAGTTTCTGTGCTTCTTTCTTTAGGTCTGCACGAAAATCAGGATGCGAGATTCCGATCAGGGCCTGTGCACGTTGTCGGATAGTTTTACCATATAAATCGGCAACCCCATATTCTGTAACCACATAGCGAACGTGGTTACGGGTGGTGACAACACCTGCACCGTGTTTAAGCATGCCAACAATGCGCGTAAAGCGTTTGCCGCTGCGCGTAGTTGTATCGCTGGGGAGTGCAATGATTGGCACACCACCTTTTGAACGGGATGCACCGTAAATAAAATCAAGTTGCCCGCCTACACCACTGTAGAGTTTGGGGCCTATGCTATCAGCACAGACCTGCCCGGTTAAATCAACTTCGATGGCAGAATTGATCGCGACCATTTTTTCGTTTTGGGCAATCACAAAGGGGTCATTTACGTACTCTGTGCGCCGCATCTCGATGATAGGGTTATCATCTACCCAATCGTATAGGCGTTTTGTACCGATCACAAATCCAGATAAAATTTTACCCTGATGAAGGGTTTTTGCTGCATTGGTTAAAATCCCTGCTTCGACGAGGTCGATCACGCCGTCTGAAAACAGCTCTGTGTGAACGCCTAAATCTTTTTTGTCGTAGAGATGTTTCAAAACCGCATCAGGAACTGCACCAATGCCCATTTGCATCGTTGCTTCGTTAGGGATTAAATCAGCGATATATTCTGCCATTTTCTCAATTGCAGGGGAAGGTTCTCCATCGCCCATAGACATCTCGGCAATATCATAATTAACTGGCACAATATGATTTAGGCGACTAACGTGAATGAAAGCATCGCCCAAGGTGCGTGGCATCTGCTCGTTGACTTCTGCTACGATGATTTTCGCAGATTCAGCGGCGGTTTTGGTCAAGCCCACTTCCACGCCCAAGCTGCAAAAACCATGTTCGTCCGGGAGCGAGACGTGAATCAGCGCAACATCGAGGGGCAAATGGCCATTCTTAAATAGTAGAGGGAATTCAGAAAGAAGCACCGGTGTGAAATCTGCTCGTCCACTTTGTACCGCAGAACGAATATTGCCGCTAATAAACATAGTGTTGACACGCAAATGACCTTCCATTTTAGGGTCAACATATGCGGGTGCGCCCACAGTTAAAGCTTGGATGATTTCGACATCTTTCAGCTTGGGTGCTTTTTCAACTAAAGCATCAAGCAGTTTGTACGGAACCGAGACATTGCCTGTCAGAAAAAGGCGATTGCCCGACTCGACAGCTTCCACTGCATCTTTTGCGCTAAGAATACGATCTTTATAACGTGTTTTCCAGTCCATAATTTCCTACTTTTCAAGATGGCGCAATTCGCCTAAATACGCGCTGGTAGCTAAAGCAATAGCGGGGTTATTTTCTAGGGTTTTTGCAATGCCATGATCTGCCAACTCAAGAATATAAGGCATCGCCGCGTTTACAAAAGCATGCGTTGCTGTTCTTGCCACTACGCCAGACATATTCGGGACACAATAATGTGTCACTTCTTCTTCAATATAAACAGGGTTATCATGCGTTGTTGGGCGCGAGGTCTCAAAACAACCGCCCTGATCAATACTCACATCAAGAACAACCGAACGTGGTTTCATTGCCTTCACCATCTCTCGCGTCACCAGAATCGGACTACGCTCTCCAGAAACGAGAACCGCCCCTATAACCACATCTGCATAAGCGGTAGCACGTTGTATGTTTTGTGGCGTAGAGACCATTGTCACAACACCATAAAGGCTTTCAGCAATGTGCTGAAGTGCGTCCATATCATTATCTAGCACTGTTATGTGCGCACCAAGTCCCTTGAAAGCACGCGCGGCATAGGTTCCAACGACGCCTGCACCCAAGATAACCACTTCCGCCGGAGGCACACCAGGAATCATTCCCAGCAAAATGCCACGCCCGCCCCATTTGTTTTGCAAAAGTCGCGCTGCCGTTTGTGCCGCCATTACTCCGCCAATTTGGCTCAGCGGACGCAAAACAGGGCGAACTTCATCATCTTCCTGGATCTGCTCATAAGCGATTGCTGTAATATTCTTTTCAACTAAAAGATCTAACTTGTCTTGTCGAGCCGAAGCAAGGTGCAAGAATGCCGCAAAAGCAGAATCAGGTCGCAACCACTCAATCTCATCCATCATCGGGCGCGCCATCTTCAAAAGCAAATCGGATCTGCCAAAAACTTCCTCTGCCGAGAAAGCAATTTTTGCCCCTGCTTTTTCGTATTTGATATTCCGAAAACCAGCCCCTCTGCCCGCCTGATCTTCAACAAAACAAGTATGTCCACGCTCAGTAAGAAGCTGAACACCAGCCGGAGACAAGCCAACCCTTTTCTCATTTGGTCGTCGTTCTTTAGGGATGCCAATAATCATTTTTTACTCCTTTTTCTGGGATAAAGAGCCGCTTCGCACTTGCTTTGGGCTTGCTACTCTTTAATTTTCTACTGCTTTAAGAAAAACGTATTTTTGCAAATCGCATTAAAAAACTTGATATTTCAGTAAGTGAAGTTTAGCACAAATTGCCTGCTAGGCATATACAAGCATAAGAAAAAAGTACATTTGAAAGGCAAATACCGACGATATTCATACAGAAAAAGGATGAGTAGGTGATGATTACCCACTCATCCTTTTATGCACTTTCAACTTCTCTTCTTTTGAAAAAATAGTATGTTAACACAGTTGTTGCTACTATTTTACGCTACCCCTAAAAGCCTTGCAACGATGGCTTTTTGTGCGTGTAACCGATTGTGCGCCTGTGGAAAGATGACAGATTGTGCACCATCTGCAACTTCGTCTGTCAATTCTTCGCCACGATGGGCGGGGAGACAGTGCATGACTATGGCATCCTTATCAGCTTCGGCGACCAAATCTGCGTTGACTTGATAGGGGGGGAAAACCTTAAGACGTTTCTCCGTTTCTGCTTCTTGGCCCATACTTGTCCACGTGTCGGTATAGATTGCCTGTGCGCCTCGTACTGCTTCATGGGGATCGTTCATCAAGGTAATAGATGATCCAGACTCGGAAGCAAGTTTACGTCCAAGTTCGATCGCGTGAGCAGGCATATCGTAGCCTTTGGGATTCGCAATCGTAAAATTTGCACCCAAGCGTGCGCAGATATACATCAAAGAAGCCGCGACATTATTCCCATCTCCGACATAGGTGACATTCGTGCCTTTGAGCGTGCCAAATTTTTCTTGAATAGTGAGCGCATCTGCCATTGCCTGGCAGGGGTGGTTGAAATCACTCAGACCATTGATAACGGGAGCAGATGCCCATTTGCCTAGTTCTTCGACGTGCTCATGGGCAAAAACGCGCGCCATAATGATGTGGACATAGCCTGAAAGAACGCGCGCTACATCGGCAACAGATTCTCGTTTGCCCAACCCGATTTCAGCGGGGGAGAGGTAGAGGGCATCGCCACCAAGATGTCGCATAACCATATCGAATGAAACGCGCGTACGCAGGCTGGGTTTTTGGAAGATCATTGCCATTGCTTTGCCTTGTGCAAGGGGTGGGTTACCGCCTGCGAAATATTCTGTCTTCAGTTTCACAGCGAGATCGAGCAAGTCTTGTAATTCTTCAGATGAGTATTCTGAGATTGCGAGAAAGTCTTTCATTATTTTTTTCCTTTTTGTTTGATAGGCGGGTAGTTTGGGTAGGGGCGACCCGCTTTGATTTTACATCTTTTATAAGCTGGCAGGTTGGCTAGAATATAAATTTATATATAAGGACAAAGGATCGCCCTTACTGTGATTGTGCAGCTTGTCTAAACTTCGTCCAATACCGTGCCAATCCAGTCGAGGACATGTGTAGCGGATTAGCGATTTCATAGACCTTGAGTGTTTCTTCGCTAACACCTTCGGCAAGGGCTTCTTCCAGCATCCAGTTGACTACTTTTTTTCCCAATTCGTCAATGCTTGGTTCGGAGGGCATTACTTCGTCTAACCAACGAGATGTTGAAGCCACGGAGGCTATTGCTGCGTTTATATGCCACTCAGCGTCATCAAAAACGCCGAAATGAGTTGGGGCGATGCGTTTGAAATTCATCGAGAGTAGTTTTTCAAGACTATCGTGCCATCTTTCAAGATGCAATTCTGGGGGCACAAGGGGTAAACGCACATAACCGTAGCCAAACATGCGCACGCCGCCAATATCACCTGTGAAGACAATATCATCTTCTATGCCCCAAGAGATATGATGCTCGGCATGGCCTGGGGTATGGATGGCTTTAATTTTCAGGTCGCCAACGGTGATTTCCTGGCCATCTTCAGCGGCAATCAATTTGTCTTCTGGCACGGCAAGAAAATCTCCCCAAAGCCGATCCATATCTTCTTTATAAATGCGCGTTGCGCTGGCAATCAACTTTTCGGGATTGAGCAGATGCGGCGCACCGCGTGGATGAACACAAACTTGTACGCCTTGTTGGGCGAGCCATCCTGCTGCGCCGGCGTGATCTAGATGGATATGACTTAAGAAAACGTGGGTGAGGTCATTAACCGTAAAACCATGCTTTGCTATCTCCGCTTTGAGACTGTCAATAGTAGAGCCAGGGCCCGATTCCACAAGAGCGGCTCCTTCTGAGTGTGGAATCAGATAGGCGGCAATCGCATTTTTTCGGTTTTGAAAGTTGAGATCTAAGGTGTGAATGGCTCTCGCCATAAAAAATTCTCCTTTGTAGAGGTTGTTCCTGAGATATTAGAAAGCGCCTTCTCCAAATCGTCACCGCATAGGACGCGACAGACGGGCACATTGATCTTGCGTAGGCTTTCTACCAAGGCTGCGTTGCTTTTTTCGCTGCCAAAGGATTCTGCATCCAATAATACCACTGTCGGGCGTTGGTTTCGGCGTAAGAGATCATCGACTGCGTGCATGATTTCAGGACGTACAGAAGCGGTGATGAGTACCGCGCTACTGCCTTGCGGTAACTGGCCTGCTTGTGTGGCAACGAGTGCTTCCATTGATAATTCCCCTGTGCTTTGTATAAAGGCGAGCGTTTCTAATATCTTTTCTTCTTGGCGGGTACTGCGGTCAGCGGGGATAACGATGCTTTTTTGCCCAGCCACAATTAGCCCGACTGCGCGACGCGCTTTGGTGAAATAATGCGTTAGCGATGCCGCGCTTGTCACCGCATATTCGAATGTAGACGGAGGCAAGTCGAATTCAGGTTTGTGCCCGAGCATCCAGTTATCCCAGCCTTCAAGAGGGGAATAATCCTTTTGGGATATTTGCGCCGCAGATTCCGCATCCAGAAAAATCCAGACAGAGGATTGCGGGTCTTGGTCGAATTCTTTGACCATCAACTTTTGGCGACGAGCAGATGTTGCCCAGTGGATGCGGCGAAGGGCATCGCCGGGCGCATACTCGCGGACACCTGCGGCGTGGGGCGTGATCCCGAGCGATTTCTGCCGAAGGACTTTTCCGCCTGACAATAAACCGGGTGGGTCAGGAAAAGAAGTCAGGTTTAGGAGCAGGGGCAAAACGATTAACTCAGATTCGGCTGAAAAGCTTTTTTGGCTTAGAAATACCCCTAGCGGATCGCGGGATATGAGCGTAGTAGGCCCCAGTGAAAACGCGCCGCGCTGGACGAGCCAGGTACGAGCGAGATAGGAGCGTTTTTCCCGTTTTTTGATACCTACCAATAATCGCGAACCCGCCGAAGCTGGGAGATCAGTTTCGTTGTGGATTTCAATCCACGGGCAGAGCCAGCGATTATTATTGTGGACTTCAAAATATTCGTCGTAAATATCCCCAACATTGGCGCGTAAAGAGCGTGAGCGGCGAATTAATCTAAGCCCCGAAATGGAGAGTTTAACCCAGAGCCAACTTCCGCCAATGATAAGGGATGTCAGGTAGAGCAAGCGGACATAGACGGGCGCGTTGGTAGCAAATGCCCCGAAGAAGCTTATGAGGAAGAGCAGCAGAAATAGAATACGGCTATTTTTCATCGCTGATTAACTTTGTACCGTTTGAAAATCTCCCCCAGGAACCGGAATGCCATACGCTAACTCTCTCACAATTTGGTCCGCGTTAAATTCACGCATTCGCGCTGCAGGTCCTAAAATGATTCGGTGCCCCAATACAGGAACGGCTAGGGCTTTTATATCATCAGGCAAAACATGATCGCGCCCGCGCAAGGCAGCACGAGCTTGCCCGGTGCGGAAGAGGGCGAGGCTGCCACGGGGACTGGCACCAAGATGCACATCTCCGCTTTTGCGTGTTTGGCTGGTTATTTCCACAATATAGCGTTTGACCGCGTCAGAGACGTAGATTTGCTTGGTAGCATCTATGGCCTCCAAAATTTCTTCATTGCTAGCGACGGACTCAAGAGATTCAATTGGATGTTGGCTTTGTTGTTTTTCGAGCACCCGAATCTCGTCTCTGAGGCTGGGATAGCCTAACTGAAGATGAAGCAGAAAGCGATCTAATTGCGCTTCAGGAAGCGGAAAAGTGCCTTCGTATTCGATCGGGTTTTGTGTGGCAAGCACCATAAAAGGTTGCATAAGATGGTGGGTAACGCCATCTACAGTGATTTGATTTTCCTCCATTGCTTCAAGAAGCGCAGCCTGCGTTTTAGGGGTTGCCCGATTGATCTCGTCAGCAAGGATGATTTGCCCAAGCAATGGTCCCGGTCGAAATTCAAATTTGCGTGTCTCCTGATTGTATATAGAGACACCCGTCACATCGCTAGGGAGCATATCTGGCGTAAACTGGATACGGTTAAAAGTTGAATCGACCGATTTTGCGAGACTACGAGCAAGGACGGTTTTCCCCACACCGGGTACATCCTCGATCAAAATATGCCCCTGTGCGAGAAGCCCAATTACGACCAAATCAAGAGCGGGAGCTTTGCCGATAATAACTTTTTTAAGGTTCTTGGTAATGCGTTTTCCAAATTCTTGTAAATCCATTAGGATGATCCTTTTTGCTTTACGAGTGAGTGTTTTACAGAACTTGATTTTAAGGGCTTTTAATCTACATGGCAAGTCTTTTTAGGGCTTACGCAAAGTGTTGATTACCTACCAGTAATGCTCTGCGTTGCGTTCCTGACACGAAGCCCAAACGCAGAGCATTGGGAGAAGGACGGTAGAAAAATGCGTAAGTCCTACTATTCTTGCTTTTTAAACCCCCCTGAAGTATTCTTAGATATTCATTTTCTCAACTGGAGAGGAATACTTAAATGACACAATCTACAGCTGCATCCCCTCGCTGGAATTCCATGACCAAATTGGTCGTGACATTGATCGCGGTCGTGGTCGTTGCCGCGCTGCTTATCCGCTTCAAAGCACTGATCATCCCTTTGGCAATCGCCTTTATCTTGGCTTACCTTTTTCAACCCATTGCCTCTTTATTTGACCGCGCTCCGCGCCTTTCCTGGCGCATGTCTGTGGGGCTTACTTATCTTTTGGTGATCCTGATCTTTGCTTCTTTATTTACCTTGGGCGGTTTGGGAATCGGTTCACAGATCCAAAGCTTGATATCGCTGTTGCAAAATAGCCTTGATGAATTGCCTACCATGCTTACCAATATAGCAAACTGGGTTGTAGAAATATCCCCGATCCCGCTTGATTTGAACACGCTCAATCTGGAAAGCATCAGCCAGGACTTGCTCTCTTACGTCCAACCTTTGCTTGGGAGCACAGGTCAGGTGCTCGGCTCGGTTGCTACAGGCACAGCGGGATTTATCGGCATGACAGCTTTTGTCATGCTCGTTTCCTATTTCATTCTGGCAGAAAGTGGTGGTTTACGCGAAAACTTGCTCAAGGTTGAAATCCCCGGCTACGTCGACGACTTCAACAAACTTACTCAAGAACTTGGTCGCATCTGGAATGCTTTCCTGCGCGGGCAAATAATCATCTTTACCCTCGCGTTTATTTTTTATCTCTTTGTTCTTAGCTTATTGGGTGTTCGCTATGCAATCGGATTAGCTCTCTTGGCAGGTGTTTCGAAATTTCTCCCCTATATTGGACCAGCATTGGTTTGGGTTGCGCTGGCTTTGGTCAGCTTTCTGCAACCCGAGAAACTCTTCGATATGGAGCCGCTCACCTATACCATCATCGTTATCTTGGTTGCGCTAGTCTTCGATCAAATCCTCGACGGCCTCATAACCCCTCGCATTATGGCGGATGCACTCAGTGTTCACCCCGCAGCCGTTTTGGTCTCAGCACTTGTTTTTGCTGACCTAATTGGGATTTTGGGCATCATCATCGCCGCGCCCATGCTCGCCACATTTATCTTATTTGGGCGATATATCATACGAAAGATGTTGGATAGAGATCCTTGGCCTCCGAGGGATGATAATGATAAATCCGAATCTTCGCTAAAGATGCTCGAAGCGGTACGCTCTTTTTTCAAGAGGCTTCCCTTTAATAAACAAGAGTCTCAGACTGAAACAGAATCCGTTAATCTTCCCAAAGAGGAAGAGTAATGTCAAAAGACAAGAATCGTACCGTTTGGTCTTCCTCCGATGGTGATCTGCGCCAAAGAAGCCAAAAGTCTGCTTCAACAAAATCCCTGCCACCCAACCAGCAGACCATCTACCTGCACCGCGAATCCAAAGGGCGTGGCGGGAAAGGTGTTTCACTGGTCAAAAACCTAGCTTTATCCGAAAAAGATATGAAAGCCTTGGCGAAAAAACTTAAACAAGCCTGTGGCAGTGGTGGAACAGTCAAGAATGGTGTCATTGAAATACAAGGCGAGCATCGCGAAAAAATGGCTGCTGTATTAGAAAAACTCGGCTATAAAACTAAAATAGCAGGAGGCTAAACCAATGAAGAAATATACAAAACCCTCAGAAAAAGAACTTCGTGAAAAATTAACCCAAGAACAATATCAGGTTACCCAACGCGAAGCCACTGAGCGACCCTTTCAGAACGAATTTTGGAATAATCAAGGAGCTGGTATCTACGTTGATATTGCCTCAGGCGAGCCGCTTTTTAGCTCCCTCGATCAATTTGATGCAGGTTGTGGTTGGCCCAGCTTCACGCAGCCAGTGGAAGAAAATATTCAAACGCGCACCGACTTCAAGTTAAGTATGCCTCGCACCGAAGTCCGCTCCAAACACGCCGATTCGCATCTCGGCCACGTCTTCAATGATGGCTCTGAACCAACAGGGTTGCGCTATTGTATCAACTCAGCCGCTTTACGTTTTATTCCCGTAGCAAAAATGGCAGAAGAGGGATATGAGGAGTATTTGAAGTTATTCGAGTAAAGAAAAGTAAAAACTAAATCTGGCGAAAAAATAAGGGGCATAATTTGCTCCACGCCAACCTTGCCGACTCCACCTCGCCAATGGGGTTAATGTCAAATTACTCTCAGCCTCATTGACGTGAAAACACTCAATCTTGAAAAGTTGTTAATTTTCCCTCGACCACGCGGGGATTTCAATTATTTAGGCCATTCACTCCCATCATAATAGCGTGTTCCCTGATGACCTTTTTTTGCGATTGGCCTAGTCAGTCGCTCGCCGGGGCAGGCGACGTAAATCAGGGTGCGCGGCTTCCCAGATTTTGGATTCATAGCCCCTTCCACAAAATGCGTAATTTTCAGCCGCCCGATTATTTGATGGTGATATATCGTATAGACATAATCCCCAATACTTAACCTGGCGGGACCACCTGCTTTGTGGAATTCAAACTCACTTATGCTACCGTCATAAAGTTTATCTACACTTTCCTGACTTTCTTTTTGCGGAATTGTTTTCGTAATACCGAAGCTCATATTTTTCTCCTATAAATTATCTGCTTCACTTCCTTCCATATAAATGTGACACCATCCCGCCACACTAATACCTGCAAGGGTTTTTAGCTATATATCCAATTCACTCCATCGACTATAGGCTTCCTGGAGTTCTTCCTCAATAATTTCCAATCTTTCAACCGCTGCGCTAACTTCAGAGCTCTTTTTCTGGTAAAAAATGGGGTCGGCTAACATAGTATTAAGTTTGGCTTGCTCGGCTTCAAGGGCTTCGATTTTACCTGGGATTTTTTCCAGCTCGTGTTCTTCTTTATAGGTGAGTTTCTTCGCCTTATTTTTCTTGTTAGGCACTGAGGACGATACCCTCTTTGACTTCTTTTTGGCTTTCTTCTTCTCATTGGCTCCCTTTTCTTCCTGCCATTCATCATAGCCGCTGATGAAGTTGGACACCTTTCCATTTCCGAAGAGTATCAGGGTGGTGGTAACCAAATTATTAAGAAAAGCTCGGTCATGACTAACTAGAATGAGTGTGCCGGGATATTCAAGGAGCATATTTTCCATGATCTCAAGGGTGTCAATATCGAGATCATTGGTGGGTTCGTCGAGCACAAGCAGATTGGCGGGGCGAGCTAAAAGACGAGCAAGCAAGAGTCGGTTACGTTCGCCTCCTGAAAGAGCACTGATCGGGGCATGGATGCGTTCTCTGCTAAATAAAAATCCTTCCAAATAACCAACCACATTCCGCTCACGCCCGTTGATTGTGATCACATCGAGACCCTGGCTCACATTATCAAGAATGGACTTAGTTTCGTCTAGCTGGGAACGCATTTGATCAAAGTAGGCGATTTCCAAGTTCATTCCATGCTGCAAGCTACCTTTTTGCGGCTTCAACTCGTTGAGCAGAAGGCGCAATAAGGTGGTCTTACCTGAGCCGTTAGCCCCGATGATACCAAGACGATCGCCACGCTGGATGGTTAGGCTCAGGTCTTGGACAATTGGCTGGTTTTCAAAAGCGTAGCTCAGATTTTTGGCTTCGAGAACCAGCCTTCCGGAGCGTTGCTTGGCATCAACTTGCAGATTCACTTTCCCGGGTTGTTCTCGACGTTTGGCGCGGTCGTTCCGCAAGCGGATTAGGGCACGCACACGACCCTCGTTGCGTGTTTGACGGGCTTGGATACCGCGTCGGACCCAAACCTCTTCTTGGGCTAATTTTTTGTCGAAAAGGATATTCTCCTTTTCTTCAGTTGCCAATAAGGCTTCTTTTCGCTTTCGAAAGGTGGGGTAGTCACAATCCCAATCGAAGAGTTGGCCGCGATCGAGTTCAATGATACGATTGCTCATATTCTGAAGAAAGGTGCGGTCGTGAGTCACAAAAAGCAAGGTGCCACGCCATTTTTTGAGAAAGCCTTCCAGCCAGTTGATAGAGTCGATGTCGAGGTGGTTGGTCGGCTCATCGAGCAGAAGCAAATTGGGGTCACGCGCAAGCCCAAGCGCAAGCAAAACACGACGTTTCAGCCCAGCAGAAAGCAAATCAAAGGAAGCATCTGGATCGAGTTGCATCCGAGAGATGACCTTGTCGATTTGGAGCTGCTTTTGCCAATAGGCTTCACTTTCATCCAGATTTTGGGATGCGATTTCCAATTCTGAAGAGACGACTTGGCGAACGCTACCGCCCAAACCATGCGGGATTTCCTGCGGCAAATAAGCGACGCGTAAATCTGCTTGACGGGCGATTTCACCACTTTCAGGAGACAGGTCGCCGTGGATAAGTTTGAGCAAGGTCGTTTTGCCCATCCCGTTCAAACCTAGCAAGCCTATAGACTGCCCCGATTCGATTTGCAGATTGGCGTTTTCGAGAAGCGGGGGACCGCCAAAGCCCAGATTGACATCTTGCAGGCTGATCAGTGCCATAAATAAAAATTCCTTTTGTGAATAATCTCTATAATACTTGCAGTTTAACACACAAGAAAAAAAGCACATCAAAGTGCTTTTCTGTTGGAAGTTTCAGAAGACTTTAAATATGAACTCGTAATTCACTCTTACTCCGACCTTACAAATCGCCATATTTCCTCACCAATATTATTTAGGCCATTCATCCCCATCATAATATCGTGTTCCCTGATGACTTTTTTCGGGATTGGAGTTTATGATGCTAAATTTTTTCTGGTTGCACTGGAAAATGGTCATAGATACCTACTCTACATTTTGTGCGCAGCGAAATCCCAGATACATTTTGGAAAAAAAACTGCGATGAGAGTCAGACGCGTCTGGGCCTATTGGCCGATAAGATGTTCTGTAACCGAACATATACCAAGACCCACCACGCATAGTTGAGTACTCATAATCAACAAATTCAGCCACATTTCCAGCCATATCCAATGCCCCATAAGGGCTAGCGCCTTCAGAGAATGTTCCTACAGGTGAAGATCGATGATACCCATCACAGTTTTTCTCTACAGCTAATTCACGATCTTTTTCAAATATTTGGTCGTGGAAATTACCTCTAGTGCAATCAAAGGTGTTTCCCCATGGAAAAGTATATTTTTCTCTAGTGATATCGTTCCAGCTCGCAGCCTTTTCCCACTCTTTATCCGTTGGTAAGCGACGACCTACGTGTTCGCAATAAGTTTTGGCAGCAAAAAAACTCATATCATTAGCTGGATGATTTTCATACCCATCTTCCACTTCCCAAACCCCATCATCTGTTTGGTAAATACGTACATCATACCCAGACCAAATTGCCCTTAGCATTGTAATATCATCTAAGTGATAGAAATCATCACCCCTTTGAACGTTAATTTCTTGAAGAAACTTAGCGTACATGGTATTCGTAACTTCAGTTTTGTCAATTCTAAAAGCGTCTAAGTAAACTATCTGTACTGTGTTCTCGTCTGCATCGCCATCTTTACTTCCCATCTCGAACTCCCCAGCTGGGACATAAAGTAATTCCATCCCGTCTTTTTCTGAGACGATTACAGGCGGTATAGTTTGAATTGGTTCGCTGTCGGGAAAAACAATCGCTTCGTTTGTGGTAACAGTGATTTCGCTCAGGTTGGGGTAGTTGTTTTTGTTCTCAGCAAAATATTTTTTTAATTCTTGATTCTCAGATATCGCAATACCTATTTCAGAATATTTGTTTGTAGTGATGCTTGCAGCTAAATCATAATCAAGGAGTGCCAAATCGTATTCTTCTGTCGCTGCGTAAGCCATCCCTCGATCATATAAAACACCAGGATTTTCCTGCCCTCGTTGCTGACTCTTTTTCCAAGCATTTGTATAAAAAGTAATTGCTGAGTCATTAACACCTTGTTCTGCCTGCTCTCTTCCATCCAACCAAGCATTAATTTCAAGTGTTAGGCTGGTAACTCCAGAAGCCGAAGTCTGCTCCAGAATGCCAGCCATTGTCAGAAGCAATTCATTCCCTTCAGGGGTATTGCGTTGCTCCTGATACAAAGCTTCAGTCACAACAAATAATTCATCCCCTACATTCTCTGGCGTTTCGAGATTCAAAAGGGCAAGCTGTTCTTCATGGCTTAGTCCATTGAATAGCTCTTCTACTTGCACAGCATACTCGTCCCCTAAGTGAAACAACCCAGCCAAGCCGCTGATGCGTATCTCTTGACTAGCACTTGTTGTAAAGTTCTCCGTATAAGTTTGTGCAAGAACTTCACGCGCCTGGTTTTGTTGTTGATAGTAGAAATACCCCGCGAATCCTAATGCCAAGACAGTGATAATAGATAAGGCCATGCTCAAGCGTTGCCCAGTTGTGACAGGAATATTGTCTTTCACCCAATCCAAGTCAAAAGTGCGTGCGTAGATGCGATTGCGTACCAGCAAATTCCCTTGCGAACTGACCCTAACCAAACCTGTGAGCTTCAATTCATTCTGCTCAATAGAGCGTTCTTCAGAAGCAACTTCTTTGCCCTTGAGCACTTTATTGTAAATACGCAGCATTTTCGCTGCATAGGGATTGCCGCTAGCACGGTCACGAATTGAACGCAGATTTGTTTCAGTTCTCGCCTGATCTCCTAAGAAAAGATTTTTGACCAATTCAGATAATGCACTTTCTGTGAGTTCCCCGCTTGTCTGTTCAATGATCTCAGCGCAGAGTTTCTGGGTGAGATAGGGTTGTCCACTTGTCCAATTTAGTGCCCAGCGCAAAACTTCTCGCCCCTGTCTCGGCAAAGCTTCTTCCAGAACATCTTCAAAAGCCTGTAATTCATCCTGCTGAAAATCGGTCACGTTCACGCTTGTGCCGATATTATATGGGGTACGCGTGCGATCCTTGATCAAATCTGCTGGTCGAGCCACGCCGAGCAAGACGAAAGTCAGGCGGTCATAAGCTCTATCTGTGGATCGGGCATTATAGGCAGCTCGGATGGCAGCGAAGAAGTCATCGGTGAAATCCAATTTCAAGGTGGAATCAATCTCATCCACAAAGATGACAATTTTTTCAGGAATCTCTTCAAGAACGACTTCGCGCAGGAAGTCGCTAAAGCGTTGGATGGGGCTTTGTTCGGAGCGCGCCTGCCACCAGGCTTGCTCGTCGATGCTCAAACTTAATTCCCGGCTCAAACGGCTGAGTAAACCAAAATACCATTCGCTTGGCGATATAGCACTTCCGATGGAGGTTAGATCGATGATGACGGAGCGAAAACCTTCTCTTTTCAATCGCTCCGATGTTTGCACCATCAGCGACGATTTGCCTGTTTGCCGGGCAGCAAGCACATTGCAGTATTCCCCAGCCAGAGTCAGGCGCAGAAGCTCTTCATCTACAGGGCGGTGGACATAGGACGCGGCTTCACGCCCGAGCGTGCCGCCGACTACGAAGAAGGAGTTAGAGAAGTCGTTATTATTCATTCTAGAGACTCTACAAGAATGTTATCTAAATAAAATTGTCCTCCGCTGCAATCAATCGCAGGTACACCTGTTAGTATCCTTGAATCCTCAGCTCGTAATTGAAGGATGCCGTCAATATACCATATTATTTTTTCCCCTTTAATCTCGAGTCTTTGATGGTACCAAGTATCTTGTTGAACAACTCTAGAGATTGTTCCTTTCAGACTGTCTCCATCATTGAGACTGATTGCTTCCCTCCGCCTTTCTGGTGAAGAGTACTGAATCGAAATCGAGTTACTATTGTCAAATCCAAAATTATCTCCTATGAGCATATGACCTACATATTGCGTAGAGGAATATCTCCTTAAGAAAATATCTGAGCGGAGAAATATCTGAAAATACGCTTTTTCTCCCCTACCGTAATTAAAATCAGACATCATCATGTCAAACTCAATAGCATAGTCATCCATGGTGTCTGCAATTTCAATGAGTTCGTCAAAGCCAATTGTAGTACCTGCGTCAACCACATCTAAGTAAAAAACGTTATTGCCATCAAGCTGGACAACCTCAACCTCTGAATTTTTATCTATGACGACATATTGACCAGGCTGACCTTCAAAATCATCAAAGAATAACCACCCTTCTGACATAGCTGTCGGACTCGGCGTAGGCGTTGCATTTGGCGTAGAGGTGGCACCTGGTGTAGGGATAACAATTTCGCCTTCTAGGTTAGGATAATTAGTAGAATTCTCGCGAAGATAATCTGTAAGCTCTTGATTGTCTAAGATGAAATCTTCAATATCTGACACTCTCTCAGCATCCAATTCAACGGTCTCGTTGAAATCATTCAGCGCCAAATCGTAATCTTCTGTCGCTGCGTAAGTCAACCCACGATCATACAAAACACCGGAGTTTTCTTGTCTACGATCCTGACTCTTTTTCCAAGCATTTTTGTAAAAAGTAATTGCTGTCTCATATTGTTCCAACGCAACCTGCCCACGTCCATCTAACCAAGCATTGATCTCCAGTGTCAAACTGGTAGAACCAGATGCAGATGTTTGCTCTAAGACACCAGCCATTGCTATGAGCAATTCATTCCCTTCGGGGGTATTGCGCTGCTCTTGATATAAGCTTTCGATTACAGCAAATAGCTCATTGCCCACATTTGCAGGCGTTGTCAAATCAAAGAGAGCTAATTGCTCTTCATAGCTTAGATTAGCAAACAACTCTTCTGCTTGTATAGCATATTCATCCCCTAAGCCCAAAAGACCAGCTAAACCACTGATTCGGATTTCCTGACTTGCACTAGTCGTGAAGTTCTCAATATAGGTCTGCGCTAACACTTCATTTGCTTGATTCTGTTGCTGATAATAGAAATACCCTGCAAAACCTAATGCCAAAACAGTAATCACTGACAAAGCCATACTCAGTCGCTGCCCTGTTGTGACAGGGATATTGGTTTTCGCCCAAGTCAAGTCAAAAGTGCGTGCATAGATGCGATTGCGTACCAGCAAATTCCCTTGTGAATTTACCTTCACCAAACCTGTTAGCTTCAATTCATTCTGCTCAATAGAGCGTTCTTCCGAAGCAATTTCCTTGCCCTTGAGTACCTTTTTGTAGATACGCAACATCTTGGATGCATACGGGTTGCCGCTGGTTCTATCTCGAATTGAACGAAGATTGGTTTCTGTACGCGCTTTGTCCCCCAAGAAAAAATTTTCTACCAATTCAGATAAATCTTTTTCTGACAAATTACCATTAGCTTGTTCAAGAATTTCGGCGCAGAGTTTTTGCGTTAAATATGGTTGTCCACCTGTCCATTCGAGTGCCCACCGAAGAACTTCACGACCCTGCCGCGGCAAAGCCGCTTCAAGAATATCTTCAAAGCCTTGCAATTCATCTTCTTGGAAGTCGGTCACATCTACGCTCGTGCCAATATTATAAGGTGTGCGGGTGCGATCTTTGATTAAGTCGGCGGGACGGGCAACGCCAAGCAAGACAAAAGTCAGACGATCATACGCTCTATCAGTTGAACGCGCATTATAGGCAGCGCGGATTGCCGCAAAGAAATCATCGGTGAAATCGAGTTTGAGCGTGGAATCGATTTCATCCACAAAGATGACAATTTTCTCTGGGATTTCTTCCAGAACGACATCTCGCAAAAAATCGCTAAAACGCTGAATAGGACTTTTCTCGGTGCGTGCCTGCCACCAGGCTTGCTCGTCGATATCCAGACTTAATTCTCGGCTCAAACGACTGAGTAGCCCAAAATACCACTCGCTGGGCGAGACCGCACTCCCGATGGATGTCAGATCGATGATGACGGGTCGCACCCCTTCTCTTTTCAACCGCTCCGATGTCCGCACCATTAGCGATGATTTCCCTGTTTGTCGGGCAGCCAGCACATTGCTATATTCCCCAGCTAGGGTCAAGCGCAGAAGCTCTTCATCCACAGGGCGACGAACATAGGACGCGGCTTCACGTCCGAGGGTACCGCCTACGACAAAGAAATTACAGGAGTGGGTGGGATTAGTTGGAGTATTCATTTAATATTCAATTTGAAGATGCCATTAGGCGTGGTGGCATATACATTACCCTCATCATCCACAACGATAGAATAAGTAATTGGTGTTCCTAATAATCCATCATTAATTTGCTCCCAGTTTTCGCCACCGTTAAAGGAGATATAAACGCCGCTGTCTGTACCTACATAAAAAATATCAGGATTGTTAGGATCAATGGCAACTGCGTTGACTGGGTAAAACAGCCCATCATATCCAATGACTTCACCCGTATTGCAACCGTCATAAGACTCTTTCAGAT
>JABGOQ010000125.1 GCA_018645405.1 Anaerolineae bacterium | reverse complement strand
AAATATAAAAGACCCGAAAGGTTTTATTCGGATGCTTTTTTACGAAACCTTATGAAAGTCCTAAACTCTAGTTAATCTAGAGTGAGTTTAAAACCTTTCGGGTCTCAAATTGCATTTTTCACAGCCTGCCGTCCCTGCTGAATACAATCGGGGACACCAATACCGCGATATGAACTCCCTGCCAGGTGAATACCTTCAGGGAGTGATTTTTCAATTTCGTCAACAAAACCCATATGCCCAACATTTGCCTGCGGGAAAGATTTTAGCCATCTAAATGGGATGATTTGGATAGGCTCCGCCGTGATACCGATGGTGGAGGCTAGTTCATCTTGAACGATTTTCTGCAAATCAGCATCGGAAACTTCCGCGACATTGGGCTTGCTACCACCAAAAAAGACACGGATCACCCCGTAGCTTTTTGGCGCGCGAGTGGGCATCTTTAACGACGTATATGTGACCGCATCAATCGCCCGATTTTCTCGGCGCGGAATCATTAATCCGTGAATGAGAAAATCGCTTTGAATATCTTCTTCGCGGTAAATGAGCGTAACTGTGCCGATATTTTCATGCTTAATAGTCGCCAATTTTTCTGCTGATTCTTTGGCTATATCTACCAATAATTTTGCGGTGATATTAGCAGGCGTAGCAAAAATAAGTTTTTTAGCCGAGAGCTTTTCTCCATTTTCCAAGAAAACCTCATAGCCTGATTCATCTTTTCCAACTTGGGTGATATTTGCACTCAAACGCAAATCCCCATCAAGTTGACGCACCATTTCATCGGTCAACTCTTGTAATCCATTTGAAAATGCCCCAAAACGCGGTTTTCTCTCATCACTGGCTGATTTATTTTTGCGAGCCTTTCGCATTCGACCAATTACAGCCTTCACTAAGCCGCCATATTCGGATTCCATTTCACGCATGATGGGTGATGAAACGAGAATACTCTGGGTTTCGGGGTCGGTGTTGTATATCCCGCCTAAGATAGGACCGATGAATTTGTCGAGGGCTTCACGTCCGAGACGGCGAGTGACAAAGTCGGCAAGGGATTCGTCGGCATCGTCTGCTTTGGGGGGCTGGAAAGGCTCGAGCATCATGCGCAGTTTACCGCCTCCGCTCATCAGGCGGGAAGATGCAAATTTAACGGGAGCAAGTGGCACTTCCACGGGCGTTCCGCTATCGAGAATATACATGTGACGGGTTTCTGCGCCGGGGTTGATGACGCTGTCCTGAATCCCCAACTCTCCTGCTAAATCCCATGCTTCTGGCTTGCGGGTAATAAATGATTCTGGTCCGCCATCGATAATCGCATTACCTTCGGGAAATTCGACAATTTCTGTATGCACCTTGCCGCCCCAACGGGAATCTTTTTCGAGCAGGGCATAAGAAATTCCGTTTTTCTGGGCCTCCCACGCCGCGCTAAGACCGGTGATGCCACCGCCGATAATGATAAGTTCTGGCATTTTTACTCCAGTATTCAAAAAGTGACAGTCACCTTAAAGATGACTGTCACTTGCGTCTAAAATAATTTCAGATAAGGCTTCAATATGTGCGCGGGTCGCGTTTAATGCGGGGATATAATTATATGCGCCGCCGCCCGCGTTTTGATAACTGGCTTGGCCTTCATCGCTGATCTCACCGATTGTTTCGAGACAGTCTACAGCAAACCCGGGTGAAAGCACATCGAGGCTAGCGAGATTTTCTGCGCCCAAGTTTTCGAGTATTTCCTTGGTATAAGGTTGCAACCACTCATCGCGCCCAAAACGAGATTGAAAAGTTGCTAGCCATTCATCTTCATCGAGAGCGAGTTCTTCTACGAGCAATTCGGCGGTACGGAGACATTGTTTTTCGTAGGGATCGCCTTTTTCTACATATTTTTTGGGGATACCATGAAATGAGAGCATTAGCTTTTCTGGTTTTGGCGAATTTGCCCAAAATGCACGCACGCTTTTTGCCATTGCCGAAATATAAGCAGGGTGGTCGTGATAATCGCTGATAATTTGCACAGAGGGAATCCAGCGCCATTTTTTGATTTCATTAAAAAGAGATTCGATAATCGCCCCACTGGTTGTGCTTGAGTATTGCGGGAAAAGTGGCAAGATAATGAAATGCGTTGCGCCTTTTTCTCTTAGCTCATCTAGTGCTTTCTTTATAGAGGGATTGCCATAGCCCATCCCGATAGCGACATTTATTTGCTTTTCAGGAGAACGAGCACGAAGTTCGGCCTCAAGATTTTTCGCTAAATCTTGCGTATGATAAAGAAGGGGCGAGCCACGTTCATCCCAAACTTCTTGATAGAGTTTCGCCGAGCGGCGAGGACGGGTATTTAAGATAATGCCATGTAAAATCGGCAACCACTTCCAACGCGGCATTTCGATTACGCGTAAGTCTGCTAAAAATTGCGCTAAAAAACGCCGCACGGCTTTTGGCGTGGGCGCATCTGGGGTGCCTGTATTGGCGAGGAGTATTCCTATAGATTTAGACATAACGCCACATATTTTAACCGAAGTTTTCAGAAATATTATGTAGGTTTAGGTAGATTTTGGTGATGAATTGTTAAGAAAAATACCCCATAATATCTTATGGGGTATTTTAGTGATTTTAAGAAGTTTATTAAAGAGCGTCAAGTATAGAGACACGTAGCCTATAAATCAAATGCCCATTCTCCCGCACGCATGACTGGCTCGGTCGTTCCGTCAGCGCGAATTCCATCCACATCCAACTCGCCAGAGCCGAACATGAAATCTACATGAATCAGGCTAGTATTTCCACCAACTTCTGCAAATTCTTCATTCGACATGGCGGGACCGCCTTCGAGATTGAATTTATAGGCACTGCCTAGTGCAAGATGGCAGGATGCGTTTTCATCGTAGAGAGAATTCAAAAAGACGATATTCGACTGTGAAATAGGCGATTGATGCGGCAATAACGCAACTTCGCCAAGAAAACCTGCGGTACCGTCTGTCTCGACCATTTCTCGCAAGACATCCTCACCCTTTTCAGCTGAGAGTTTAACAACTTTGCCTTTTGAGAAAGTTAGGCTAAAGTTTTCTATCATATTGCCATAATAACTGAGCGGCCTGGTTGAAGAAACCATCCCTTCTGTTTGGTCTTTATGTGGTAGGGTAAAAACTTCTTCGGTAGGGATGTTCGCAACAAAGGGATAACCCTTGCTCGATTTTCCACCACCACCTGCCCAAATATGCCCAGCTGGGAGCCCAAGTCTTAAGTCGGTGCCGGGGGCACGCAGATGCAACCCTGTATATGCTTTCTTTGTGAGTGCCTTACGCCGTTCATCTAAATCGGCAATATGTTTTTGCCAAAGCGCAACAGGATCGTCTTGGTCAAGACGACAAAGGGTAAAAACATTTTCCCAGAGTGATTCTAGCGCGGCATCCATATCTGCTTCGGGGAAAACGTGCTTTGCCCAATCTAGTGTGGGCGGGCAAATAACCGTCCACTGGACAGCATTTTGCCCCTGCAATTCTCCAATGGGCTTCCGATGTTTGGCAAATACGCTTCTGCTGGTAGAAACCGCTTCTGGATCCATGCCCTTGAGTAGTTCAGGGTCAGGGCTGGCAACCTGCAAAAAGGCTGCACCTTCTTTAATTTCTTGAGCAATACCATCAAGCACCCAACTTGCATATTCATCAAAAGAATCGCGTGGCGCATATTGATGTCTTATCTTCTTCACTTGCTCATCTACCCAAATAATCGTCACCAAAGGGCTGCCAATCTGATAAGCAATTGCGGTAATCTCTCGCACCAAAGGTGCAGTGTTCGTCTCTGCGCGCACAATCATCTTTTGTCCAGACTGAACATTCAAACCTATTTTTACAACCAACTCAGCGTATTTTATAAATTTCTCTTCAAAGTTTGCTATTGCCATTTTTCCTCTTTTATTTTGAATACGAGATATAAAATTTTCCGAGTACAATACTGAGAGTATACAACAAACTTACTATATACCACAACACCTTATAAAATTTATGCGTAAATATATCTACTTCACCGTTTTCGTCTCTGGCATGACCACCCTCGCTGCCGAGCTTTCAGCCTCGCGGCTCATCGGCAATGTTTTTGGTACCAGCAATCTCGTTTGGGCAGCAATTATCGGCCTTATGTTGCTCTATCTCACACTCGGGTATACCCTCGGCGGCAAGCAAGCCGATAAATCGCCCCACGCCAAAAACATGTATAAAGTTTTGGCATGGGGCGCGTTCACGCTCGGAATCGTGCCTTACATCGCCAGCCCCGTTTTGCGCGCCGCCGCCACCGCCTTCGACGGTCTCCAAGTGAGCATAATGATGGGCGCATTCGCTGCTGTTCTGGTACTTTTCAGCGTCCCCATCACCCTTTTGGGGATGATTTCCCCCTACGCGATCCGTCTGAGCATGGATGATACCGAACGCGCAGGCAAAATCTCTGGGAATATCTATGCGATTTCGACTCTCGGCTCCTTTTTGGGAACCTATCTCCCCATTTTGGTGCTAATTCCGAGCATCGGAACAACGAATACCTTCCTTGTATTCAGCTTGCTACTGCTCTTTGTCGCCTTACTGGGGATGTACAAGAGTGCCGGCAAAGGCGCCACCCTCCCTTATTTACTAATGGTTGTCGCGATTGCTCTCCTCGCTATTTTTAACGGTGGGCGTGGCATCAAGAAAACAGCCGGGCAAATCTACGAGACCGAATCTGCCTATAACTACATCGAAGTTTTGCAACGCGGCGAAGAAACCCATCTACGCCTAAACGATGGGCAAGGCGTTCATTCAATTTATGACCCCAATAATCTCGACTACGATGGACCCTGGTCGCAGTTTTTGGTCGGCCCCTTTTTCAATACCCCGCCAAACAAAATTGACGACGTAAAACGCATCGCCGTTGTCGGTTTAGCCGCAGGGACATTTGCCCAGCAAGCCACCGCCGTTTACGGTGAAATCCCAATTGACGGTTACGAGATTGACCCCAAAATTATCGAAGTCGGCAATGATTATTTTGGAATGGACAAACTGGATAATCTCAACGCCTACGCCGAAGACGGACGCTGGGGTCTCGCTCATAGTCCACACCTATATGACATCATCGCCGTGGATGCCTACCGCCCGCCCTATATCCCCTGGCATATGACCACGTTGGAATTTTTCGAGATTGCGCACGCGCGCTTATCTCCAACTGGCGTATTAACCATCAACGTGGGGCGGCTCCCTGGTGATCGCCGTTTAATCAACGCGATGGCAACTACCATTGCCCAAACATTTCCCTCCGTTTACGTGATGGATATCCCCTACACACTCAACTCGATCATCTACGCCACCAAGCAGCCCACCAACGAAGATTTTCTTTACGAAAATTTTATCCTGCTCACCGAAAATAAAGATGCCCACCCATTACTCGTGGACGCAGTTCAAACCACGTGGATCTATAGACAGTCTGGCTACGAAACCTCGACCATCTTCACCGACGACAAAGCCCCTATCGAATGGATCACCAACGACATGATTCTTGGCTTCATGCTCGGCGGCGATGTAGAGAGTTTGCAATAATATTACATATTGTAGAGGCGCAGCATGCTGCGCCTCTACAATAAACAACCCCAAATAAAATTATGAATAAAACCCTGTCCTCTTTTCTTTCTTTCCTCGTCACCCTTCTCACCCCTATCATTCTCATTTTGCTGGGAATTCGTATTTTGCTCACGCCGATCTTTCCTGAGATCGAGTACCGTATGCCCGGCTTCCCGCCGGATAGTTATGGCTTCTCGCAAGAAGAACGCCTGAAATATGCAAAGGTATCCATAGAATATCTTAACAACGATGCTGGCCCCGAATTTCTCGGCGACTTGACCTTTGACGATGACTCTCCACTCTACAAAGATCGTGAAGTCAGTCATATGCTGGATGTGAAGATTCTGATCCAGGTTGCGTTAAAAGTTTGGGGCGGGGCCTTTGGATTGCTGATTCTGCTTGGGATCTGGGCAAAGCTCGGAAAATGGGAGCAAGCCTTCAGGTTGGGAGCGAAACGGGGCGGCTGGCTGACTCTCATCCTGACAGGAACTCTCGCTATTATCGCCTCGATCGATTTCTGGGAGTTCTTCGCCCAATTCCATCATCTATTCTTTGAAGGCGACACATGGATTTTCCTCTACTCAGATACATTAATCCGCCTTTTCCCAATGCGACTTTGGCAAGATGCCTTCATCATGGAGGGGATTATTGTGATTGGTGGTGGGCTGGCTTTGGCTTTGGGACTAAAAGTTCAGAGAGAATAACGCTACACACTCTTTTCCTGTTTTGCAACCCAAAGGTACTTGATGTGTTAAGGGTGGTGTATAATTCACTCGCCAAAAGGAGAAAAAAATGACTCAATTTTTATCGCTAAAAGGACGCACCGCTCTTGTGACCGGCGGCGCGCGCGGAATTGGAAAAGCAATTGCAGAAACACTGGCTGCCCGCGGTGCAAATATCGCTGTTGCAGATTTACGTATGGAATTGGCAGAAGAAACAGCAAAAGAAATTGCTGCTAATACAGGCGTTGAAACAGTTGCCCTTGAAGTAGATGTTTCTGACCAGGCAAGCGCAAAAGCAATGGTCAAAGATGCGATTGCAAAGTTTGAAAAGATCGATATTTTGGTCAATAACGCTGGTATCACTCGCGATGGTTTGATTATGCGCATGAAGGAAGCAGATTGGGATATGGTCTTAGATATCAACCTGAAAGGCGCATTCAATTGTGCCCAAGCACTTGCCCGCCCAATGATGAAAGCCCGCTATGGACGAATTATCAATATCACATCCGTTTCTGGCATCGCCGGACAAGCAGGACAAACAAATTACTCATCGTCAAAAGCTGGCTTAATTGGCTTCACCAAAGCGCTTGCAAAAGAAGTTGGCTCGCGTAACATCACTGTGAACGCAGTTGCCCCAGGCTTTATTGAAACTGTTCTAACCGTTGGCTTGCCCGAAGAAATCAAAGATTTCTCAATGAAAATGACCCCAATGGCAAGATTCGGGCAACCACAAGATATTGCCAACGCAGTTGTATTTTTAGCCGCAGAAGAATCTTCTTTCATCACTGGTGTTACGCTGCAAGTTGATGGCGGAATGGTGATGTAGGAAATTAGACATAAGACTCAGGCTTCAGACATCAGAAAAAACTTATGCTGAAGCCTGAGGTCTAAAGCCTCAAAACAAGGAGAACAAGAATGGAACAAAACACCCGTCCCCCCGGAAAAACGACTGTCGCCCCCGACGTTTTGGTTGAAATCGCACGGATGGCAACCCTAAAAGTAGACGGTGTCAGTGCAATGGCTCCCGTTTCTGGTGGAGTCAATCGTATCTTTCGGCGCGGCATTGTAGACGGCGTACGCATCAGCATCGAAGAAGAAGTTGTTTTCGCCGATTTATATATTGTCCTTGAAAAGGACATCAATATCCGTGATACCAGCCGCAATGTTCAGAAAAAAGTAACCCGCGCCATCGCTGACATGGTCGGCATGGATGTCGGCGCAGTTAATATCCACATCGAAAACATCGCCTTTGAAAGCGATGAAGAGGCATAATATTGCATGAAAGAACGCACCAGAGCACGTAGCCTTGCTCTGCAAGTACTTTACGAAGTTGATCAGAGCGACCACCTTCCAGGCACGATATTTACCGAACGCCTGAAAGAACTCCCCCTATCTAAAAAGCTGCAAGAATTTGCTCACCAAATTGTTTTTGGTGTACTTCCGATCACAGAAGAGCTCGATTCAACCATTGCAGAATACGCCCCCGATTGGCCCCTCGATCAAATTGCCCCCATTGACCGCAATATTCTGCGAATCGCCTTTTGGGAGTTTGGTGTTAGCCAGGAAACCCCCATCAAAGTTGCCATCAACGAAGCTGTCGAATTAGCAAAAGTTTATGGTTCTGATGCTGCGCCCAGTTTTATCAATGGTGTTTTAGGAAGTCTTGCCAAATACAAAAACGAAATCATTCAATCTATCAAAGGTCTTTAATGGATATTCTCGGCATCGGTATCCCCGAACTTGGTTTTATTATTCTCATCTCCCTCATCGTCTTGGGCCCCAAAGATATGCAAAAAGCGGGCAAAACTATTGGCACGTGGATGCGCAAAGTAATTCTATCTCCAGAATGGCGTGAAGTTAAAGACGCGTCATTCAAACTAAAAAGATTACCTACGCAACTAATGCGGGAAGCAAACCTGGAAAATCTTAATGTCGAAGAACTTCGTAACGACTTAAATCTCAATGCGCCAATCGAAAAAATGGGGAAGAAAGATGAAGCATCCTACGGTGCATGGAGCGGGACGTCTGATTCAAAAAATTATGCGCCGATAAATAGCATCGCTCCACCCGTGGACGAGGAATCTACTTCCGTTAAAAAAACAGACTCGAGCCAAGAATCGCATCCCGTTAAGAAAACAGCCCCCACAGAGAAATCCAATGATGCGTAATTTTTTCAAAAAATTGTGGAAGATAATCACCTCACCCTTCCGTCTTATCTGGAAGATCATCAGTCTCCCCTTCAAGGGTTGGAAAACATTCACGGCCTTTCTCAACGAAGACCCTGAATCACATTCACTGATCGATACCACAACTAGCGTCTTTCAATCCAAAGAGGCACGCGCATCCTTTTTTGACGAAATTGAAACCCTTCGCAAACATCTTTTTCGCGCGCTTTTAGCATTAATGGTCACTGTTGCTATTTCATTCATCTTCACAGAATCAATCATCGACTACCTCTCCCAACCCGTCGGCGGGATTGATGCATTGCGCGCTATCGAAGTCACCGAATCAATCGGCGTCTTTATGCGTGTCGCCCTTATGAGCGGGGTAATCCTCTCCCTGCCCTATATCGCCTTTGAGTTTTGGTTTTTTCTTGCCCCAGGTATAAAACCCCGTTCCAAAAAATTTGGACTGATCGGCATTCCTCTCGCTAGTCTGCTTTTTATCGCTGGCGCAGCTTTTTCCTACTTCATCATGCTCCCCGCCGCCCTCCCATTTTTACTCAACTTCATGGGCATCCAAGCCGAATTACGCCCTGCTTCTTATTTTAGCTTTATCCTTGGTGTCATGTTCTGGATCGGCGTCTCTTTTGAGTTCCCGCTTGTTGTCTATGCTCTTAGCGCAGCTGGATTTGTCAAACCGCATGTCCTAAAAAATCAATGGCGGCTGGCAATCGTAATTATCTCCATTCTTGCTGCTGCAATCACACCTACTGTTGATCCTGTCAACATGGCATTGGTGATGCTACCGATGTCAATTCTTTACTTCATCAGTATAGGGTTAAGCTATATCGCCTATAACGGAAGGGAAAGTAAAACCGAATAATATATTGTGTAAATAGTAGGGAGTGTTTCGTTTCATCAGTTTACGCAATATCTTTTAAATATTTATCGTTTCAAACCCAAGAAGTGAAAAACATGCAAAAAAAACATACTCCACTCTCTAAAACAGTTATCCTAACTTTTGCTGCAATTATTCTTTTAAGCAGCCTCGCCTGCACCTTCTCTTTATTTGACTTTGGAGGCGGAAGCTCTGACGAAGACACACCTCCCACTGAAACTGTGACGGATGGCACGTCCATATCTACACCCATTCCTTCTGCAGAAACCAGATTCACCGTCCATATCCCGATACCCCTTAACGAGGGAGATATTCTCGCTCTCAGCATCCTCGACGAAGTGACCGGACTCCCCTTCAATGCAGTAAATTATCCTCTTGAGATCATAGACGCACAAACATATACAACTTCGCTGCCTCTTCCCCTCAATGCTGTTGTCAAATACCGCTACATTATCGCAGGAAATAATCGCTCTCAAGAAACCGCTAGCGATAATCTCCCTGTACGTTATCGTCTTTATAAAGTAGACGGGACAGGCTCTATTGAAGATACAGTAACGAGCTGGACCGGGCAAAACTTCACAGGCGCAATTGGTCATATCCAAGGCTTGGCTGTCGATTCTATCAGCGGGCAGCCTGTTCCTAATTTGCTCATCAGTGTAGGTGGCACTCAAACCCTGACTGATTCTTCTGGAAATTTCCTGCTTGAAGGTGTTTTGCCAGGTTTGCATATGCTCTCAGGCTACGCAATGGATGGCTCCTATCAACCCTTCCAACAGGGCGCACAGGTAGAAGCAAATTTGGTTACACCTGTGCAGATCCACGTTGCCCCGGCACAATTGGTCACAGTCACATTCATCGCTGATCTACCTAAAAACACCGTTGATGGTGCACCTGTGCGTCTGGCTGGAAATTTACTTCAACTTGGTAATACTTTCGGCGACCTAAGCGGTGGATTTAGCACAGTTTCAGACAGAATGCCAACACTCTCCCTGATGACGGATGGACGCCGAAGCATTACCATGCAACTACCAATAGGAACAGACCTGCGCTATAAATATACGCTTGGTGACGGATTCTGGAACGCCGAACACAAAAAAAGCGGAGAGAATAACCTTCGGCGATTAGTTGTTCCCGCAACAGATATTATCGTCGAAGACAAAGTCGAAAGTTGGCAAGCAGGCCCCTCGTCACCGATTGTATTCGATCTTAACGTCCCCACAAATACACCGGCGGGGGATGTTATCTATATCCAGTTTTCACCCTACGCTTGGACAGAACCTATCCCAATGTGGGCGATGGGCAATAACCACTGGAGCTATAAGCTCTACGGACCTCTCGATATTGTCAATAATTTTGGCTATCGTTATTGCAGAAATGCCCAATGCGGCAGCGCAGACGATCTTGCTACAATGAGTAACACTTCGTCAGGTCGTCAAATAACCACCAGCCTTGCACCACAAGATATTCGCGACAATATTACAGGTTGGGCTTGGCTTGAGGAGAACATGCCATATACACTCGTTGCCGCACCCATTCAGGCTCGTAATACCGAGTTTATCGCAGGCGTCGAATTTCAATCTAATTACACGCCAAGTTGGATGAATTTCACTTCGCAGGCAATGCAAAATGTTCAAGCACTCAATGCAAACTGGATTGTGCTCACCCCAAGTTGGACTTTCACCCGTACACAGCCACTTGTTTTCAACGCCCAACCTGCCCAAGATCCGCTCTGGGGCGATACAACAAAAATGATGGAGCAAGCCCATGCCCTAAACTTGAACACCGCCATTTTCCCAACCCCAAACTTCCCCGCCCCTGCTGATGATTGGTGGATGAGTGCACCTCGTGATTTTGGCTGGTGGAATAACTTTTTCGACCGCTACCGTCAATTTGCGCTGCACCACGCCGACATCGCCGCACGCAACAATACGCAGGTTTTAGTACTCGGTGGAGATTGGCTTGCTCCCGCTATGCAAAACGGGATTCTCGCAGATGGGCAATCTTCCGGCGTCCCCGCCGATGCGGAGTTACGCTGGAATGCAATCCTGACTGAACTGCGTGGTCATTTTGGCGGTGAAATCTGGTGGGCATTACCTTATACCCCAGGGAGCCTCGCTAATGCGCCATCCATCATCAAAAGCGTAGACGGCGTTTACCTGCTCTGGGATGCTCCTCTCAGTCAAGAAAGTCCCACTAATAAAGATACGATGATTGCTGAAGCAATACGCTTACTCGACGAAGAAATTTCTCCTTACCAAGTCAGCATTGGAAAAGAGATTATTCTTGGCTTAGCCGTTCCTTCAGCAACAGGCGCAGAATCTGCCTGCATTCCTGCCGCGTCTGGAGGCTGCCTTGATTGGACATCGCTCAATCGTCCTAATGCGGATATTCCTTCAGTGGGGCTAAATCTACAGGCCCAAACAGATGTCTACGAAGTGATGCTCACCGCCATCAATGGGCGTGCATGGATTGATGGCATTATCAGTCGAGGCTACTATCCACCTGTGATGCTCCAAGACAAATCCGCTTCGATCTATGGAAAACCCACTGCTGATTTACTCTGGTATTGGTATCCGAGATTATTGGGGTTGGCACAGTAAGATTTTGGACATCTAAACTAAAAAACGCCGCTCTAAAAAGAGCGGCGTTTTCATTTCTTGCATGCTTCCAAACAGAAAGCTTTAGGGTGTTGGTGTTTGCGAGAGCGTAGGAGAAGGTGTGGGCGAAGCGGTAAGATTAGGATAGTAAAAACGCAAAGCATGGGTTGGGTCTGTATTCTCGTCACCTTCTGAACCGCCAACCCAATAAGTCTTACCATTCACAGCAATCACTTGTGCAAAAAGCCAAACACGTTCTGGGTCTTTGTTCATCACACCTGTCAACGTAAAAGCGGAGCCCGGCTCCTCCATCGGGCCGCCAATCGCTTTACTTGGTATGGGACGAAGCCTTACCCCATTTCTGCGCGTCACCATCACCATTAGGCCTGTCAGGCTACTAAATTTTTTGTTGGTACCAATATTCCAGCCACTACCGCTAGGCATTTTAATCACATTCCCTGTTTTCCAGTCAGGCCACTCAGTTCTAATTAGAGGCGTTCGGGTTGCGCTGGGCGTCATAGTTGGCGTATTGCTTGGCGTGGGCACAAAAACATAGACTGTTGCAGTTGGTTGCAATGTTATTGTAGCACGAAGTATCGAAGGCGTTGGTGTTCGTGTATACAAAGATTCCGCAGCATCTGTCTGATATGCTGCAGCTGTTTGTGTTCCTGCCACAACCGTTAAAATAAAATTAGGCTCTTGAGAAGAGGAAGAGCACCCTGATAAAAACATAAATAATAATAAAAACAAACTAAAGCTTCTTTTCTTTTCCATAAATCTCCAAAAAAGTTTCATGCGCTAATTATACCCAATCTTTATTTTTTAAAACCAAATCCAATCCCATAAACATGCTCCAATCCTCATGTATAATACCTGAATTCAATTCGTCAAACTGGAGGAGTAATGTCAAAAAAAGTTCGGCATTTTCTAATAGGAGTAGTTATTTTCCTACTCACTGTCGCCGTTGGCGGCAATCTTTTTTATAAGAACTGGGTCATAGTCAATACACCACTCTCTTTCCCGCAAGTGGACGGGGAATTCAGCATCGAAGGTTTGGATGCGCCTGTCGAAGTTTACCGTGATGAGATGGGCATCCCGCACATCTACGCCAGCACGCTACATGATCTTTTCATGGCGCAGGGATACGTCCAAGCGCAGGATCGTTTCTGGCAAATGGATGCCTGGCGTCATATCGGCTCCGGGACGCTCTCTGAAATGTTCGGGGATGCGCAGGTTGAGACAGATTCCTTCCTCCGCACATTGGGGTGGCGACAAACTGCCGAGGTGGAATACGCCTCTGCGGATGGCGATGCCAAAATAATGCTTGACACCTATGCTGATGGTGTAAACGCCTATCTGACAGAAGGGCGCACCGGCACAGAACTTAGCCTCGAATATGGCATCCTGAAACTCATCAACGCAGACTATACTCCCGAGCCGTGGACACCCATCCACTCGCTAACGTGGGGCAAAGCGATGGCTTGGGATTTGCGCGGCAATATGGGCGCGGAAATCGAACGTGCTATTTTGCTGAACACACTCACTGCCGAGCAGGTTGAAGAGCTTTTCCCGCCCTATCCTGAAGACCACCCTGTTATTGTTCCCACAATCGGAGAGAACGTAGCATTAACGGAATCCGTTTCTCTTTCGGCACTACAAGACACGACCACCACAAGTGTGCTTGAAAACGTGAACGCAAACTTTGCCCTACTCGATGGTCTGCTTGGTCCAGCGGGAGCAGGCATCGGGTCAAATTCATGGGTCGTGGACGGGTCCCACACAAATACCGGCATGCCGATCCTCGCCAATGATCCGCATTTGGGCATCCAGATGCCATCCATCTGGCATCAAATTGATTTACGCTGTATGCCAGTTAGCGAAGCCTGCCCCTACGAATCTACCGGGTTTTCCTTTGCCGGCGTGCCGGGCGTTGTAATTGGGCACAACGCCAATGTTGCTTGGGGCTTCACCAATACAGGTCCCGACGTGATGGATCTATTCATCGAAAAAGTCAACCCCGATAACCCCAATCAATATGAAGTCAACGGAGAATGGGTCGATTTTGAAACCCGCACCGAAATTATCAACGTAGGCGGCGGTGACCCTGTAGAGCTAACCGTGCGTAGCACGCGGCACGGGCCGGTGATTTCAGACAATTACGGCCCGCTCAAAAACGAAGACCTTGAAGACGACCAAGAAGCCTTCAAAGACAAAGCCGGTCTTGGCTTGCCTGAAAACTACGTCATAGCACTCAGTTGGACAGCTCTTGAACCCGGCTCCGTTTTTGAAGCAATTTGGGGCTTCAACAAAGCCACAAATTGGGAAGAATTCCGCGCCGCTGCTGCCAATTTTGTTGTCCCCGCCCAAAACCTGATTTACGCCGACATCGAAGGCAATATCGGCTACCAGATGCCCGGGCGCGTCCCCATGCGTGCGGGCGGCAACGGTCGCTACCCCGTCCCCGGCTGGACAGACGAATTCGAGTGGACAGGCTACATCCCCTTTGAAGAACTCCCCTACGTTCTCAACCCGCAATCGGGCTTCATCGCCACCGCCAACAACCGCGTCCCGCCCTTCGACTACGAACACTTCGTCACCGACGATTGGGCATATGGTTACCGCGCTCAAGCCATCGTAGACATGCTCGCCGAAGCCCCCGCAGAAATCGATATGGCCTATATGCAAAAAATGCAGGGGGATAATAAGAATCTCAACGCCAAAACACTGGTGCCGCTTCTTGGGCAGGTAGCCTTCGAAAGGCAACTAGCCGAACGATACGCTCTCCTTTCAGCTTGGGATTTGCAAAACGACATGGATTCAGCCCCCGCCGCTCTCTTCGCCGCCTACTGGAAAAACCTGCTCGCCCTCACCTTCCACGATGACCTCCCCGAAGATTATTACCCGGGGGGCGGCTCACGCTGGTTCGAAGTCATGCGCAACATCACTCCAGATCAAAATCACTTCTTCTGGGATGATAAAGAAACAGACGAATTCGAAACCCGTGATGAAATTTTCGCCAAAGCCTTTGAAATGGCCGTAGAAGAAATGGAAGACCTGCAAGGCAAAGACCCCGCCAAATGGAACTGGGGCAAGATGCACACATCTACTTTTGAAAACTCAACTTTAGGGCAATCGGGCATCGCCCCCATCGAAAATCTTCTCAATCGTGGAGCCTTCCCCACTGCTGGCGGCGCAAGCATCGTCAATGCCACCGGCTGGGACCCCATCGACGGCTATTTCGTAAATTGGGTTCCCTCCATGCGCATGATCGTAGACCTAAGCGACCTCGACAACTCCCTCACCGTCCATACTACTGGTGAATCAGGGCATGTTGATCATCAGCACCATATAGATATGGCAGACCTATGGCGCAATATCGAGTATTACCCGATGTATTGGGAGCAAGACTCTATTATTGGTTATAGCGAAGCACACCTAACTTTAGTGCCATAATGACTAAACCTGACAGATCTTACCCCTCAGAAACTGACGGGGTGCTTCGCAAAGACCTGTCGGGTTTCTTCGAAGGAGATAATATGAAACACATTTCAATCACCACCGATTTTGGCTCAAGCGTCGGCTCAATGCGCGGCGTGATCTGGAACATCGCCCCTAACGCGATGATCAGCGACATCACCTCCGCGATCCCGCCCCAAGATATCAACTACGCAACCTGGTATCTCGACCATGAAGTCTGGTATTTCCCGCCCGGCTCAATCCACATCGTTGTCGTAGACCCCGGCGTTGGTACAGCCCGCCGCCCCATCGTGGCAAAAATTGGCGAGCATTATTTTGTCGGGCCCGATAATGGCGTTTTCTCAAAACTCTATCAACGCGCTGAGAAAAACGGCTGGGAGATTCGCATCTTCCACACCAACAAGCCCAAATACTGGTGGGAACTCGAAAGCAATATCTTCCACGGACGCGATATTTTCTCCCCCGTTGCCGCACATTTAGCGGCTGGTGTTCCCGTCGAAGAACTGGGTGAAGAAATCCACGACGAGATACGCATCCCTGTTCCAGAAGCAGATTTCACTGTGAGCGGAGCGCAAGGCAAGGTCATTCTGATCTACCCCCATCTCGGCAATATCACCACAAATTTCTATCGCAAAGACCTGCCAAAAGATTTTGATGCCAGCAAAGCCAAGCTCAAAATCGGCGATAGAACCATCTCCAGCATCCGTCAGACTTTTGGCGAAGCCCCCGAAGGCGAGCTAATTGCCCTCTACGGCACGGCTGGCTATATCATCATCGCGGTCGTCAATGGCAATGCCAACGACCTGCTAAAGCCAAAAATCGGTGATAAAGTTGAATTAATTTATTAACACATCATCCCTCTGCTCTAGCCGCTGTCCCCAACGGCGGTAGAGTATTATGAGGAGTTATGTGCGATTCAATTGCTATAGTAAAGAAAAAGAGCCAGATAAAATTCTGGCTCTTTTTGATTCACTTCACTATTTCTGAATACTTATCAGCAAACAAACTGGGTGTGCCACCCGTATGCCAGAAAAGCACTTTGTCAGCTGGCTTGAAGAAACCTTTGCGGATGAGATCAATCATCCCGCCAGCAGCGCGACCAGTGTAAACGGGGTCAAGAAGCAAACCTTCATATTTGGCAAATAATTGGACGGCTTCGCGCTCAAGGTCGGTCAGGATGCCATAGCCCGCCTTGCAATACTGGTCGTTGGCGAGAACGTCCGTGACTTCAAATTGCTCCCGTTCGCCGAGCAGCTCGGAGGCATCAGACGCTAACCCCGAAACATGCTCCTTGAGCCAGTTCTCATCTTCATCAATGCTGATACCAAGAATCTGCCCCTCGAAGCCGAAGAGACGTTTTCCAAAAGTTAAGCCCGCGTGCGTACCACCAGATGATGTGCCAAAAACAATCCAGTCAAAATCTGCGTTTTGCTGCATGAGTTCTTCCACGGCAAAAGCATAGCCCAATGCCCCGGTTGGGCTGGAGCCTCCGTAGGGGACGAGATAGGGCATCCCGCCCTCGGCGAGACTCTGCTCATAGGTTTCACACAAGATTCGGTCACGGTCGTTTCGATCAGCGACCCAGACGATGTGCGCGCCGAAAAGTTTATCCAATAAGAGATTTGCAGAAAGCTGCTCCGGCTCCTCCCCATTCAAGACAAGGATGCACTTAAATCCATAACGAGTTGCGGCCGCCGCAGTCTGGCGGCAATGATTAGACTGCGCCGCGCCGCCCGAAATGAGCGTTTTTGCTCCCTGCGCCTGCGCTTCTGCGACGAGAAATTCCAACTTACGGGTTTTGTTGCCGCCAAAAGCGAGACCGGTTTGGTCGTCACGCTTAACGTATATCTGCGCCCCGCCGAGATGCTCGGATAGGCGAGGCAGATGCTCGATGGGGGTTGGGAGATGGGCGAAATTTAGTCGAGGGGGTGTTTTCATAAAGGCTCCTTTTTTGAAACTGCCAATCTTCGCAAATCTACGCTAATTCCTTTTTTGATTCGTGAAAATTAGTGAAGATTAGCGGTTAATACTCTCTTTGGTTTTCTTCTTTCCAAATGAACGCATCACATCTAGCACACGTGGAATTAACTCCGTATACAACTTATACCAAAGCGGATTTGGCGCATAATCCCACGCGCCGAGGGTTCGAACGACCTCCCCTCCAAGACCACTTTTGAAGCGAAAGACGCCCCACATATCATCACTTTCGTCAAAGATTTCTGGCGCACCCCATAGATCGTAGACCGTGCATCCGCGTTCTTTGGCACGCTTCATCGCTTCCCATTGGAGGAGATAGGTCGGCATTTTATTGCGGTGATTCGTGGTAGACATCCCGTAAACATAATAGGCGCGTTCGGCAAAATAGAAAACGAAGATTGCAGCGACGGGTTCGCCATCCACTTCAGCAATCAATAGTTCAGCAAGTGGAAGTCTAAAGTCTGAAGTCTGAGGTCTGAATAATTGCCAGACAGTGCGGTAATAGTTTTCATCACGAATGGCAAAGCCGTCACGAACGCTGGTTTCTGCGTACATCTTGTAGAGCATCCCCCAATCTTCGGAGGTGCCTACACGCACAGCAACGCCTTTACGACTTGATAAGCGGATGTTGTAGCGCGTCTTCGATTTCATCCGCATCAGGATTTCCTCTTCATCTTCCTGCAAATCAACCAAAACCGTGTTGCGAAATTGGATTTGATCATCGGAATATCGCCAGCCGCGCTTTGTTAATGCAGATTGAAGTTTTTCCCCAATAGATATGACTCTGCGAGCGTCTTTTTGCGAAGTAGTCTCATCTTCTTTCTCAGGAATTCCCGTCCCCAGCACCACATCTGGATCAATCTTGATGAAAATTGCGCCTTCTTTTTTGGCGAATTTCTGTAAATCACTGAGAACACGCTTGCGGAGGGATTCATTCTCCCAATCCATAATCGGACCCTTTGGGATGTAGAAAACGCTCAAGCGAGCCGCAAATCCGCGTATAGGAAGGGCTCGTTTGAGTATCATCGCCGCGGCGACAAGTTTCTCTCCCTCATACCAGACATGGGGCATCGGCTGCCAGCCATATTTTTCTTTGACTTGCGCCCATTCCCGCGTTTGGAGGAAGTGGGGATTAGGCAATTGGGTGATTAGGGTGTTCCAAGTTGAAGCTGTATAAGGTTTCATAATTTCTTCAAAAAAACTTAAACACAAAGGACACAAAGAAGGCGCAAAGCTTTTTGTTTTTTCTTAGAGAACCTTCGTGGACTTTATGTTTAATTGTTTTGCCTTCGCGTCTTTGCGACTTTGCGTGAAAAAGAATTATTTCTTCACCGTCCGATAAAGCGCATACAAAAAGGGCTTATAGACTCTATCCAACGCCTGCGCAGCACGCTTCACTTCACCACCAAAGCCGCGTTTGAAGCGATAAACGCCCCACAAGCCTTCGTTGCGCTGTGTGCCTGTAAAGTGCTTTTCGAGATGCTCTTCATCTTTATCTGGCACACCGTAGAGATCGTATAAAGCTGCGCCGCGCTCTTTTGCCCAGCGCATCGCCTCCCATTGGATGAGATAGGTCGGCATTTTATTGCGTTCTTCGTTATTCGATCCGCCGTACATATACCAGCTTCGATTTCCACTGATGAAGACCATCACAGCCGCGAGGGGTTTTCCCTCATATTCTGCGACTAGAAGCTCAGCCGCGCCGTTCGCTCCGCTCATGACAAAGAGCTTGTAAGCCCGCTGATAGTATTCCTTCGTGTGGACACCGAATCCATCCCGCCCGCCGGTCGTTTGCATCATCTCATAAAAAGCATCCACATCATCCCAAGCGCGAACGGTGACTCCCTTGCGCCCCGCCAAGCGGATATTGTAGCGCGTTTTTTGCTTCATCCGTGCCAAAATCTCTTCTTCTGTGCCGCGCAAATCAATTACAATCGTGCGCGGCGGCTGGATTGGGTCGCCGATGCGCCAACCATCCAGTTTATAGTCTAGCTGGTCCTCTGCTTCCCATTCATCTGGCTCAACTTTTAGGAAGATGGCTTTATTTTCTTTGCAAACACGATCCACTTCTGCGCCTAATTTTGCGTTTTTGCCAAAAAGTCTTCTGGCAGGTTTTGGGAGGTAGGCAATCGTAAACCCTAGCGGAAGTTTGCGGAACAAAATCTGCACCCACAGCGTGCCGACTTGGACGCGTTTAGCTTTCCAGCCAAAGGATGATTTGAGTTTCCCCCACTCTTCGGTTTGGAGAATATGGACGGCGGTGTAGCGGTTTTTTTTTGGTTTTGGGAGGGTAAATTCGGTCATAAGGTTTAAAGTTTAAGGTTGAAAGTTGAAATGTTATAAATAACGTTCAGTTCCTGAGCGGAAGGCGACAGCTTTTGAGCCTGTAGACGAAAGACGGGAAATATAGAAGCCGCTCAGAGACTGGGGTTCTGTATTTCAGCACCGGGAACACTCTCGTCGAGGGTGCTGATAATCGCATCTGCTGCGCCTCGCCGAGATAACGCATCCAGGCGGTCAACAAGTTGAAACAAGAGCGCATCGCCAAGCTTTTCATCCCCATCCAATTGAAAAATATCGGGATGCTCAGTCTGGTCGTAGCTCGTCTCGGCTTCCCACAAAATCTCGGTCATCTTTTCGCCCGGGCGAATTCCCGTGAAAACGATGTCGATATCTTCATCCGGTTCCAGCCCGGAAAGCCGAATTAGGTCTTTGGCAAGGTCGAGAATTCGCACCGGCTCGCCCATATTGAGCACAAAAGTTTCGCCGCCCGCACCCATTGCACCCGCCTGCAACACGAGGTGGACGGCTTCGGGAATGGTCATAAAAAATCGCTCCATATCGGGATGGGTGATGGTGACGGGACCACCGCGCGCAATTTGATTTTTGAAACGTGGGATGATGCTGCCGCGACTGCCGAGGACATTACCAAATCGAACAACGGTAAACGCCCTTGATTTTTGCTTGCCAGCCGCCAAGACCAGCATCTCGGCAAGACGCTTGGTTGCGCCATAAACATTCGAGGGCTTGACCGCTTTATCAGTAGAAATCATCACGAGGCGTTCCACGTCGGATTTTAGCGCGGTGTTGACTAGGGTTTGCGTCCCCAAAACATTATTCGTGATCGCTTCTTCGATATTGGCGCGCGCTTCCATCAGCGGGACATGTTTATGAGCAGCTGTATGGAAGATAATTTGCGGCTGATATTCGGCAAAAATGCGCTCAAGGCGGTCTGCGTGACGAATATCAGCAATGACGGGGGTAAATTTTAGAGCAGGATAATCTTCTCGTAACTCCATTAGGCTCTCATAGATGGAATTTTCGCCATGTCCGAGCAATATCACTTCTTCGGGATTCCAGCGGGAAATTTGACGACAGAGTTCGCTACCAATTGAGCCACCTGCGCCCGTGACAAGGACACGCTTTCCCTTCAATAATGTGCCAAGCAATTTTTCATTCGTGCGCGCGGGCTGACGGCGGAGAAGATCAGTAATATCTACGTTGCGGAGACGACTGACATTGATCTTGCCACCGAGCAATTCGTAAATTCCCGGCATAGTGCGGAAGGGAATATCTGCCTTGCGGCAGGTATCGGCAACTTGGCGCACGGATTTACCCGGGGCACTGGGAATGGCAAAGATGACTTCAGCAATTTGGTGATTTTCAAGAACGCGTGCCAAATCAGCGAGTTTGCCGATAATAGGAACGCCATAAATTTCTTGTTTTTGCTTAGCGAGATCGTCGTCGAGGAAGCCGATGGGGATAGAATCGATTTTGCCTGAACGTTGCATTTCACGAACAACAAGCGCACCGGCATCCCCTGCGCCAATGATAAGCGCTTTATGCGCTTCGCCATTTGGCGTGGAGCCTTGCTCTGCTAGAATACGCAATGCAAAACGTGAACCGCCGATGAGCACCAATGAGAGTAGCCAGTCGATCCCAAGCGCGGAGCGCGGCATTCCAGGGCGGACAAGTTCGGTGCTGAGCAAAAGTAACATGAGTCCCGATGTTGCTACGGAGGCAGTCGTTACGGCTGTGGCGATTAATTTTAGCTCATTGATGCTGGCGTAAATCCACATCCGTCTATAGAGACCAAAGAAATAGTATATTGGGGTTTTTACTGCTAAGGCGACAACGACCATCATCAAAATGGCAGGGAAATAGAAGGGTAATTCGCCCACGTCAAGTCGTAACGCAAAACTGCCCATGACGGAGATAACAATCACGAGCAGGTCGCCGATGAAGACGAAGCGGTTGCGGGTTTGAGGGCGTTGCTTTTTAGGTGAGATGTTCAAAGGGGAAATTCCATTCTTTTTCACCACAAAGGCACGAAGAGAACAAAGTTTTTCTTAGTGAACAGAAAGAGATTCTTCGTGACCTTTGTGACTTTGTGGTACAGAATCAATTCATCCAATTAGCAGTGGCTTTCATGCCATCTAGCAGCATAGTCTTCGCTTCAAAACTAAAGGTGTCTTTTGCTTTCTTAGCACTGCCTACTGAGCGATAAATATCTCCAGCACGAGGTTCATCAAAAATCGGTTTGGGCGCATCAGGGAAGATTTCGGCGAGACTTTCAATTAAATCAAGAATTTTTGTCTCACGCCCTGTGCAGATATTGAAGATTTCACCGGCTGCCGCTTTGTTGTCTGCTGCCATCAGGTTTGCACGGACGACATCACCAACATAGATTAAGTCGCGGGTTTGACCGCCATCACCGTAGATGGTAACGGCTTTATTTTGCATCATTCGACTGATAAAAATCGGCACGGCAGCAGCGTATTGCGAGCCTGGGGCTTGGCGGGGACCATAAACATTGAAATAACGGAGAGCGGTCACGTCTAAGCCGAGAGATTGAGTAAAGAGTTGAGCGTAGATTTCGTCCACGCGTTTGGAGGTAGCGTAAGGGGACATCGTCGGCTCTGGAGGAACTTTTTCGGTAAGAGGAAAGGCATCCGCTTCACCGTAGACGGCTGCGCTGGAGGCGAAAACAACGCGTTGTACATTTGCCTTGCGCGCTTCATCTAGCAGAATTGCTGTCCCATTTACATTTGCATCCAAGCAGGCGTTTGGGGTCTGCATCGATAATGGGACCGAGACAAAAGCTGCTTGATGGAAGACCAAGTCCACATCCATGAGCGCAGCGGCGACTTTATCTGCATCCCGTATATCGGCTTGAATAATGTCCGCATCTGCGCGCACCGCATCCAAGTTTTCCTGTTTGCCTGTTGAAAAATTATCAAGTACGCGGACCTTATCTCCGCGCTCAAGTAATGCCCTGAGAATATGCGAGCCAATAAAACCCGCGCCACCTGTAACCAATGAAGTTGTCATTTAACGTCCTTTGAAACCGAAAACTGTACCAAAAGTGCGCAATAAAATAGTGATGTCCATCGCAACCGTGCGATGTTTGATGTAATAAAGATCATATTCTAGCTTGAGAGCAGTGGCGAAGATAGAAGATGCGTATCCGCTTGTAATTTGCGCCCATCCGCTAATACCGGGCTTGACAAGTAGCCGCGCCCGATAAAAAGGGATTTCTTTTTGATATTTAGCAACTAATTGGTCACGCTCTGCACGTGGGCCAACAAGACTCATTTCGCCTCGCAAGACATTGAAAAATTGAGGAAATTCATCGAGGCGGGTTTTGCGCAAGATAGTGCCCACGCGAGTGATTCGAGGATCATCTACTTGAGCTGCGCGTGCTTCGCCATCTGGTTCAGCGTCTTTTATCATGGTGCGGAATTTATAAAGCATAAAAACTCTACCACCCCTACCAAGTCGCTCTTGTCTGTAAAAAATAGGGAAGCCCGTTTCTAATACTATCGCCAAACTGATTAAGGGTAAGGTTAGCAAAAAAATAGCCACCCCAACTACGCTCCCTACCAAGTCTACAATGCGTTTGCCTAGCTCGTAAAAAGCACTTACACGAGTTTCATCTACAAAGGACCGAATCAGCCAATCTGATTCAAGATGATGAATAGGGACGCGCCCAGTAATTTCTTCAAACATGGTCGGCATACGTGTTACCCCCACACCACTCTCTTGAATGTCCAAAATCGTTTGGAAGGTGCTACCCATCATTGACCCAGTAATGGCAACGACAATATCATTGATATTTTCTTGCTCAATAACCTTGAGCAAATCTTTATTGCTCCCCAAAACACGATGCCCAACTACTTTTGAACCAATCTTATCTGGATCATCATCCGTAAAACCCAGCAAAAGGAAAGGGCTTGGGATAAGTTCATCATAGGCTTTTGCCAGTGTAGTACCAGCTTTTCCTGCGCCAACAATCAAAACACGACGTGCTAATCCCTGTGCTGTATATAGGCGAATATAGAGTGAACGCCAAAACAAAGTCAAGAGTGAAGCAAGAATTAAAAATGCACCAATGGCAATACGAGGCAAGGTTGCCGTAGGATCTTTAATTGTCGTAAAAATTAACGCATAACCAATAGACCCGATCACCGCAGCGATGATAATGCCGCGCTGAGTCTTTTTTCGATTTGCAGCTATTATCGGTTCATAAAGCTCTATGAGAAGCAACAACCAAATCAGAGGTAAAAAATAAACCCATGCCTGAATATCAATGCTGAAAATCCGACTGGCTTGTTTCTCTGTAATACCTGTAGCCAGAAGTACACGCCAGGAATACTCTCTCCAAATATATAGCGAAGTCACGAGAGCGATGATAGAAGCCAGCAAATCTCCGAAAATTAAAATAACGCGTTGTTCAAGATTTCCCAAGCGAATTAATGCAGGGCGAGATGAATGTTCAGCCATTTTTTACCTTAAAAACAGAAGTGAGCGCGCTCCATAAAAGCCCGCCCCCCCATGAGATATGCATCGTTGCAATTGCGATTGGCAAGCCAAGCATTTTGTTCTTGAGGGCTGCCAGAAAGAGAATAAAAAAATAAAGCAAAAGCTCTAATATTAAAAGAAAAACAAAAAGTGGAGAGAAAAAACCAAGCAGAAGGAAAAATATAATACTCAAAAAAAACGCAGGCGGGAGAGCTTGTCGCCATCTTAACGTTTCAGGATAACGGCGTAGCATCTTCCATTTCCAATAACCGTAATTGAAATACTGTTTCGCTAATCTGCTATATGTAGGGCGCGCAAAATAGACAGAGCGGATTGCAGGGTCAAGCCATATTTTTCCATCAGATTCACGAATGCGCGCATTAAACTCATAATCTTCGTTGGCAAGGAGAGATTCATCAAAGAGGCCGATTTTCTCAATTAGCTCCCGTCGAAATGCACCAAAGGGAACTGTATCCACGATTTGGGCTTGCGTGGCATGCCGATAAAGCGCATCCCCAACCCCAAGCGGATGCGCCGCCGCCGCCGCTATAGACGCAGCCACCCATCCCTTCGTGCCTGGGCGAATATCCCAAACACCACCAACGTTATCACCAAGCCCTGCATTGAGCGCATCCACGCAACGCTCTACATAATCAGGTGCGGGAGCTGAATGCGCGTCCAAGCGGACGATAATCTCACCGCGTGCCGCTTCAACAGCAATGTTGAGAGCCGCAGGAATGATACAAGCAGGATTTTCAATGACTCTTAGATCTAAATCGGGATGCAAATCCTGAAAAGCAGCAATTTCTGCCTGCGTATTATCTTCTGAAATACCATCGGCAATGATGACTTCCATTGCAGAAATCGAGTAAGTCTGCGCAAAAATCGCATCCAATAAGATGCGAATACTCTTTTCTTCGTTATAACAAGGAATAATAATCGAAACAGTTGGGCTCATTTTCAAAAACAAAAATTAACCACAGATGATTGGGATGAACACTGGTTTGTACAAACTATCCGTGTTTATCTCCTTTTATCTGTGGTGAGATTTAGTACGACGAGAAATAATTGTAGTCGCATCAACCTGTGCAAGGGGCAAAGAAATCAGAAAAACTGTACCTTTGCTCACTTCACTTTGGGCATCTATTTTACCACCATGCGCCAAAACTATCTCCTTCACAATTGCCAAACCTAAGCCACTACTGTGTTTCCCTTTTGTTCGGCGAGAAGGATCGGCTTGATAAAAACGTTCAAAAATATGTGGTAGAGCTTCAGGATGGATGCCCATACCCGAATCTGCTACACGAATATTGATCCAGCCCCCAATATCCTCCGCGTCAATGCGTATCACACCGCTCGTGGACGTATGCTTGAGTCCGTTATCAATCAGATTGGTAAAGATTTGAGAGAGGCGATCGCCATCCCCCACCATCATCGGAAGATTTGATATATTCATCTCCAACTCGATATTTTTTTCTTTGGCTTGCAAGGCAAATTTCTCTCCCGAATTTCGTAATAATGCTGCTAAGTCTATAGGCGAGAATTCGATTTCAGCAATCCCAGCATCAAAACGCGCCAGATCAAGCAAATCGAGAGCCAAACGGTGCATCCGTCCAGATTCATCGTAAATCACCTGAGCCGCCTTCTGACGAGATTCGGGCGTCTCTGCCGTGCCATCAAGCAAGGCTTGAGCGAATCCCTGAATGGATGTGAGCGGTGTTTTCAACTCATGCGAAACATTTGCCACAAACTCTCGTTGCGACTGCTGCGTACTTTGCACACGCTTCACCATTTCATTAAACGCTTGCGTCAACTCGCGCACTTCTTCAGGGCCTTTTTCCTGCGCGTCCACAATTTGAGCAGGCACGTCTCTGGTCGCCGCTAAAATTTTCTGCAAAGGGTCGGCTATCCAGCGTGCCATGAGGAATGCCAACAGGAGCGAAAGCAATAATGCAATCCCGCCTGCGCCCCAAAAGGGTGGTAATAGATCATCGCGTAAAACAGATAATATTTGCACCCCAGGGCGCGGCGTTGCAATCAACAAACGCAATCCGGTATCCAGCCTTGAAACCGAATATAGCCAAGCTTTCCCATCTTCATCACGCAATGTAATATTTGAGCGTAGTGTGCTAAAACGCGGTATATCAATCTTGCTTTGGTCTGCTCGCGTATCATATTGCACCTCACCTTTTCTGTCAAAAATTATTAGGCGCATATCAAAATTAGCATCGGCGCGATTCAAAACACCTGCCAATTCTCGTTCAGGTAAATCTGCAACTTCTTTTTGGCGAGCCAAAACCACCGTTTCAACTGCTTTCATTTTTGTTATCGTTTGTCGATAGAGAAGAGGATTACGCAAAAGATAAATTGTCAAAGCAACCAAGACAAATCCCAGCGCAGCGAGGATGAGCAGTGCGTAAGTTAGCCAAAGTCTGGAACGAAGAGATGAGAACATTTTTACCTTTTTTAGTTATGTCCGATATACAATGCATCGTACAGATGCAATGTATATCTACATTTTCTTAAGCGTAAAACTAGCAAATCGTCGCGTAGATTCTGTTACGCGAACGCAATGAGCAAGTCTAAAGCCGGGGACCCAGATAGTTTCATCATCGGCACATAAGAGCGGATATCCGTCACGGGCGCGGCGCGGCAATTTGGCATTGATTAAAAAATCGGAGAGCTTCATGGACTTGCCGTCCATGCCGAACGGGTGGAATTTCTCCCCTGTGCGGCGCGGGCGGAGAACTAGATTCTCGCCAAAAAGATCTGCATCGAACGTGACCTGAAATGGGTCGGCGTTTTTTAGCATTGAAGCGGTCTCGGTTATTTTACCCTTTAATACCCAGCCCGCACCGAGGTTGATTTCACAGGGCAATTTGAGAGATAGAGACTCTTTACCCACCTGCGGAAAAGAATCGAGGGGTAAATTCTCCTCCCCATCGACGAAGTAGAGATAGTCGGTTTCTCGAAACAGAAGCACGCCAGATGCAAGGTCGATACGCTGCGCTGAATCGGGCAAAGAGATGAATCTCGCCGCACGATCGAGTGTAGAAAAAGAGATGTCGATTTGTCCCGGGCGCAGCCTTCCCACTGCTTCTTTTATCAGATTTCGAATGAGGGCGGGAGAAAGTTTGGCAAAAGCGAGCAAATCGAAAGAGATATAGTTTGGGTTTTCTTTGAGGGTAATTTGCTGCCAGGTTGAGTGAATTAGCTCAGCGAGGAGGGCGTGATCGCCGCTGAGAGCGTGGCTAGTACGCTGGAGGATTTCACGAAAGCGAGGATTGTACTTCTCGAGTTTCGGGATTAGGTTATGGCGCAATCGATTACGGAAAAACTCATCGGAGGCATTGCTGGGGTCTTCGTGGGGATGCAGATCATGCGCTGCGCAATACGCGACCGTATCAGCACGCCAAAGATTAAGAATGGGTCGAATGAGCGGAATTTCGGCATCAAAAGTGGGGAGAATAACGTGGGCGTCCATGCCTTTTAGCCCGGACAGCCCTGCGCCGCGCAGGAAGTGCATCAGAACGGTTTCGACCTGATCGTCTGCGGTATGCCCAACAGCAAGAGCTTGGGCTTTGTGCTTGCGGGCTTGGGAAAAGAGAAAACGATAGCGCAAATTGCGAGCGGCTTCTTCAATTGTTTGTTTATGTTTTTTTGCGTAGGCGGCGACGTCATCGCTTTCACTGACAAAGGGGAGATTAAATATCTTGGCGATACTCTCAACAAATTTAACGCCTTCTCCAGACTCTGGCCGCAACTGGTGATCGAAATGCGCCACGATAAGTGAATAGCCTTTCTCGTATAAGAATCCGAGTAAACAGAGGCTATCCGCACCACCAGAAACGCCGACGATGATGGGAACGTCAGAAGCAAGGATGTTTTTTTGAAGGGGAGAGTATGTAGTCATTTAGAGGCAAAAAAGAATATAATTTTTCAAAGCGTAGCTTAGGTTTTACTCTTCTTTCAACAAAGCCAATTCGATAAGGTTTAATGTTGAAGATTGAAGGTTTTAAAGTGGAAGGTAGAGAGTGAGCAAGTTCGCAAGAGACAAATTTCTGCCATTTGTGCTTTTGCTCCTTTGCCTCTCTTGAAACCCTTGTCATCCTTACTACCCCAGCACTACTGCCGCGCCATAGCCGACCACAGAAGAATAATCTCCTGAAATATCACCAGATGTAGCATAATTTAGGATTTTGACTTCTTTTGCACCTAGTTCTTTTGCAGCATAGAGGGTTGCGGCAACTGCTCCGCGTCCACAAGCGAAGCCTTTGCCCATTTCTTCGGCTTCAAGCACTCCTTCAGGAGATAGTATTTCGATTTGATGAAGCATCTCGCTATCGAGTGTTTTGGCTTGATCTTGTCTATAAAAATGTGATAAGTCTGTGCTGGCAACCAGGAGAGCGTTTCGTCCACGCAAGATTTTTGTAAGAGCTTTTCCCAAAACTGCTAATTCTTGTACGTTTGTGGAGCGAATCATGATCGGGAGTAGTTCAAAATCATTTGGTAGCACACGTTGCAAAAAGGGGAGTTCAATTTCTAAAGAATGTTCACCATCATTGGCGATGGGTGTAATCCCAAAGCCTAGGTTTTCTTCTAAATCTGCGCTCACCGCGTTCACAAGGTCACGCGCAATGATGATTTCCCCAAGCGGGGTGGCATAGGCATGATGAGCAGAGGTTAGAAAGCTATCAGGATGGGGTGCGTGCAGAGGTGAAAGAAGGATAACCAAGTCATAATTTTTGTCATGCACTGCCACAAAAGCGTGCCCGGCAACCGCGCCAGAATAGATGTGTCCTGCGTGGGGGGCGATTAGGGCAACCACATCCCCAGCAAAATCTGGAAGCTTGGCGTCGTTGAGATAACGATCTACTTCAGCAGCCAGTTTTTTTGGATCATTTTCGTACCATCTCCCAGCGATGGGCGAGGGACGAAGGGGAGCAATAGGTCTCATGATTTGATTGTAGCATATCCCCGCCCCTGCCCCATATTTTTAGCTCAAAAATGAAGAGGACAAAATGCTAGAAATTCTCTAAAAAATAATGCGTGGCTTCAAAGGCAAGCTCAGGGAGATTATCGCGGGAAAACCACGCAGCGGCAGCAGCATCATCGGCGGCAAGGAGCTCCCCATTGATGACTTCAGCTTGGTAGACGATGATGAAATCCGCCCCGCCTGAATGTTCACGACCTGCATAAGTATCGAGGATGCGAATCACGCGTACATTTAGGCTTGTTTCCTCTAAACATTCACGGCGCGCAGCTTCGACAGGGTCTTCGCCTGCATTTACAAATCCCGCAGGCAAAGTCCACTTACCGAGATGGGGATTATAACTACGCTGTACCAGTAGGATTTTGCCCTCATCTTCAACCAATACCGCCGCTGCAACTTTGGGATCAGCGAAATGAATCCATCCGCACGAGGGACAAACAGGACGCACCTGACCGTAGCTGGGTTGCTGCTCAACAGCATCTCCACAACGGATGCAGTGTTTTACTTGGACGCTTTTTGCCATTTTGCAATAATAACACGACGAAGAATAAACGCGATGAGAGGGAGGAAAATAATCGCAACCAAGAGCATTTTCTGCCAAGGACTAAATATGGGTTTTCGTTGAAAATCTGGAGATTCACCAACAGTAGGAGTGAATGTTTCGGTTGATTGTAAGGTTGGAACAAGAGGGTTATCTGCTTCTTGATCTGCTGCTACTTTTTCTGTTTCAGATTCTATACGAGGTGTAGATGAATACTCAGCAGTGGGGGTGAGAGTAGCATCTAGCATTTCTCCTTCTGCGTCAGGTGCTGCGCCATCTGCTACTGCTGTTAGAGCTGGTGCTTCTTCGATAGCATCTTCTACGGCGGGAACCTCCTCGGCAGGCTCTTCGGCGACAAGTGCTTCTTCAGCAAGAGGCGCTTCCGCGGCGGGGGCTTCTTCAGCAGCAGATTCTTCTTCAGCGGCGTATTCCATTGCCATTTCAGGGGCAGGAGCACCAGCCGCCCCAAATCCGATTGGGGGAAGGAAACTGATAAAGAAGAGAAGCATTGCAAGAGCTGTTGCGTAGGTCAACGCGGGGACAAGTCGCGGTATGGGCGGGCGTTTGGCGGCTATCTGCGGGGAGAGGGTGAAGTTGCGCGGTACTCGTCGGGAAGGGATACGGCGAAGAATTGCTCGAGTGTCTCGTAAATCATCCAGCGCGGCGAGCAAGTTAGGGTCACGTGCGAGGCGGCTTTTCATCTTCCTGGAAGCAGACGCACTTAATTCTCCGTCTAAATAGGCGGAGAGTTGTTTTATGTCACGGAAGGAGGGTGTTTTGCTCATAAGGCGTTCTCCTCTTCCAGACGAAAGGCGGCAGGCAAAAGTTCCCGCACTTTTTGGAGACATTCACGCAAACGGAGGCGGGCACGAGCGAGGCGGCTCTTGATGGTTCCGAGAGGTTTTTTAATCGCTTTTGCAGCTTCTTTGTAATTAAGGCCTTGAATATCGGTTAGAACAACAACGGCGCGAAAATCGGGGGGTAATGCTTCGATGCAGCGTTGAATGGCTTGCTCCAATTCGAAGGTTTCAATTTGCTTTTCAGGGGAAGCTGCAGAATCAGCCAGCCAACGCGGAGATTCCATTTCTTCACCGTTTTCTGTGAGGGGTTCGAGGGGCGTGGTAGGACGGCGTTTTTGGCGGCGTAGCTCATCGTAGCAAGCGTTGGTGACGATCCGTAAAAGCCAAGCCTTGAAGGAGCCGCCACGATAAGATTTTAATTTTCGAAAAGCAGAAATAAAGGCGTCCTGGGTGGCATCAGCCGCCAAGACGGGATCGCCGATGACGCGATAGGCAGTGTTATAGAGCATATCCTGATATTGCAGGACAAGTCTGTTGAAGGCGTCGAGGTCGCCATTTTTTGCGTCGTTAATAAGGGCGGGTTCGTCCATGGAGCTATTTTATCATTTACCAGAGATAAACAGGAATAGACGGAGTTTTTAAAGGAATGTAACAGCGTAAAGGCGCAGCATGCTGTACCTCTACTGGATTAGTTTTTCTGCCGAGCAATCAACCACCAGATACCACGCCAGATGAGCATCCCCAAAGCAGATGTCGCTGCAACCACCGCAATAAAAATCGGAAGGATGGGAATGTTCCCAAGCATAAGGCTACGAAAAAAAGTAGCTATAGGTGCAGCAAGAGTAACTGCCCAGCCCGTTCGCCATAATTGGCGCCAATCCGTATAGATTTCGGGGCGATATAAGCCCAACCAAGGAGCAATAAGCACCCAAGAGATGAGCACAGGTATGAATGTTGCCAAGATACGATAAGGAGAAACTGTCGTTAATTCACCATGGAAAAGAAAGCCATAAGCTGTGATGACAGCAACGGCAATAATATCGCCGAGCAATAATACATTGGTTTTTTTATTCATAGGTTTTATATAGTAGGGGCGGGCTTGGAACCCGCCCCTACTGCAAAGATTTTCTATTCTTCTGCCCGCAAATGGGGAAAGAGCAAAACCTCGCGAATGCTATGCTTATCCGTTAGGAGCATAACCAAACGGTCCACCCCCATCCCAAAGCCACCGCATGGAGGCATCCCGTAGCGCATGGCACGGAGGTAATCTTCATCCATCGGATGACGTTCTTCATCGTCATCGGCATAGTCGCGTCCCATATCCAAGAAGCGTTTCTCCTGGTCAATAGGATCGTTCAACTCGGTGAAGGCGTTGCATAATTCCATGCCAGCGACAAAACCTTCAAATCGCTCTACCGTTTGTTCATCGCCGGGAATGGATTTCGCCAAGGGAGAAATCTCACGTGGATAATTATAGAGGAAAGTCGGTTGAATCATTTTCGATTCAAGAAATTCATCTACCATCCAATCAATCAATTTTCCACGTTGTATATCAGCAGGATGTTCGATATTTTTCTCATTTAATGCTGCGTGCAAAGAATCTGCGTCACGATATTCATTAATATCAACGCCACATTCATCCAGTAATCCTTGTCGCATCTCTAAACGATTCCATGGAGGCGTAAAGTCAATTTCTTGGCCCTGATAAGTGACCTTCATTGAACCTGTCGCCTTTTCAGCGGCATAGGAGACCATTTGCTCGGTTAATTCCATCACTTGTAAATAATCGGCATAGGCCCAATAGAATTCGAGTTGTGTAAATTCAGGGTTATGCTTATACGAAACGCCTTCGTTACGGAAGTCGCGTCCAATTTCATAAACACGCTCCAAATTCCCGACCAAGAGGCGTTTCAGATAAAGCTCAAAAGAGATGCGTAAATATAATTCTTGTTTAAGCTGATTGTGATGCGTCGTAAAAGGTTCTGCCGCGGCACCACCATAAATCGGTTGTAAAATCGGTGTTTCAACTTCAAGAAAGTCTCGGTTATCTAAAAAGTCACGTAAAGATCGTGTAATCGCAGCGCGCTTTCGAAAGGTTTCTCGTGTTTCAAGATTGACCGCCAAATCAGCATATCGCTGCCTGGCACGCAATTGAAAATCTTCAAGCGCAGCATGATGAACAACAGTGCCGTCTTCGAGAGTCTCATCTTTTGCAGCGGGGAGCGGGGTCACGGCTTTAGAGAGCATTTTGAAATCACTCACATGCAGGCTAACTTCCCCACGGCGGGTGCGGAAGATTTTCCCTTCAGCTTGAATGAAATCACCTAAATCAAACATCTTTGCAAAGAATTCCAGTTTTTCTTTGCCAATATCATTAATTCTAAAAAAGAGCTGTATACGCCCGGCACCGTCTTCAATATGAGCAAAGGAAATTTTCCCCAAATTACGCGCAGAACGCAAACGTCCTGTCAGGGTCGCGATAATTTCTTCCTCGCTCCCTTCAGAGCTGCTCTCAGTTTCTTCTGCCTTCTCAAATGCTGCGATAGCTTCTGCGCTGGTATGCGTCCGCTTAGCACGGGTTGGATAGGTTTCTATTCCCTCCGCGCGCAAAGTTTCGATCTTATCAAGTCGAATCTGTTCAAGGGATGAGTATTCTGTCATTTTGAATGCCTTTTTGTAAATGTATTTCTTAATATAGTCGTTCTTTCTATTATAAAATATCTAGCGACATGACTGTTTGATTTCATCGATAATTACAAAGCGAAAAATGGAA
>JABGOQ010000183.1 GCA_018645405.1 Anaerolineae bacterium | reverse complement strand
TACAAGATGAGTATCGCTGAATTTTCTCTCTAAAAACTAGCACCAATGGTTATTACCCTGTGGTTTAATTTCTTTTGTGAAAGTAAATATGGCGCTTTCACAAATTTCTTCACCTTTGGCGTTCAGAGCAGTTATGCTCCACTCATATTCTCCACCCTGCTCAAAGGCTTCAAGGTAGCGCACGATCTCAGTTTTATCACTTTCAAAGGTGACGATATTTCCTGAGGGCATGGTGATGGTCAAGATATATTTTGTGGCATCTTCTATTTCTGTCCATGAGAAGATCACTTTGCCGATATAGGGGAGTTCTGCGCCATCTTCGGGGGTGAGTGGTTGCGTACATACTTCGTCTTTACTCAGGATTGGCTCAGGCGTAGGCGTAAAGGTTGGGGTAGGCTCAGGCTCTTCATCTTGCACTTCGGGAACAGGCTCAGGTTCTGGCAAGAACGTGAAAGTAAATCTTTTACTCATACAAATGATTTCACCTTCATCATTTATGGCTTCCACATACCAAGGGTTTTCGCCAGGCATCGTGAAGGTCGTAATAATGCGGTCGGCTCCAGGTTCTTCAAGTTCAAAAGTGACCAGATTTCCTGATGGCGTCATGATATTCAGATGGTATAGCTCTGCTCCTTCCATTGGCGTAAATGAAAAGGTCATGATCCCGGAATCATAAGGAATTTCGATCCCATTTTCAGGCAAAAGTGGTTCTACGCAGATAATTGGCTCAGGGTCAGACTGTTGGTAAAAGAGTAGCCCAAAAACCAGCGCAAGAAGGATCAGCAGGAACAACCACCAGTATTTTTTAAGCATAGTAAATTTCCCTTTTTGTTTATGCAAGCCCATCCCGCTCACGGGAGAGAGATTCTTTCTCCTATTCTATCTTATCCCAAAAACGCCCACGCCTTCGCAATCATCTCCGCATCCACCGCACCATTTTCTTCCCAATAATGTAGCAAATCCCTTAGCTTAAAAACGCTATGCAGTTTATAGCCATGCTCCCCCATAAAATCCACGCCTTCGGGTTGACGGTCTATCAGCACAACAATATCGCTCACTTTTAAACCAACTTCATTTAATTTGATGATGCCCTCCAGCTTGCTTCCGCCAGAGGAGATTAAATCGTCGATAACAAGGGCGCGTTCATCAACATCGTAAACGCCCTCCACATCGACCTTGGTCCCGTACCCCTTGCTTTCCTTGCGCGGATACACCATCCGCCAACCGCCATGCAGCGAGATCGCCGTCCCGATGGGCATCGCGGCATAAGGGAGTGCGGCAACTTGGTCAAATTCCAAGTCTTGCATAATTTTGGCATACGCCGCGGCGACATCCTTCAACAAGTCAGGGAAGGCAACCAATCGGCGTAGATCAATGTAGATGGGGGATTTTGCACCTGATTTAAGGGTGAAATCTCCGAATTTGACGCAGCCAGCTTTCAGTAGGCCATCGGCAAGAGATTGCGTAGAAGAATTTATTTTAGCCATGTGTTTTCCTTTTGATAACTGATATTACGCATTTACTCAAGAATTCATAGAATTCCTTTAGTCCGAGGCTTTACCCTCATCCTAACCTTCTCCCAAAGGGAGAGGGCGGAGGATGAGGCAGCCCCAAAATCTCCCAAAGAGTTCAAATCTTTAATATGAATTAATAACCACGTTCAAAATCAACCTGATAATTAAGTGCCTCACCTTTTATATAGCGATGATAATTCTCGATAAATACATGTGCGATATTTTTTGGAAGGCTTGGGCCAGCAGTATGGAAAGTTATCCATAAATTAGGCGTTGTCCAGAAGGGATGGTCTTTGGGCAAAGGTTCTTCGTCAAAGACATCCAGGACTGCGCCAGCTATCTTGCCTTCTTCTAAAGCTGCCTGTAACGCTTTCTCATCTACAGCACTGCCACGCCCGACGTTGATAAATAAAGCAGTTTTCGGTAAGGCTCGAAAAACGGATGCGTCTAAAAGTTTCTGCGTGTCTGGGGTGTTGGGGAAGATGTTGACGAGATAATCCACGCCGCGAGCAAATTCCATCAGGTCGTTGTGATAATAGACATCCACATCAGGACTAGATTCGCTTGAGCGGGTATAACCGTGTACAGTCATACCAAAATGTTTAGCAGTTTTGGCAATATGCGCCCCAATTGACCCAACTCCCAGCAAGCCAATCGTTTTGCCACGCAAAGAGCCTGTGTCGCTCCCATCCCAGCATTTTTCCTCCTGAAATTGACGATGTTTAAAGATGTGCTTTTCATGGGAAAGCAGATAGCCAAAAACATATTCAGACATCAAGTCACCGAAGACACCGCGTGCATTGGTCAGGACATAATCGCGGCGCAGGTCAGGGACAAGCAGCAACTCTATGCCTGCCGAGATGGTTTGCACCCAGCGCAACTTTGTCAGAGATGGAAGGTTGTCGCGTATTTGGGAGGGGTAGCCCAGCACGATTTCGCACTGATTTGCAATTTTGGCTTCGACATCTGCACCCGTAAAAGCAAATATCTCGAGGTCTGGCAGCTTTGCGGCACGGAGTATATTTTCATATTCCTCCGCTCTATCGGAAAGTATGAGTAGTTTTGACATTAGAATCCAATCTCGCGTTTGACATTGATGATCTCATCTCTTAACTCAGCCGCCGCCTTACGCGGATTCTCCGCCCGCGCAACCGAGCGCGAGACACTGATCAGCATCCCCAGCCCATCTTTGCGGAGGCCGGCTCTGAGCGCGGTGGCTAAATCACCACCTTGCGCACCAACGCCGGGTGCGAGGAACCACAAATCAGGTGCGGCGGCACGGACTTTGGCTAAGGCCTCAGGCTGCGTCGCGCCGACTACGAGCCCGATATTGTTATTGGTATTCCACGATTGGGCGAGTTTTGCGACGTATTCGTAGAGAAGCATTGACCGTTGACGGTTGACGGTCGACCGTCCATCGTCCACTGTCAGATTCTGCAAATCATCACTGCCGGGATTACTCGTTTTACACAACAAAAACGCGCCTTTCTCAGCATCTGCAATAAATGGGTCTACCGAATCTTTGCCCAAATATGGATTGAGCGTAATCGCATCTGCGCCGAGGTGGTCGAAGGCAGATTTTGCGTAGGCTTCGGCTGTGGAGGCGATATCGCCGCGTTTGGCATCCAGAATGATGGGGATGGATAGGGCGTTGATGTGGGCAATTAGTTTTTTGAGCGCAGTCCAGCCCTCGGCACCGAAAATCTCGAAGAAGGCGGCGTTGGGTTTAAATGCCAGGGCGTAATCGGCTGTTTCTTTAACGATACGCAAGCAAAAATCAAGGGCGGATTCGGCGGTTGGATGTTGAAGATCGGCAAGATGTGGGTCGAGACCGATACAGAGTAAAGATCGGGCATCCTCTGCGCGTCGCTCTAAAGTATTAATAAATGAGTTCATAGTATTTTTTCCGAGTTTAAGGTTGAAGGTTTAAAGTTTAAGGTTAGACATTCAACCTTAAACTTTGAACTTCTAACTTTATGCTTTTCCAAGAACCATCGCCAGCAATGCCATTCTCACATAAAGCCCATACTCCATCTGCCGAAAATAGGCGGCGCGGGGGTCTTTGTCAACATCGGTGCTGATCTCGTTGACGCGGGGGAGGGGGTGCATGACGATCATTTGCTCTTTGGCGAGCTTCATCATTTTGTTATCAACAATATATTCGCCAGCCACCTTCTCGTAATTGGCGGGGTCTTTAAAGCGTTCTTTCTGGATGCGGGTCACATAAAGCACATCCGTTTCTGGCAAAATCTCTTCGAGCGAAGCATACTCGGCCTGCGGGATGCCCTTGGCGGCGACTTCGTCCATGACTTCTTTGGGCATACGCAGAATATCGGGCGAGACGTAGTTGAGCTTGACATCGTAGAGCGTTAGCAGGCGCGCCAACGAGTGGACGGTGCGCCCGTATTTCAGGTCGCCGAGCATGGTGACGGTCTTGCCGTCGATCTCGCCAATGTCGAGTTCGGAGAAGATGGTGAAGAGGTCGAGCAGCGCCTGTGTGGGATGTTCGCCCGTGCCGTCGCCCGCGTTCAGGACGGGTTTAGCTGCGGCTTCAGCGGCAATGGCAGCCGAGCCAACTTCGGGGTGGCGCAGGACGATCACATCGGCGTAGCATTCGAGCGTGCGGATGGTATCGGCCAGGCTTTCGCCCTTCGAGACGGAAGAATATTTAACGTTATTGATAGGGATGACGCTGCCGCCAAGGCGTTCCATCGCGGCGTGGAAGGATGATGACGTACGCGTGGATGGCTCGTAAAATAAATTCGCCAAAATCTTGCCTTTGAGCAGGTCAAAGGAGCCAACGCGGTCGACCATCCCGTGCATTTCGTGGGCGACGCCGAAGATATATTCGAGGTCTTTGCGGTCAAGGTTTTTGACGCTCAACATGTCTTTGCCGTACCAGGGCGAATGGACGTTATCGCCGAAGGGCAAGTGGGGGGATTGGGGGGAAGTGGGCATATTAGTCTCCTAGTTTAAGGTTGGAAAGTTGAAGGTTTAAAGGTTGGTCTTGGTTATTTGGGAATTGGGATTGGGGAGTTGGTTCTACATCCAAACAATTCCCGACTCCCGATTCACACTTGTTTTTGGCTTGCCACCGTTATACATGACATTTTCTTGTGATTTAGTCTCCGAAGCCAGGAGGCCCTTCACCAAGCCCGCCATCGCTTCCATCATTATCTCCTTGCGGTGCGTTTCCTAAAACGGGCTTCGTAAAGATGAAAAAATCACTCTGGCAAAGCCCTTCGCTAGCGGCGTTCAGAGCGGTCACGTACCATTGATGTTCGCCGCTCTGGTTGTAGGCGGGGTGCATCGAGAAACCGTCCATGTAGCGGTTTTTGGTAGTCTTATTGGTTTCAAATCTCAAGGTTAGTCCATCTGGGAAAATGAAGTTTAAGGAATAGGTTTCGGCATCATCTAACGGTGTCCAAGAGAAGATTACTTTGCCTTCGGCGGGTAAATCAGCGAGATCGAGCGGGGAGAGTAATTCCACGCAAGGGACGGATGTGGGTGTAAAGGTAGCGGTTGGTTCTTCGGCGATTTCTTCTGCTTCGGGGGCGGTGTCGGGTTGAGAAGGTTCAGGCTCTGGCGTGAAGGTTTTCGTAGGGAGCGATTCAGCTTCCTCTTCGGGAGGCGAAGTCGGCGGAAACTCACACGCGGAGAGGATCAACATCAGGGCGATGATGAGCGTGATTAGTTTTCTTTTCATTTTTTCTTTCCTTTTCTTTTTTCTCCCCTAAATCCGAAGGATTTGGGGGAGATGCCCGAAGGGGCAGAGGGGGCGGTGCGGGCTAAAGCCCTGCCTCAGGTCATGGAAGTCGGATAAATCCGCCTCTGTTTTACAGCCCGTAGGGCTTCCATGTTCTGAGCAGGGGATTTATCCCCGAGCGGATTAGGTCAGAACTGCATTGCCTCTGTTTTTGGATGTGTTGCACATCTACTTTGTTTCTATTCTTTCCAAACGCCTTGTACAAATTCACCAATCACCTCGAAGGCCGCGCGGCTTTCGGGCAAAAACTCACCCGCAGCGTGCCATACATGCCACATCCCTTCATAGATACTGAGGGTCACATCCACACCTGCAAATTTTGCTTTCTTAGCAAGTTCTTTAGCATCGTCCAATAAAACCTCCTCGCTGCCGACCTGAATGAGCATTGATGGGAAACCTGAAAAATCTGCAAATGCGGGAGAAATCAGTGGGTTGCGCAGGTCGGTATCTGCCGCATAGCTGGAGGCCCAGAGTTCTAAACTATCGGCACGCAAGATAGGCTCCACGTTCGCTTTGCTTCGATGGGATTCGTAGCTCATCGTCAAATCTGTCCACGGGGAGATGCAAATCATGCCAGCGGGAAGCGGCTTATTATCATCCCGCAATGCCTGTATCGTGGCGAGGCTCAAGCCTCCTCCAGCTGAATCCCCTGCAATGACGATATTCTCTGCTTCAAATCCCTGCGCTAATAGCCAGCGATATGCAGAGGTGGCATCCTCCAATGCCGCCGGAAAAGGATACTCCGGTGCGAGGCGATATTCGGGGAAAAATATTTTTGCCTTCACCTTTTGGGTCAGCGAGGCACAAAGCATTCTGTGCGTCCCGGCTGAACCGGTCACGTAGCCACCACCATGCAAATAGAGAATAACCTTACCTTCATTTGCTTCGGCTGTATAAACCCACTCGGCGTTGAGCTTGTCAATGCTCACTTTTTCTACAAGAATTTCTTCAGGGAGTTTTCCCATCAAGCGCATATTTTTATCTGAGCGTGCGCGTGTTTCCTCGATAGTGGATTTCCGCTTGAAAAGAAACTTGAGCAATGTTCTTAGGATAGAATTTCTGAGTCTTATCAACATAATTTATCTCTTATTTTTCCGTATCAAAAAGATGATTTGCCAAGGGGATGATATTGATCAACGCTTCTTCGTAGGGATGCGTTTTTCGTATCACTTTGAGCGCATCTTTCACCAACTCCCGTTTGCAACTCACCTCCACTTTATACTCAGCCATCTCGCTGATTTCTCCAACTTCTCATTCAAAGGGATTTGTGCCATCCAAGGGGCGGAAATATCCCTTCACAGGGGAGACCGCCACGCAATGATCATAATCGCCAATCACGCCAACGCCAATCTTCGCTAACTCATCACGGATTTGGAGGGCGTATTCTTGTGGGATGAATATCTCAAGCTTTACATCGGTAAAATTTTGCATATTAATCTCGAATATTTTGACCGAAACCCTTTTCGGCCAAAACCTTTCCATCTTTATACACATCTTTTCCTCGGAGGACAACCCGAGTCACACGCCCTTTGACTTGATAGCCTTCGAAAGGAGTCCATCCGCAACGAGAGAAGTGTTCCGCACCACGAATCTCGTACTGAGCGTTTTCGTCTACTTCTATCCACGTTCCTGGCTGTTCGGGGAGGTTAAAGATTTTCTTTGGGTTTGTGTACATCTTTTCAACAATATCGTCTACCGTCAACCGTCCACGGTCTGCTGCGGTTAGAAAAAGAGGCAATGCCGTTTCCAGCCCGGGAAACCCTGGCAGGGGATTATCGCTATCTTTTTCTTCTATCGTATGCGGAGCATGGTCGGTAGCGAAGCAATCGATTATATCGAGGTTATCCCAGAGAGCGTCTACATCTTTTTGTGATGTTAACCTTGGACGGACTTCTTGATGGCCTACAGAAAGACCTGACAGGTTTTGGAAGCCCGTCAGGTCTTTGTTGATGAATAAATGATGCGGTGCGACTTCGCAAGTCACTTTGATTCCACGTTCTTTGGCTGCTTTGATAATAAGAATCTCTTCTCGCAGAGAAAGATGTGCAATATGGATCGGGCGATCATATATCTCGGCGAAGAGAATTCCCGCTGCCATTGTGCGGGATTCTGCGTGGAGCACAATGGGGAGATGCTTGGGGAAGGTTGCGAAGTGTTGCATCCACAAAGTCATATCATCGAGGCGGAGTTCGCCGAAGGTGGAGTCGAGATACATCTTCAGCCCGGCAGCGCGCGGCGGGAGGTCGGGATGCACATCCCAATTGGCGTTATTAGGCCCAGCACCCAAGAATTGAGCGTAATCACAGCGCGCTTTTTCTTTGGCGGAAGCAAGCCCAAGGTCAAGGGTGTCGCGGTCAAAAATGGGCGGCATTGTATTTGGCATCGCAAAGATGGTGGTAAATCCGCCTGCCAGCGCGGCAGATGTCGCTGTATCCCAATCTTCTTTATGGGTGGCACCAGGCTCACGAACGTGGACGTGGAGGTCTATCAATCCGGGGAGTTTTAGCATAGATTTATCCTTAGGCATAAAAAAAGAGAGCCAAGAATGGCTCTCTAATAAATAAAAGAAATAACAGATTTTCCCCAAACTGGGGTGTATTTATATTCTGTGTAGGGAATTTTTTTAGACATTGTGCGTGATTCTATACAATGAGGGGGATTTGTCAAGGGGAATACTCCCAATTCCCAATTCCCCTAGAGTATAATCTCCCTCATGCAAAAGAAACTCCCTCGCATCCTTCTTTGGGTTCTTCTTGGTCTTGTCGTCTTGGCTGGGCTGTATAATCTCCCGCCAATCCATTCACGCCTTTCCTGGCGCGTGGATAATCTCCGCACACAGATCAAATACTATTTCAACCCGCCAGATGAAGCTGTTTTTCAACCATCCACTCCGATGCCGACCAGCCCTGTTCAGGCGACATCCACCCCAACGCTAACCCCCACAGCCACACCAAAAAATGATAGTACGCCCATTCCAATCTTTACGCCGACGATTGTCCCCACGCCTTATCTTGAAATTTCGCGACTTTCAAATATAGTTTATATCGACCAGGACAATCGCTGGAACTATTGCGGTCCCGCCAATTTGACAATGGCACTCAAATTCTGGGGCTGGGAAGGCAATCGCGATGATGTCGCCAAAGCCATAAAACCAGGCGTTGATGACGAAGATCTGGATTTCATCCAACGCGGGCTAACAGATAAAAACGTCATGCCTTACGAGATGGCTGATTTTGCCAGCGAACAGAACGGATATAGTGCATTATGGCTCTATGGTGGAGAGCTAGATTTGCTCAAGCGTTTCATAGCGGCTGGATTTCCAGTTGTCGTTGAAAAAGGGTATTATGAAACTGATCTCAACGGCAAATATAGCTGGATGGGACACTATCAATTTGTAACCGGCTACAATAATGTCGCGGAGCTTTTTATCGTCCAGGATACCTATAACGATGGACCTAACTTCCCCATCGAATATGAGCTTTTTGAAGAGGAATGGCGTTGGTTTAATTATCTTTTTATGGTCGTCTATCCATCCGAGCGCGAGCAGGAAATTCACAGCCTGCTTGGTCTCTGGCAAGATGAGATCTGGGCAAATCAACATGCCCTCGAAATCGCCGAAAGTGAAATTCAAACACCTATTGACGACCTCAATGAATTCTTCTCTTGGTTCAACAAGGGTACCAGCTTGGTAAAATTACAGCGTTATGCTGAAGCCGCCGCCGCTTATGACAACGCCTTTGCCCTCTACGCCGAACTCGAACAAGAAAAACGCCCCTATCGCATCATGTGGTATCAAACAGGTCCCTACTGGGCATATTTTTACGCGGGACGTTATCAAGATGTAATCAATCTTGCCAACACGACCCTGAATGAGACAATCAGCAAACCAACCCTCGAAGAAAGTCTTTACTGGCGCGCGATGGCAGAATATGCTCTGGGTGATTATGTCTCCGCCTTTGCCGATATGCGCGAAGCCGTGCGCCTAAACCCCCACTTCTCGCCGGGATTGTTTTATCTTGAGCAATGGGGTGCAAATTAATAGGATGAAGAACCGCATCGCCCGTGAATTGAACTTGATTCCCTTTAAGAAGCAAAAATTTATCGTAAACCTTCTACATCAACTTTAAACCTTCACCCCTTCCCATGAAAATACTCCACTTTGCTGACGCACATATTGATATGGCGAACTACGGTCGCCACGACCCCGAAACAGGACTCCCCCTCCGCGTATTAGATTTTCTCAAATCGTTGGATACGATCGTAGACACAGCGATTGATGAAAAAGTTGACCTCGTCATCTTCGCGGGTGACACTTACAAAGATCGTTCACCTGCTCCCACCTATCAACGGGAATGGGGCAAACGCATCTACCGTTTAAGCGAATCCAAAATCCCGACTTTGTTGCTCGTGGGGAATCACGATCTCTCCCCCGCAACGGGACGCGCCCACGCGCTCCAGGAATTTAATACACTCCAAGTTCCCCACGTCCGCGTTTTGGATAAACCCCAATTTCTCTCTGCCGAAGATTTAGAGTTACCTGTGCAGGTGATTGCCCTCCCCTGGGTTTCAAAATCGGGGATGATGGCTTACTCAGAAATGAGTGGCGAAGAAACCGAAAAAGTCTATGACAAGCTCGAAGATTTGCTGACAGAGTTTGTTAAAGATTGCTTCGAGAAAGTGGATGAAAAACTCCCCGTCATAATGACAGCCCATGCCTCCGTACAAGGCGCAAAATATGGCGCAGAGCGGATGGTGATGCTGGGTAATGATTTGGTCTTATCAGGCTCTTTGGTCAGAGATAAGAGACTCGATTATGTTGCACTGGGACATATCCATAAACCACAAAACTTAAATGAAGATGCGCATCCGCCAGTGATCTATCCGGGGTCAATCGAACGTGTGGATTTTGGTGAAGCGGGAGATGATAAATTCTTTGTCATTGCTGATATAACGCAAGGCAAGACAAAGGTCGAGTGGCGAAAACTGGATGGCATCCGCCCCTTTGTAGATGTCTTCGCAGCACTCGAATCCGAGTCAGGAATCACCGACTTTCTCAAATCCAAATTATCAAAACAAGAAAAGCTAAAAGATGCGATTGTGCGTCTTGTGATCGAATATCCCCGTGAATGGGATACGCTGATCGACGAACCTGCGCTACGAAAATACACCGCAGATGCCTTTGAATTTCATCTCGTCAAACGCCCGCAAGTGGAAGCGCGCATCCGTTTGGCGGCCGATCAAACCGTGAGCAGCCTCGCTCCGTTGGAATTGTTGGAGCAATACTGGCAAACACTCCACACTGAAGATGGGGAAGCAGAAGAACTACAAAGAATGGCAAAAGAAATTGTGAATAACGAAGAGGACGAGCCCCTCCCCTAAATTCCGCTTTTAGAATTTAGGGAGGCTGGGTGGGGGCAAAGATGTCGATAACCTTTAACTTTCAACCGCTCAACCCTGTTATAATTTTCTCACGATGTCTGAAAATAAACTACTCAATGACCGTTATCAATTAATCGAGCCACAAGGAAAAGGGGGCATGGCGACGGTTTTCCGCGCACGAGACAAAATGCTCGAGCGCGATGTTGCGATTAAACTCCTCCGAGACGATTACTCAGATGACGATGAATTCCGCGAACGTTTCCGCCAGGAAGCACGCGCTGCGGCAAATCTTTCGCACCCCAATATCGTTACAGTTTATGATTTTGGTTTTGATGTAGGCAAACTCTTCATCGTGATGGAGTATATAAACGGGCCCGATCTAAAAACACTCATTCGTAAACAAGGGCGCGTTTCTGTCAAAGACGCCATCTACGTAATGACACAAGCTTGTGCGGGCATCGGCTACGCTCACCGTGCCGGTTTGGTACATTGCGATGTAAAACCGCATAACTTTCTCGTTGCCCCAGACCGCCGTCTAAAAGTAACCGATTTTGGCATCGCCCGCGCCCTCTCCTCGATTAGGCATGATGAATACAGCGACGTCGTTTGGGGGTCACCACAATATTTTGCGCCAGAGCAAGCCACAGGTGGCGCACCCTCTCCCGCATCCGATGTCTACTCGCTGGGCGTGATCCTCTACGAACTTCTCTCCGGCACATTACCCTTCGTCGCCCCCTCTGCCGAAGAACTTGCCCGTCTGCATCTGACCGAAACGCCTGTCCTCCTGAGCGAATATATCCCCGATATCCCCCGCGCGCTCGAAGAAATTGTTGCAAAAGTGCTCTCCAAAGAACCCTCCCGTCGCTACAGAACAGCCGATCAATTTGGACGTGTGCTGGAAACCTTTGGGAAGCGTCAACCTGCTCCCGTTTCGACGCCAATTTCTACGCCCGCACCGCCCCCGCCTGTCAACATCCCTGAAGCCCTCCCTGAACCTGAGCTTGCTCCCATTTATCAACATATCCCTGTAAAAGAAGAAGAGCCGCCAACCTTCGCCTACGAAGAATCGCCAACCATCGATATAGATTGGAAAAACGTCGGCTTGGGACTCCTCGCCCTAATTCTAGCAGGAGGGCTGATCCCCTTCTGGATGTGGATCTACTACGTCTATAACCCGCCGATCAGGTGATGGTTTAAGGTTTAAAGTTGGCAGGTTTGAAGGTTGGCTTTAGACATCCCCTCGTAGTGCGACATTTATGTCGCCGTATTATCTCCAAAAAAAATATGCCTAACACCCCTATCCTCGCCCCCTCCATCCTCGCCGCTGATTTTACGAAACTCGGTGCGGATATTGCCGCCTGCGAAGCCGCTGGCGCAGATTGGATTCACGTTGACGTTATGGACGGTCATTTCGTCCCCAACCTGACTTTAGGTCCCTTTATTGTGGACGCCTGCCGCAGAGCCACCGATTTACCCCTCGATGTACATTTGATGATCGAGAAGCCAGAAAATCTTCTCGAAGATTTTGCAAAAGCGGGCGCAGATCGGTTAACGGTACATGTCGAAACCTGCCCGCATCTACATCGCACCATTCAGCAAATCAAAGATTTGGATTGCAAGGCTGGCGTAACGCTAAACCCCGGCACGCCAATTTCGGCGATCGAGCCTGTTTTACATCTGGTTGATTTGGTCTTGGTGATGTCGGTTAATCCTGGATTTGGGGGGCAGGTCTTTATAGAAGAGAGCGTTGCCAAGATAGCGGAACTCCGCTCAAGGCTAGATTCCGTTAATCCGCACGCATGGCTGGAGGTAGATGGCGGTATCTCGGAGGCAACCCTGCCCAAGGTCAGGAGCGCAGGCACAGATGCTTTTGTGGCCGGGAGCGCGGTCTTTAATCATCCTGATGGAATCACAGAAGGCGTGCGAGTATTGAAATCCGCCCTAAAGTTTTAACCTGAGATGAACAAAGATAGACGGAGATAAAAAATCTTTGTTCATCTTCGTTTATCGTTGGTAAAAAACGCCTTAAACCAAAAAATCACGACCAAAGTCGTGATTTTTGAGAAAACAAATGATAAACTTTAGGCAGATTTACCCAAAGTTTTGATACACTTGGCACAGAGAACTTTTTTAACCTTGCGACCATTTTCATAAAGGGTCACTTTTTGCAAGTTCGGTTTAAATTTTCGTTTGGTCGCATTCATTGAGAATGAGCGACGATTACCAAAAGTTGTTTTCTTATCACAGTGAGCGCATACAGCCATTTTCAGATCCTTTCTAACAGAAATAATACCACTTCGGGCTTCTTGACCGAAGCGAGGCATTCTACCATAATTCGTATCCTTCCACAAGAGAAATTGTTATATTATGAAGTAAAGGAAAAACTATGAGTAAAGAAGAAACTACTTTAGGCAGTATTCACGTTTCGCCAAACGCCGTTGCTACAATTGCATACCATGCTACATTACGTTCTTATGGCGTAGTAGGGCTGGCATCAAAAAACTTGGCTTCTGGCTTGGCACAAACAATTACCAGAGATCCAAACAGGGGTGTTTCTGTGCATTATAGTGATGATGACAAAATTGATATTGATATTTATGTTATTGTCCAACACGGAACACGGATTGCCTCTGTAGCAACCAGTGTTGCAAACACCGTTCAATTTAATGTTGAAAAATCATTGGGTGTTCGCGTAAACAGTATTGATGTGCATGTCGCGGGGCTGCGTGTCGGAGATGGCGAATAATTAAAGCAAAAATTTGGAGTTTTTATGAGTGATGAAGTTGCGGCAATGCATGCAAAGAGAGTAGAAGAAATAAAGGCATTGCCTTTTGATGGGCAAGCTTATAAGAGATTGGTTGAAGCCGGATTGACTTGGTTGCGCACCAATCAAGAAATGGTCAACGCCCTCAACGTTTTCCCCGTCCCCGATGGAGATACAGGCACAAATATGGTGCTGACAATGCAATCTGCCTATGATGAGATTGCCGATCTTGGGCATCATAAAGTTGGAGATATGGCTGCTGCGGTTTCGCAGGGCGCGTTGATGGGCGCACGCGGCAACTCTGGCGTGATCCTTTCGCAGATTTGGCGTGGCGTCGCCCGTGGACTTGAAGGTGCTGAGGTCTTAACAGGCGAAAATTTTACCCAAGCATTGACCGAGGCAAGCGAGACCGCTTATCGAGGTGTTGTTCGCCCCGTTGAAGGAACAATTCTTACTGTCTCCAAAGATATTGGTATTGCGGCAGTCGCTGCTCTCGAAGAAACACAAGAACCCATTGAAATTTTAGAAAAAGTTATTATTGCAGGACAAGAATCAGTCGACCATACCCCCGAACTTTTACCGGTACTCAAAGATGCAGGTGTTGTAGATTCAGGCGGGATGGGGCTTTTCCTCATCCTTGAGGGGATGCTACGCTATATTTACGGCGAACCGCTCGACACACCGGTCTTGGCTGTCCAGACAATGGCTGCTCTAGATATGGAAACTGCGATGCATGCGGTCGAAGAAGGGCAAGACTTTGAAGTGGTCGTCGATTTTTACCCCGATGGCGAATTAGAACTAAAACCCTTCTACGAAAAACTGGAAGAAATGGGCACATCCATTCAGGTAGGCGAAGGCGATGGGATGTATAGAATGCATATCCACGTTCCGCTAGAGAATCGCTACCTGCCTATTGACTATATTATGGAACTGGGTACAGTCACCGATGTCGCGATGGAAAATCTCATCGCGCAGATGGATGAGCTTAATAAAAACACAGATCACGACAGGCTTGAATTGAGCAATATTGAGCCGGGTGAAATCGCCATTGTTACGGTTTCTCCGGGGCCTGGTATCTCACGTATCTTTGCCAGTTTGGGTGTTGCCGCAATCGTCGAAGGTGGCCAGACGATGAATCCCAGCACGAAAGAATTATTGGCCGCTTTTGAAAACCTCCCCACAGATAAAGTTATCATTCTCCCAAATAATAAAAATATCATCCTTGCCGCAGAAGCCGCCCGCGATGTGACCGTTAAAGAAGTCCATGTTGTGCCGAGTCGAAATATCCCGCAAGGAATGGCCGCAATGCTCATGCACAACCCCGAAGGCGATTTGGAAGCCATTGCTAAGAAAATGGTCAAAAGCCTTGATGATGTTCGCACCGGTGAAGTGACCACCGCCACGCGCACCGTTGAAATCGACGGCGTAAAAGTCCAGACCGGTCAAGTGATTGCCTTGCTGGATGGGAAGTTGGTCCTAGCTGCATCATCCGTTGACGAAGCCTGTTTGAGTCTGCTTGAAAAAGCCGACATGGATGACTACGAACTCATCACCCTCTATATGGGCGGCGATTATCCACGCGCAGAAGCCAATCGCGTTGGCGATTTAATTCAAGATAAATATCCAGATCACGAAGTTGAAATGCTTGATGGTGGTCAACCACATTACCAATTAATTATTTCTATTGAGTAGAAAAAGTGCGTAATGCATAAGAATACTAGCGATATGACAGTTTGCTAAAAAGAACGTCCATTGGTTGAGTAGGCGGTGCTTTTCGCCGTATCGATTACTATACCCTTCAGGGTAAACCAACATTTGCCTAGAAAGTGTCATGTGGTTAGTAAAAATAGTTAGAAAATGCTCCCGCGACTTCTTTTGATGGCGCGGGAGTTTTTTATCACAAGTGGTGCGAATTTAACGAATAGGCTTTTTCTCTAAGAGCAACGCTCTGCATTGCAGATTCTCCATTTTGCATCATTCGTAATTACTTAAAGGTATATAGAATATGAAAATAGGACTTCTCACCGACAGCATCGCCGACATCCCCGCTGATTTGCTGAAAAAACACCAAATAGAAGTTGTCCCTGCCATTATCGTGATTGACGGGAAAAGCTATGTCGATGGCATAGACATTACCCGCGAGGAATTCTACGCACGGATGCCTTCCTTCAAAAGCCCCGCAACCACAGCAGCACCCTCCGCTGGGGAGTTTATGGAACGCTACGAAAAGTTACTCAGCGCAGGCGCAGAAAAAATCTTTTCCATTCACGCCGCATCACAACTTAGCGGGATTTTCAATGCAGCACGTGTTGCAGCCAAATCTTTTGGCGAAAGAATTCATCTTGTAGATAGCGGGCAACTCAGCCTCGGGATTGGCTTTCAAGTCCTTGAAGCAGCAGAAGCGATCAAAAAAGGGAGGAGCGTTGAAAAAATCACGGAAATGCTTTCTACAATCCAAGAGCGGATCAAGCTCTCTGCCGCCCTCGATACCCTCGAATATCTGCGCCGCAGCGGGCGTGTCTCGTGGACAAAAGCACGTGTTGCCAGATTACTTAATCTCAAACCAATGATCGGGTTAGCAAGAGGAAAAGTTGAGAACCTTGGCGCAGTCCGCACGACCAAACTGGCAAATATCCGCCTAATGGAGATCTTAGAAGAAGCGGGAACGCTCAAAAGACTCGCCATCTTGCATACCAATGCCGAAAAACGTGCGCATCAATTTCTCACAGACTTTGCGCCAAATCTGGAAAGAGAGCCTCTCATCGTCAACATCACCCCCGTTATTGGCGCACATTTGGGTCCCAAGGGTGTTGGGTTTACATTGGTGAGAAATTAGTAAGGGCGGGTCTCAGACCCACCCCTACTAGAACCAACCCCATGATAAAATACACCCTATGTACCCTTCAATTGAAAAACTACAAAAATATGTCCGCTTAGAAGCGAAAAACGGTTACGACAACAAAGCCATCATTGGTGGTCTTGCAAGTATGCTCGAGACTTGGGAATCTGAAGCGCGCAACGATGGGATTGCTGAAGAAATCATCCAGGCAGTAACAGGGCGTTTGCGTGATTACGAAGGCCTTAGCTCAGAATCGAGAAGAGTAACCCTCTTTGGGATTGGCAATAGACTCAAAAGAGAATTCCCGGAGTTGGGGGATGAGAAACCGCTCCCCGCGCAGCCTGAAGTTGCTCCCTTTGAAGAAAGCGAATCTACACCTCAACAGGAGATTCCTCCTCAGGAAGAATCGGATTCTCAAGAAGAATCTGCCCCTCAAGAGGAATCCGCTCCTCAGCAGGAATCTGATCAACAACGAGAGCCTGTTCATCGTCCCGCGCGTCCCCGCTCCGAATCCGTTCCCGGAGCATCCACCAGTGAAACACCCATCGCATTAAATGCTGTGCTGACCGTCCTCCAAGGAGTCGGGCCTCGCAACGCGACAACACTTGAAAATCTGGGTCTCTTCACGCTGCGCGATATGCTCTACAACTTCCCGCGTCGTTATGATGATTATAGCGAGCTAAAGCCGATTAAATCGCTTTGGTATGGCGAGCAAGTGACCGTGATCGGCTCTGTGCAGAGTGCAACAGGGCGACCGATTCGGGGTGGAAAATCACATATTACGGACGTGATCATCGGCGATGGAACCGGCGCACTCCGCCTAACCTGGTTCAACCAACCCTGGCTGACCAATCGTTTTAGGCAAGGAATGGGGATTTCTGTTTCAGGAAAAATTGATCAATATCTGGGGCGGCTGGTGATGAAAAGCCCAGAATGGGAGTTGGTAGATACAGAGAATTTGCATACGAACCGAATTGTGCCAATTTATGCACTGACGAAAAAAATCACCCAAAAATGGCTTCGTAAACAAATGAACCAGGTCATTTCACATTGGGCTCCCAAGATAACCGATCACCTGCCAGAGAGTGTGCGCTTGACTGCAAAACTGCCGAGATTAGATACCGCACTCTTAAATGTCCACTTTCCGAAAACACAGGCTCATTTGAAGTTGGCGCGTGAGCGTTTGGCTTTTGATGAGATTTTCTTCTTGCAAATGGGCGTTTTACGCCAAAAGCAAGATTGGCAATCTATAATGGGGCGCATTTTCGATGTGCCTGAAGAATGGTTACAAACTCGCAAAGACGCACTACCCTTTACTCTAACGAGTGTACAAGAAAAAGCTGTTTCAGATATCGTCATGGACTTCGGCTCAGGCAGACCAATGAACCGTTTACTTCAAGGCGATGTTGGCTCTGGTAAAACAGTGGTCGCGGCAATGGCAATTGAAATTATTGCGCATGCAGGCGCGCAATCTGCGATCATGGCGCCCACGAGTATCCTCGCCGAGCAACATTATCGCAGCTTAAGCGAAATGCTGATCGTTGGTGAAGATGCGCTACAAGAGAGTGAAATTCGATTATTGGTTGGCGATACCCCCGCGATCAGAAAACAAGAAATTCGCGAAGGTTTGCTTGATGGCAGTGTCAAGGTCATTGTTGGCACACATGCTCTTATTCAAGGACCTGTAGAATTTGCCGATTTACAACTCGCTATCGTAGATGAACAACATCGTTTTGGCGTAGACCAACGCTCTGCGCTGCGTGAAAAGGGTGAAAACCTGCACCTGATGGTGATGACCGCGACCCCAATTCCGCGCTCTCTGGCATTGACTGTGCATGGCGATCTTGATATCTCGGTCATGGACGAACTCCCAAGCGGACGAAAACCAATTGAAACCCATGTTCTCAGACCGCGCGAACGCGAAAGAGCTTATACAATGATCCGCGCCCAGGTTTTAGATGGGAAACAAGCTTTTATCATTTATCCGCTCGTTGAAGAGAGCGAAAAAATTGAAGCCCGCGCTGCTGTCAAAGAACACGAATCTCTGCAAGCCGAAGTTTTCCACAAACTCAATGTTGGTCTTTTGCACGGGCGCATGAAACCCGCCGAAAAAGATGAAGTGATGGAAAAATTCCGCGCCAAAGAATATGATATTCTCGTCGCGACCACCGTTGTCGAAGTCGGTGTAGATGTCCCGAATGCCACCGTTATGCTCATCGAAGGTGCAGACCGTTTCGGCTTGGCACAACTTCACCAGCTACGCGGACGTGTTGGGCGCGGTTTGGATAAATCTTATTGTCTGCTCATTCCCACTGATAATGACGACACCGAAAATGAGCGTCTCCTTGCGATGGCAGAGAGCAATGATGGTTTTGTGCTTGCTGAAAAAGATTTGCAACAACGTGGTCCTGGCGATTTTTTGGGCACGCGCCAATCTGGTTACGGCACAGGTCTTCGTATGGCCAGCCTGACCGATATTGACCTGATCGAAAAAGCCCGTAAACGCGCCCAAGTCATCTTTGCTCAAGATGCAAATCTCGAAAAAGAAGAACATAAATTACTTGGCGAAGCACTGGATCATTTCTGGGGCGACACCAAAGGAGATATGAGCTAATGGTACGCGCATTTTTTCCTGGCACTTTTGATCCAATTCACTACGGGCATGTAGATATCGCCAAACGAGCGGTACGTCTCTTTGACGAGTTAATTGTTGCCGTTTACGATCGTCCGCTTAAATCCCTGCTTTTTTCCCCTGAAGAACGCCTTGCCCTCGCCGAGGAGGCTTTTGCCGGCATCCCGAAAATCCGTGTAACGGGTTATAGCAAGTTGACAGTGGATGCCTGTCGCGACGAAGATGCTCAAGTTATCGTGCGTGGCTTGCGCGTCTTCTCTGATTTTGAATTTGAATTTCGAATGGCATTGGCAAATCATCGTCTTGTAAAAGATATTGAAAGTATCGCCCTCATCACCCACGAAGAACATACTTTTATTTCATCCTCGACCGTTAAAGAAATTGCCATGTTGGATGGTGATGTCTCCAGCATGGTTCCGCCGCATGTTCACATTGCTTTAAAGAACAAAATTGCGCTACTGGAAAACCACGACGTGCCTAATGCCGTACGGGATTAAGCTGTATATAGAAGGATTTATGATGGCTCAAAGAAAAAGATGGCTACTTCCGCTATTATTCGGGGTTTTATTTCTTTCAATAGCTTGCGCAATCCCTTCACTTCCCTTTTTAGAAACCGCGCCTGAATCTGAACCTGCCCCAACGATTGATCCGATGGCTCTTGAAACTATGATTGCGAATGCAGCAGCAGAGAAAGTAGCCCAAACTCTAGCAGCAATCCCCACAAATACCCTAACACCTATACCGACCGAAACGCCGACTCCATCGCCCACCGCAACAGAGATTCCGCCAACCAGTACGCCCACCGAAGTTGATTATCCCGAAACAGGGAGTGACCTGCAAGAAGATGATGATGGCTCAATAACCTATCTCGATTATACAGGCGCGTACTCAGCCAATATCCCTGCTGAATGGCTGGCACTCCGTCCCGGAGAAGCAGAATATTCCGCGGCGTGGACAATGCCAGAAGCATCCACACCTGAAATCCGTAGTTCTCTCGAAGCCATGCAAAGTCTCGACCCAAGTATCTTTCGCATTTTTATATTGGATATAAAAGAAGGACATTTTAACAATGGCCATGTAACCAATATCAATTTTGTACTCAGCCTGGAAACAGAGGCATCTTTGGAAGAGGCCTTTGCGCAAAGCGTGCTTGAACTTCCTGATGCAATCCCTGGCTTGGTCGTAACAGAATCGGAAATCGCTGAAACTTCTTCGGGCATCCATTTTGGGTGCATCGTTTCAGAATGGGATACGACAACAGACGCAGGCCAAACCATTCGCGTCTATCAAAAACAAGCTATCTTCATGGTCAAAAATCGTTCGTTGATCATTACTTTTACCAGCACAGTAGATTTCAAAGACCAGGTCTTGGATGATTTTGAGACGATGGTAGATGAAATAGAATTATTGGATTAAGAGAAAAAGGGGGAGCAAGTTGCCAAGAGATGCCAAGATTCTAAAACCTGATATATAATCAGCCTATGTCCATATTAGACGGTAAACATATCCTGCTCGGTGTAACGGGCTCCATCGCGGCCTATAAAGCGGCAGAATTAGCTTCTAGGATGACGCAAGCCGGCGCGCACGTGGACCTGATCTTGACGCGTGCCGCCGAGCGTTTTATTTCACCCCTAACTTTTCAATCGTTAACGGGACGAAAAGCATATACCGATTCCGAACTTTGGGGCGGCGAATCACATATTCTGCATGTTGGGCTTGGGCACGCGGCTGATTTGCTCCTGATTGCACCTTGCACCGCAAATACCATCACCAAGCTCGCGCAAGGGCAAGCGAATGATCTTCTGAGCATTACTGCATTAGCGGCACAATGCCCAATTTTGATTGCCCCCGCAATGGATGTGGGCATGTACGAACACCCTGCCACACAAGAGAATGTGCGTATTTTGAAGGAGCGCAGCGTTCACTTTGCAGGTCCCGCCGCGGGGAGAATGGCATCCGGTTTGAGCGGGTATGGACGAATGCTTGAACCTGATGAAATCACCGGTCATACCCGAGGTGTTTTAGGGCTGCGCGCTAAACTCGCTGGCAAAAAGATCGTTATCACCGCCGGGGGGACGCAGGAGCCAATTGACCCCGTCCGCTTTATTAGCAATCGTTCTTCAGGGAAGCAGGGCTACGCTCTTGCTCAAGCTGGAATAGATATGGGCGCGGATGTGACACTCATCTCTGCACCAACTGCACTCACCCCACCGATCGGTGCAAATCTCATTCTCGCACAGACTGCCGAAGAGATGCTAGATGCCGTTCTCACCGAATCAGCTGGCGCAGATGCGCTCATTATGGCGGCGGCAATTGCTGATTTTAGACCCGCAGAAACCGCATTGAAAAAACTCAAAAAACGGGATGGGATTCCACAGATCACGCTTGAGGCTGCCCCCGATGTTTTGAAAACGGTAGCAAACCTAAATTCACGTGCGAAACGCCCGCGCGTTGTGGTAGGATTTGCAGCCGAAAGTCGCGATCTTCTTGCGAACGCATCTGAGAAACTTTCATCTAAAAAATTGGATATGATCGTTGCGAATGATATATCTACCACAGATGCCGGTTTTGACGTGGAGAATAATCGCGTTACGTTGCTATACCCCGATGGAAAGCAAGAAAAACTCTCGCTACGAACTAAGTTCGATGTGGCTGAAATTATCTTAGAGCGAATAGATACACTAATAAAAACTTTGGAGAAATAAATGCGCGTTTTGGTTGTCTCTGATATTCATGCAAATTATCCTGCATTTGAAAGTGTGCTTAAAGACGCAGATGGTTTTGATGCGGTTTGGTGTTTGGGCGATGTGGTTGGCTACGGACCTGACCCGAACGCCTGTGTGGAGTTGTTGAGTGAGCAGCCAAATTTGGTCTGTGTACCAGGCAACCATGATATTGCTGCGATGGGAGATATGCCCAGCGAATCGTTTAATGGTGATGCGCGCCGCTCGCTGCTCTGGCAACAGCGCGTGCTTTCAGCAAGCAGCTTGGATTTCTTACATTCCCTTCCACATCAGATAGAGATCACTGAAAAAGTAACTCTTGTTCACGGCAGTCCGCGCGACCCCGTTTGGGAATATATTTTAAATACACTTTCAGCGCGGCTGAACTTTTTAGAATTTGAGACAGATTATTGTTTTGTTGGTCACACCCACGTCCCGAGTATTTTCTCAATAGACGCCGAACAGGATCGTGTTGTCTTAGATATTCCGCGCATAGGGATGCCTCTTCAGTTAAATCAACGCGCGATTCTCAACCCTGGCTCTGTTGGGCAACCCCGCGATCGTGACCCACGCGCGGCTTATGCCATTTTTGATACCGAGGCATTAACATGGGAGCCGCAACGCGTTGAATATGATATTGAATCAGTTCAGGCACGCATTCGAGAAGCGCGTTTACCAGAAAGACATGCATTGAGGTTAGGAGAAGGCTGGTAGGGCGAATTGGCAAGAAGATTTCTTAGTCGCAACGCTCCGCGTTGCGGTTGCCCACCGGGAACTTTTTTTCTAAAACTTACGTCTGTATAGAAATACTCAACGCAAACTTGAGGCTAAAGTCTTAAGTCTGATGTCTTAGCAAAAAAGGAGAAAATCATGAAACGCTATCTAATTACCATATTCGCCGTACTTATCCTGCTCACAGGCTGTGCCGGAGCTGCCACCTCTGCCGACTATGCAATGGAAGAAAGTTTTGCCGCTGCGCCTGCCATGGAAATGGTCGAAGTAGAATCAATGGATGATTCTGCAGCGCGCAGCACAACTGGCTCATCGGTTGAAGCAGCGCAGCAAGAACGCCTTGTTATCAAAAACGCCGATTTGAGCATCACCGTTGACGACCCCGAAAAGAAGATCGCCGCGATTTCTGCTTTAGCCGATTCGATGGGCGGGCATGTTGTTTCATCAAACACTTATCAGAGTTATGCCGATAGCGGTGCACGAGTCCCCGAAGGGAATATCACCATCCGTGTTCCCTCTGAAAAAATGGATGCTGCACTTGAGCAAATCAAAGAAAATGCAGAAGAAGTGAACTCAGAAAATGTATCAGGCGAGGATGTAACCGATAAATACGTCGATCTTCAATCACGGTTAAAAGCGAAAAAAGCTGCAGAAGAGAAGATGCTTGAGATCATGGCGCAAGCCACAACCACGGAAGAAACACTCGCGGTTTATTCCCAACTCCAGATCATCCAAAGCGATATTGAAGTCCTTACAGGTCAGATCAATTATTATGAACGCTCCGCTGCCATGTCTTCAATAAGCGTAAACGTTATCGCCACCGAAAAATCCAAACCGATCGAAATTGGTGGCTGGAAGCTGGGCGAAACCGCTAGCAGCGCCGTGCAAAACCTGATTGATTATTTGCAAGGCTTCGTACGCTTCCTGATCAATTTCATCATCTTTATTCTGCCCGTCCTGATCACGCTCTTCCTGCCCTTCTATCTGGTATTTCTCGGCATCCGCGCCATCGTGCGTAAACGCCGAGCGAAGAAAGTGGCAAAAGAAAAAGTAGAGTAATCTGCCCACTCCAACCCTTCCCCCAAAACGGGGGAAGGGTTTTTTTGTTATAATCCCCCCATGCAAAAACTTGCCCAACACGCGCACGAACTTTTCGACATTCGCCTTAGTGAAAATCAATTAGCCGCACTCTCCACCTATGAAGCTGAACTTCTGATTTGGAATGAAAAATTTAGCCTAACCGCCATACGGGATGTAGAAGGGATTCGCATGAAACATTTTCTCGATTCCTTTTCCTGTGCGCTGGCTTGGGGGGATGAGCCGCCGAAAACGCTCGTGGATATTGGGTGTGGTGCCGGTTTCCCGGGCATCCCCCTGAAAATAATTTATCCCCGTTTAAAACTGACCTTGGTCGATTCGGTAGCGAAAAAAGTTAAATTCTGCCAACACATCGTTGAAACCCTGAAACTCGATAATGTAAACGTCATCCAAGCCCGCGCCGAAACCCTCGGTCAACACCCCAAACACCGCGAAAACTACGATTGGGCTATCGCCCGCGCTGTTGCAAAATTGCCCGTTCTGAGCGAATATCTTCTCCCGCTTGTCAAAGTTGGCGGAACGATGCTCGCCCAAAAAGGCGAGCGTGGTCTCGCAGAAACCCAAGACGCAGAGAACGCATTAAAACTCTTGGGCGGGCATTTAAGGCAAGCGATTCCTATCACATTACCCAGTGTGGTCGAAGAGCGTTATCTTGTACTGGCAGATAAAGTCAGCACAACCCCCAAGCAGTATCCGAGGCGGGAGGGAATCCCTGTGAAGAAAACTTTATAAATAAGACCTGACAGGTTTTGAAAACCTGTCAGGTCTCCTATAAATAGGAGCAACACATGACCCAAACCCTAAAAATCGTCATCCCCATGGCTGGATGGGGAACGCGGATGCGCCCTCATACCTGGTCAAAACCAAAACCCCTTGTTAGTGTGGCGGGGAAAGCCTCCCTTGATCACTTAATGGACACATTCGATACCCTCCCCGATAGCTTTGCTGTGGAGTATGTCTTCATCGTTGGTCCCCATTTGGGAGAGATTCAAATCCCTGCATATATTGCAGAGAATTATCCTGACATCACCGCACATTATGTTGTCCAGACCGAAATGAAAGGACAATCGCACGCTATTTATCTGACCAAAGAACATCTCGAAGGTCCGATGATGATGATCTTTTCAGATACGCTCATTGAAACAGATTTCAGCTTCCTAGACAAAGAAAAGAGTGAATTGGTCGCGTGGGTGAAAGCTGTCCCTGACCCCCGTCGTTTTGGTGTCGCAGTCGCAGATGCCGAAGGGAAGACATCTCATTTGGTAGAGAAGCCAGATAGCATAGAGAATAATCTTGCCTTGGTTGGTTGCTATTATTTCAAAGAAGGCACAGATTTAGTCTCTGCTATCGAAGAGCAATTTGAACGAAAAGTAATCCTGAAAAATGAATTTTTTCTTGTCGATGCGATCAATATCATGTTTGAAAAGGGCATAAAAGGTCGAGTGGAAAAAATAGGTGATTATTGGCTGGATACTGGCACAATTGACGCAACGCTGGAAACAAACGCTGCCATGCTAGAGATATTGAGCCCTGCTACAACTCCAATAGAAGGTGTTGAGATTGTTGCGCCCGTTGCTATTCACCCTTCTGCTAAAATCAGCAACTCGAAGATTGGCCCCCATGTCTCTATCGGTGCAGATTGTGAGATCAGTGATAGTCAGATTGACGACAGCATCGTTGAGGCGGGGACGCGTATCCACGTTTCGGTGTTGACGCATTCGTTAATCGGCACGCAAGCTCAAGTCGAGGGGTGTGGCGAGCGCGGAGCGCCATCCAGTATAAATATCGGGGATAATTCCTGGATCAAGTAAATTTCAAGGCAGACGAAAATGACGCGTTTTTAATAAAAGTTATTCTTTAGATTACTTCTAACCCTCCAAAGTGGTCAATAAGAAGCTAAGAACCGTCATCCCAACAACGAGCCAAACGAGTGTTTGTTCGGCAGGTTGCGTGAGAATATCGCGCAGCGAAGGTACTGTTTTTTGTTGATGCAATTGGGGGAGAGGGCTGGTGACAATCTCTTTTTGTCCCAAAAGGAATAGGCGAAAATCTTCGGCAGAATCAGGGCGTTCGTCAGGATGCAGAGACATGGCCCATTTTAAGCCGCGTTGCGTACGTCTGCTGATCGCCGAATTGATCTCTCTAGGTGGTAGCAAGCTTTCTGGGTTCAAGAAGCGTTTCCGGGCGTCGGTGGGGGGCGTATTTGTCATTAGGTGGTATAAGGTTGCACCTAGAGAGTAGACATCGCTTCGGGGATCGGTATGCGCGCCGTCGCTTCCATATTGCTCCAAAGGCGTATATAAAATTGTCCCCTGACCTTGAATAACGGTGATAGTCATCTCATCGGGAACAAGAATTTTGACCAGCCCAAAATCGACCAGTTTAACCAGACCAGATGGCGTGAGTTTTAGATTGCTGGGTTTAATATCGCGATGGATGATAGGAGGGTCTTGACTATGCAGATACGTGAGCGCATTCGCAATTTGATTTGCCCAACCTAGCACCACATCTGCGCGCAGGAAGGTTTTTTTGCGACGTGCATCAAGCATTAGTGTACGCAAATCTTCGCCGGGGACATAATCCATGACAAGGTAATCTCGATTCTCTCGTGAGAAGAAATCAGAAACTTTTGGCAGGTTGGGGTGATCCAGGCGCGCCAAAACAGTTGCCTCGCGCATAAATTGCTCGCGGGCTTCTTCAAACATTTTGGCAGGGAGTGTGCGATCGTGTTCAACTTCTTTGACGGCGCAAAGACGTCCTTCGAGCCGTAGGTCTTCAGCGAGATAGACACTGCCTATGCCGCCTTGACCAATTTGCTCTCGAATCTTATAACGACCACGCAAAACTTCCCTCTTTTTAAGTGGGAGAGCCATGCAAATTCCAATCTGGTAAATAAATTGGTGTGTAAGTACTAAGTTTCAGCGTGAAATCTTACACAAATTTTCTTTTTCTGCTATATTATAAAGGTCTTTTCCATGAATAGCGAGGGAAAGTTTTTCTTCGCACTAGAAAAAACAATTATTGAACTTATGGATAGCAATTTTGACGATTTTCCCATACTCATAGCACAAGAAGGTCCCCTTAAAGGGGAGCGTTGGACGTTGGATCACACGCTTGTTATTGGGCGTGATTCCACCTGTGATCTGACTATCCCCGACCGAAAGATATCCCGCTACCACGCTCGGCTTACACCCACTTCTGATGGAGTCTTGCTGGAAGATATGGACAGCAAAAACGGAACCTTCTGTAATGGCGAAGCCGTGACAGCCCCTTTGCTTTTGCAAGATGGTGATCTTGTGCAGATCGCGGTAACGCAGAACTTCATGTTCCTCGTCTCAGATGCGACCATGCCTCTGACAGAAAATAATACCCGCATTGGTCGTTTGATGATCGACTTACGCTCCCGCCGTGTTCTCGTAGATCAGCAGCAAGTGACACCACCTCTTTCAGCGCAACAATTCCGTTTGCTGTGGAGGCTCTACGAGCAGCAAGGCGATGTCGTCTCCCGCCCAGATTTGGTTGACGCTGTTTGGGGGGAAGATGAAGCCCTTGGCGTTTCAGACCAAGCCCTCGATGCCCTCATTCGTCGTCTGCGTGATAAGTTATCAGGCTATGATCCTGGCCATCAATATATCGTCACCGTGCGCGGACATGGTATTAGGCTGGATAATCCTATTGAGTGAAAGAAAAAACGCCCCCACCCAGCCTCCCCCAAATTCAGAAAACAGAATTTAGGGGAGGAGATAGTAACTTCTGAAATTTTCAAAAAAAAACCGGCGAGAGTTTCTCTCGCCGGTTTTTTTACTATTTACTGACCATTTTTTACTGAATACTGCCCCTACCCCATATTCTTCTTCATACTATACTTCAATACCGCACCGTAAACTTGCTCCATCTTCGCAAACATTTCTTTATCTTGCGGTGAGAGTTTTTCTTCTTGCCCTTGTTGTTGTGCAACAACACCGCCTAGGGTCTTGAGCAAATCTTCGGTAATTTTATCTTCGTTTTCTGTAATTACTTTCTCCAAAGCTTCTTCACCTTCAGCGGCAAGCAATTCTTCAATAAATTCGTATTCGGGCAAAGGACCACTTGCTTGCTGCAAAACAGCAACAACTTGCTGTAACTTTGCCAATAAAGCCTCATCCTTTTCTTCGGTCGCCTTGTGGAGCATCGCTTCCAAAGCCTGCACAACACCTTGATTGAAATTCTGCAAATTTGCCTGAGTGGCTGCGCCAATATCTTCCTGCTCGAGGAGGGAATTAAGGAATCCTTGCGCCTGCTGCATGCGTGCTTCCATCTGCCTATCCATCTCGTTGATCGTTGTCAGGACGCGCTCGCGCATGGCCTCAAGTTGCCCTCGTTTTTCAGCATCGGCTTCAGCCTCAGCACGGTTTGTTAATAACTGGAAGAACTCATAATCCAAGCCCTGACGTGCCATGCTAACAAAAGCCTGCTCACGCTCTTCATTTGGTGCATCAATGATCAGGTCGAGGAGCTTTTCACGGGTTAGACCCTCACCCAATTCCTGCAAGGACGCAGCCGCGGCTTCCATCTCTTTCATCGAAGACTGGATTTGCTGGCCATATTCCGTTTCATCCAGCAAGAGTTGCTCTATCGCCTTCATCTGCTCGGCTGTTTCGCTTTGACCTTGCGCCGTCGCGGCTTGCCCAAGTTGTCCGAAAAGCCCGAAAAATTGCTCATCGAAAAGACTTTGATTTTCTTTAATTATCGCTTTTCGCGCTTCATCATCTTTCGCAGTGAGTAGCTTCTCGACGATCCCAATCCTGTCTTTTTGCGCCTTGATCATCTCTGGCGTGATGCCATCTTCGCCCAGGATGCGCTCAAGCATACTCTCATAGGTGAAAAAAGTTTGGGGGTTGAGCAAATAGCCTTTTCGTTTTTCGGCGGGGAGTTTGTCTGTCAGCTTCTTGATTTGTGGACCCGCGATCTGCTCCTGTTCATTGACGGGAATCGCCAACTCGGGCGGGAAAAATGTTAGCAACAAATCTTTTTCGTTGTCATGATAAATGACCGGGGTGGGGACTTGGCCCTGAAAGCCACAAGATTGGCAGAGCGCAACATTTGCTGCACCGCCCAGCAGACGCTGCTTTGCGCCGGGGTCAGAGGTTATATCAAAGAGTAATTCGATATTTGCGAGAATCGGTTGTCTACATTGGGGACAGGCTATCTGTTGTTGGGGCATAGGGGTTTTCCTTATTTTTTTATAAGAAGTGCGATGCACTCCTGCTTGAGTTTTTTTTTTACACAAAGCCTATTGTACTCGTTAAAGAGCGAGATTCTGTAAGAGTTTTGCATAAAAGAAAACCCCTAACCACGGAGAGCACAGAGTTCACAGAGATGCTCTCAAAAAAGAGAAAAACCTTTGTGTTCTCCGTGCTCTTTGAGGTGAATCCTAATTATTTAAGTACGACTTCAAGAAATCCCCTGTATACGACCCCTCCACCTTGCAAATCTCCTCGGGTGTGCCCATCGCTACCAACTCCCCGCCGCGATGCCCGCCATCTGGACCAAGATCTATAATCCAATCTGCGGTCTTAATAATATCGGCGTTGTGCTCGATGATCAGGACGGTATTGCCGCCATCCACGAGGCGTTGCAGAACTTCGATTAGTTTATGCACATCTGCCGCGTGCAAGCCCACCGATGGCTCATCGAGCACATAGAGCGTGCGTCCGGTGGAGCGTTTGGAGAGTTCTTTTGCCAGCTTCACGCGCTGCGCTTCGCCGCCCGAGAGCGTGGGCGCAGATTGCCCAACCCGAATATAGCCCAGCCCGACCTCTTGCAAAACCTGCAATTTCTTGATCATTTTGGGGAAAGCGGCAAAGACCTCAGCGGCACGCTCTATGGGCATCTCTAGCACATCGGCGATGCTATGCTCTTTGAACTTGACCTGCAAAGTCTCTCTATTGAAACGCGAGCCCTTACACACATCGCAAGGCACATAAACATCGGGCAAAAATTGCATCTCGATGCGCAATTGCCCCTGCCCCTTACACGCCTCACACCTGCCGCCATGCACGTTAAATGAAAATCTGCCTGGCTTATAACCCCGCACCTTGCTCTCTGGCAACTGTGTAAAAAGTTTACGAATTTCATCAAAAAGCCCCGTATACGTGGCGGGGTTCGAGCGCGGTGTGCGTCCAATGGGGCGTTGATTGATATTGATAATTTTATCGAGATGCTCCACCCCCTCGATGCGCTCATGTTCGGCGGGGATTGTGCGCGCCCTGTTGAGTGTTCTCGCCAAAGATTGGTACAGGATATCACCCATCAGCGTGGATTTTCCCGACCCCGAAACGCCCGTAATACAAACCAGTTTTCCTAGTGGGATGGGGACATCGATATTCTTCAGATTGTTTGCCCGAGCACCGATGACCGTGATCTTTTTACCGTTCCCAGTGCGTCTTTCGCTCGGGACCGGAACTTGCTTCCGCTTGGACAGATATGCGCCGGTGAGCGACGTGGGATGCGCCAAAATATCCGCTGGCGTGCCTTCTGCGACCACTTCACCGCCATGTTCACCCGCGCGGGGACCTAAATCGAGAATCCAATCGGCGGTCATGATGGTTTCATCGTCATGCTCTACAACCAGCACGGTATTCCCCAAATCTCGCAAACCTTCGAGCGTTTTCAGCAAACGCATATTATCACGGGGGTGCAAGCCAATGGAGGGTTCATCCAAAACATAAAGCACACCCACCAAGCGTGATCCAACTTGTGTAGCCAACCGAATCCGTTGCGCTTCTCCGCCCGAAAGCGATCCCGCCGAACGGTTGATTGTTAAATAATCCAGCCCAACATTGACCAAAAATCCCAACCGCGCCTCAATCTCTTTCATTATTCTTTCGGCGATGATTTTATCTCTCTCATTGAGGGTATCGTTTAGCCCCTCTGCCCATTTGAGAGTATCTAAAACGGGTAAATTGGTAATCTCGATGATATTTTTATCGCCAATCGTGACTGCAATTGCTTCTGCGCGCAAACGTTGACCATTGCACTCTGGGCAGGGGCGGTTCGACATAAATTCATCAATCCGTTTTCGCATATATTCGGAGCTGGTTTCTCTATATCTGCGTTCCAAATTCCGAATCACGCCCTCAAAAGAGCGATTGAAAACATGCTCATTCCCGCTACTGGCACTCTGATAAATAATTTCAAACTCCTCCCCTTTACTTCCGTAGAGAATAATATCTAAGGCTGCCTCTGTTAATTCTGCCACGGGTTTATCGAGATCAATTTTATAATGTTGTGCCGCGGCTTTAAGTGTTTGCCAATAATAGCCACCCTCGTCGCGAGGCCCGCTCCACTCAGAGGAGCCAATTGCACCATTATTGAGCGAAAGCTCTTTATTCGTGATGAGCAAATCAGGGTCAATTTCGAGTTTATTCCCCAATCCCTCACAAGTTGGGCAAGCCCCGTGCGGGGTGTTGAACGAAAATGTTCGTGGCGCAATCTCAGAGATGCTCGTGCCATGTTCGGGGCAGGCTAAATGCTCTGAATAATGGATGTCTTGCCCTACTCCCTCATGTGGTGTGAGCGCAACGGTTAGATAGCCATCGCCAAATTTTAGTGCTGTTTCAATTGAATCCGTCACTCTCGAGCGCGCAGCATTCGCTTCTTCTTCCCCATCTTCATGGCGAATAACCAAACGATCCACCACCGCTTCAATGGTATGGATTTTATATCTATCAAGGTCAAATTCTTCATCTAAGGAGTGCACATCGCCATCTACACGGACGCGGGCAAAACCGGCTTTGCGAATCTCCTCGAAAACGGCTTGATAAGTCCCCTTTCTGGCACGCACCAAAGGCGCGAGCAGCAAAATTCGACTTCCATCGGGGAGAGCCTCGACCTTATCTACAATCTCTTGGGCTGATTGCTTGACCACTTCCCGCCCGCAAGTGGGGCAGTGGGGGATTCCAACGCGGGCATAAAGCAAACGCAAATAATCGTAAATCTCCGTCACCGTCCCGACCGTTGAGCGGGGATTGTGAGATGTAGACTTCTGGTCAATCGAGACAGCGGGTGATAGCCCTTCGATATACTCGACATCCGGCTTATCCATCTGCCCGATAAATTGCCGCGCATACGCTGAAAGCGACTCGACATAACGTCTTTGCCCCTCGGCAAAAATCGTATCAAACGCAAGAGATGATTTGCCAGAGCCGGAGAGTCCCGTAATCACGACAAATTTATCGCGGGGAATTTCAACGGTGATATTTTTTAAGTTATGAACGCGTGCGCCTACAACGCGGATTATGTTTTGGGCCATATAAAAACCTTTGTTAAAAATGAATTTGCGAAAGATAATTATAGCACATTTGTTTTATTGTCTGCTTCAAAATTGAAGAAAAATTAAGGAAATCGCATCTCATTTTACCCATTAAGAGATTATTTTCTTAGCAACTGGCTTAATGAACTTATTCGACAAAACTCATCTCCCCCATCTTTTGTTCTGCTCACTCCTTTTTTCTTGGATATGATACGAGGGTGTACGTGTTTTAGGCTTGCTTGCCGCTGATCAACATTATCTCAGCATGAACAGATTGACAAATCTCCTCGAACGAGATACACTAAATTGAACGTTCATTCAGTTGTGTATAAAGAGAGAAAATGACAGATAAACGCACCGCCATCCTGGAAGCCACCCTAACCCTCATCTCTGAACGAGGGTTTCATAATACACCGATGTCGTTAATAGCAAAGGCATCGGGCGTGAGTGCGGGGATTATCTATCATTATTTTGCAAACAAAGAAGCGTTGATCAATGAGTTATATAAAGAGATAAAACTCGAATTTCTTCGGGCTATGTTGGTAGATTATTCAGAGGATTTACCGCTTAAAGAGCGATTCCTTAGCATTTGGCACAACCTTGTAAACTATAGTCTGAACTACCCAGCTCGAGGCGTATTTCTGGAGCAATTTGAAAACTCACCTTTTAGAAATCACGAAATGGACGAAGATGTTATCCAAGTCACCGCATCTTTCTTTCAACTTTTTCAGCAAGGCGTGGAAGAGGAAGTTTTTACATCGCTCCCACCTTTGGTGCTATTTGATCTGAGTTTTGCTCCTGCCATAGCTTTGGTAAAACGACATCTTGCTGGTTTTGTAGAAATGGACGATGATCTTATGCAAGCAGCAGCAATTGCTTGTTGGAAGGCGATTACTATCTGATATTTTTTTGCCCCAATCAGAATGAACGTTCAATTTGATATTGATATAAATGAATACTAAGGAGAAAAAATGATAAAAAAATGGACAGCCGCAGATATGCCTGATCAAAGCAGCAAAGTCGCCATTGTGACTGGAGCCAACAGCGGCATCGGGTATGAAATGGCACGAGAATTGGCTCGCAAAGGAGCGACAGTGGTTATGGCTTGCCGCAATCAGAGCAAAGGCGAGACAGCCCTGACGCAAATTCAAGCTGAGAATTCCAATGCCAAAGTAGAGTTGATTCTGCTTGATCTCGGTGACCTGGCTTCGGTACGGCGTTTTGCGAACGAAATCAACAATCGTTTTGAGCGTTTAGACATTCTCATCAACAACGCTGGGATTATGATGCCCCCCTTCGAGAAGACAACCGACGGATTTGAAGTGCAGTTCGGCGTTAATCACTTGGGCCAATTTTCCCTCACTGGTCTTTTGCTTGGTCTCATCACAAGCACCCCCAAATCTCGAGTTGTCTCTGTGAGCAGTATGGCACATAAAATGGGTGAAATCGACTTTGATAATTTAAACGCTGAGCAAAGTTACAGCAAGTCAGGAGCTTATGGACAGAGCAAACTGGCAAACCTGCTCTTCACCTATGAGTTACAAAGGCGTTTTGAAGCCGCCGGTGTTGACGCGACTTCCACCGCATCCCATCCAGGCTGGACGGAAACCAATCTTCAAGCCCATACCTGGATGTTCAGAATGTTAAATCCTATGTTGGCTCAAAAACCACCGATGGGTGCTCTGCCGTCACTCTA
>JABGOQ010000152.1 GCA_018645405.1 Anaerolineae bacterium | reverse complement strand
GAAAATATTATTTGCAGGTATTATTCTTGGCATTACTACCTCCGTACGCGTACTTGGACCTTTAGCAGGGCTGATAGTAATACTTTATATCCTTATCAAAGAAGGAGATAAGAAGCTTTCTACTATTCTTGCTTATTTTGCTTGGACAGGTTTTACTTCTTATCTCACTTGGCCCTTCCTCTGGAGAGCTCCTCTCAAACATTATTTTGATAGCCTAACATTGATGTCAAAATTTCCCTGGAAAGGAACTACGCTTTTCATGGGCACTTCTTATCACGCAAGTGATATTCCCAGATCATATCTGCCAACTATGATGGGAATCCAGTTTACAGAAACCATAGTCATTCTGGTTTTAATAGGCTTTGTGCTCTTACTCAAAAAGCTTTTTAAAAAAGAAAGCCCTGTTGATTTCCTGCTCTTCTTTTTCTTCGGCTTTTTCCTTGTGTTTAGTGCGCTCATTATCCTTCGCTCTCCCCTTTATGATAATTTTAGACAAGTTTTATTCATCACACCCGCGCTATTCATGCTCGTAGCAATCGCTCTCGAAAAGCTTTTTGAGCGCATCAGAAAAAATTGGACACGAGCCATCGTCATTATTTTATTAGCCCTCCCCGGTATATATCAGGGCGTTCAACTACATCCCTACGAATATACTTACTATAATGCCTTTGTTGGTGATCCAAGAGGAGCCTTTCGGCGTTTTGAAACAGATTATTGGCGCACTTCTTATCGGGAGTTGGCAGATGTGCTTAATCCCATTGCCGAAAATAATGCCCGAGTAGGTGTCACGGGGCTTCAGTCTTTTAAATTTTATGCTCGCCCAGACCCGAATTTAATCAAAATAAATGGCGATGAATTTAAAGAGAACGGAGGTTACGCAGTCCTAACTTCTCGATGGGATTATGATAAAGCTTATGCTGAGGCTACTATTTTAGCAAGTGTCGAACGGCAAGGTGTAATTTTTTCAGTTTTGAAATATGTAGATAAAAAAATACCCTGACACTTTTTTCAAAAACTGCCAGATGGGATCAACAACTCTAATTTGGGTGATGAATTACGCGAATGCTCCTGACCCTAAACTTGCGGATTGCCCCCGAGCGTTGTGCTGATAAACGACGATAGTTCGATTAAAGCAGTACTGTGATAAGTATGAGTGACGAGTGAAAGCTAGACACCACCACCCTAAGCCTCAGACACTACAAACGCGAGAGTCGGACAGTGCAGTTGAGTAAGTAGGAAACTAGAGAGTAAGATAGTATCTTGCTACCTTAATATATTAAAAGGTTCTTTTATGAGTACAAAATTTCTTGAATTAATATCCAGCAATAAAACCCTCATCACCGATGGCGCAATGGGAACCATGTTGCACAGCCACGGCGTAGACTTTACCCAGTGCTTTGATGAATTGAATCTGAGCAATCCAGCAGCAGTGGCTGATGTGCATCGTAAATATATCGAAGCTGGCGCGGAGATGATTCTAACCAATACTTTTGGAGCCAATCCTTATAAACTCAGCAAATACGGCCTAGGTGATAAATTGGCTGAGATTAATAAAGCTGGTGTGGAATTAGCGCGCCGCGCGGTAGCGGCATCCTTCAAGGATGTTTTTGTAGCTGGTGATGTTGGCCCGCTGGGCATACGTATTGCGCCCTATGGACGAGTCTCTCTTGAAGAGACTCGCGCTGCCTTTGCCAAACAGATCTCAGCGCTAGCTGAGGCAGGCGCAGACCTGATCGTGATCGAAACAATTAGTGACTTATACGAGATGAAAGAAGCGGTTCGAGCAGCAAAACAGAGTTGCAAACTCCCTGTGATTTCTTCAATAACATTCACCCGTGATGATCGCACGCTATTGGGAGATAATCCTACCAAGGTGGCACAAATCTTGGCGGAAGAAGGCGCAGATGTAATTGGCGTCAATTGCTCTGGGGGACCTTCGCAGTTACTACGCATTCTGGGAAAGATGCGCGAAGCTGCGCCACAGGCACGGTTTTGGGTGAAACCAAATGCTGGTTGGCCAGAGCAGGTTGGCGGGCGTATTATGTATCCTGCCGATGCAGAATACTTTGGTGATTACGCGCTCTCATTTTGTCAGATGGGCGCCAGCATCATTGGCGGTTGCTGCGGGACAACGCCCGCGCATATCGCATCTATGCGTGCCGCATTAGATAAATATCCCGAGAGTTGCAAATTGCCTGAAGTTGAGATTCTAGCGTCCGGAAGCAGCGAGCAAGTTGAGGTCGTGGATGAAGTGCCTTCCAGATTTGCGCAACGCCTGGCAGATAAAAAATTCTCAGTTGCAGTGGAAATGAGTCCCCCGCGCGGCTTATCCACACATAAATTGCTAGCTGGTGCTTCTCTCTTGGCCGACTCAGGCGCGAACGTAATCAATGTTGCGGATAGCCCAATGGCACGCATGAGAATGTCCGCATGGGCAGTATGTGATGTAGTCAAACGCCAGGTGGGTGTGGACACCACGCTGCATTTCCCAACGCGCGGACGCAACCTGCTGCGTGTACAAGGTGATCTACTTGCCGCGCACGCACTTGGCATTCGTAATATTTTTGTGGTCATGGGAGACCCTACTTCTATTGGTGATTACCCCGAAGCAATGGATGACTACGATCTGGTACCCTCTGGTTTGATCAAACTCATCAAGCAGGGATTTAACACGGGTGTAGATCATTCTGGCACAAGTATCGGGCAGCCGACCAATTTCTTTGTTGGTGCAGCGTTAAATCTACGCCCTTCTAACCCAGAGCGCGAAATCCGCAACCTGCATCGCAAGGTGAGCAATGGCGCAGATTTTTTCTTGACACAACCCAACTATCGCGCAGATGATGGGCCAAAATTACTCGAGCTATATGAAGCAAAGCATGGTCCGTTTAATATTCCCATAATGGCAGGTATTCTGCCTTTGGTGAGTGAAAGACATGCCAGTTTTTTACATAATGAAGTGCCGGGGATTTTTATCCCAGACGAAGCCATTCAGCGTATCAAAGCCGCCGGAGATGAGGGCGCACGTGTAGGCGTAGAACTAGCGGTCGAGTTGATAGAGCAAATGAAAGGTTGGGTTGCAGGCATTTATATGATGCCTCAATTCCATCGCTATGATATGGCAGCAGAGATCACAGAAGCCGTAAGCAAGGTTTAGGAGAGATCAAAGTGAAGGGACACCAGAGCACCATTAATCTACTATGACAAGCTCTTTTTCTTTTCCTTTCGCATTGCTGGAGAGATAGCTTTGTGCTAGACTTTATTTAGATTGTCTGAACAGCCTCTTTATAAGTAAATAGAGCATAGGAAAAAAACATGTCTGAAAAAATCTTGATCATTGATGATGACATTGATACACTTCGTTTAATTGATTTAGCACTCAAAAAAGAAGGGTATCAGATTGTTACTGCAAATAATGGGCAAGAAGGCTTGCTTAAGATGAGCAGGGAAACACCAGATCTAATTCTTCTGGATATAATGATGCCGGAAATGGATGGCTACGAAGTTGCGCGTCGTTTACGCCAAAAACCTGAAACTTCGAAGATTCCCATCCTTATGTTCTCAGCAAAATCTCAAGTGGATGATAAGGTAAAAGGCTTTGAATCTGGAGCAGATGGTTATTTAACCAAGCCCACACATCCGACAGAGCTTCAGACTCATATTAAGGAACTGCTTTCACGCTCCGTAAAAATAGAAGAAAATGAAACACTACCAAAAGATCAACGTGAGACTAGACCATCACAAGGCAAACCTGCGGCTACCCTAGGCATAATCAGCGACCGTTTCTCAGATTGGTTCACAGATAAGCCATCGGATAAGGCTAAGTAAAAACCGAACCAGATTTGAACCTGAATACGTTGGGTCGCTGGTTCGAATCCAGCCAGGCCCACAAATAGGCTTTTTTAATGCCAAGCTGTATGGTATATATGACTTTTTTATTGGGTATCTTGTGAGTACTAAAACACTTTAGTTTGAACAACGAGAATTTGGTTATTTTGTCTATGTCTAATTGGGTGAACAAAAAAGGAACTATCATACTGTGGGAAAAAATTATGTTAAGATTCAGGAGCTCTAAAGTAGTTTTGTATTGGCTTTATATATCGGCTATTTTTTTGATACTAATTGTCGCTGTAACTAGCTATTATTTGAACATACCTATTTCTCACTTCACTCGTGACCCATTGGCTATTACTGGAGGCCACCCATTTCTTGGCTTTATCTCAAACATTGGGGTCATACTGTGGAGCTTCTCAGTAGCCATCTGCTTCTTTTCTTATGTACTACTAAAAACTAGTAAAAAGCCCCATGATGTTCTTAGATATATTATGTTTGGAGGATTTATAAGTTTAGTTCTGCTCCTTGATGATTTATTTATGCTTCATGAAAATATATACCCAAAATATTTTGGGGTTAGTGAGAAAATCACTTTTATACTTTATGGAGTGCTAGTCTTATTTTATTTAGTAAAATTCAGAAAAATAATCATAGAAACGGATTTCATTTTTTTATTATTGGCTTTGTTTTTCTCTATGCTTTCTATACTAGTTGATCTGTTACCAGACTCTTTACTTCTTTGGCATCACTTGTATGAAGATGGATCAAAATTCTTCGGTGTAGTTAGTTGGTTTGGTTACCAATTTTTGGCTTGTTTTCAAGAAGTACAATCAGTTGATTACATCATTCAAAAAAAGGAAAAAATGTAGCCGCACTGATGCGGGCTTGAATACGTTAGGTCACTGGTTCGAATTCAACAGAAAAACACTAAAAAAAGAGCCTTTCTAATGAACTGCACCCCAAAAGGTGGACAGGTAATAAAAAGAGCCTAGTGAGTTAGTCG
>JABGOQ010000182.1 GCA_018645405.1 Anaerolineae bacterium | reverse complement strand
AGAAGAGATTCTTCACTGCTCTTGACAAGTGCAGTAATCGGTACTTGCTGGTGGGGTTAGACTCTGTTTGAGATCAAGAAAAACTCAAAGCCAGAAAATATTCGTAAATCGCGCAGAATCCCCACCATCCGCTGCACGCTTGGTTAGCCCGTTTTCTCAAGGAGATGAAGCTCCTTTGAAGTACAGGATAACCGGATAATCTTTAACAAGAAAGTCATGAATAACCAAATTTCCATTTTCGTTGCTAGAAATCAAATTCTGTTCAAAACCATATAAAACATCAATACCTACCACTTCTCCACCTGACAATCCTGGAAAAGTCAGAGTAGCGCTTATTGAAGGATCGACATCACTGGCTGCACCATGCGTCCATAATGCAAACAGCCTGTCACCGTTCGGAAGCGAAAAGGCATAGTTCATAATATCCGTCGCCTGGCTTTCGATTTCTACCAGCAAAATCTCCGGTTGAGCTCCTCCCATGATCGTTGCCAGGTTCCTAACCGTACTAAATGTTACTTCTCGGTCTGATTCGGTCCGACCAGGTAGTATATTAACATCCATTCCCAGGTGCATAATGATGAATCGAGCATAATATTTGGCTGATTTCTTTTCACTATATGGATAATATTCATTTGGAGGAGCAGTTTCTTCCGTCCACCAAACCATTTCGTCGGCAGTGTACTCTCCCTGAAAACCGTGTGCAGTGGCGACATCTTTAATCTCCTGGACAATGGATGGGTAATTTTCGTAGATCTCTCGCCAGTGATCATACTCAGGCGATAATCCATAACCAGGGTGCCAGGCAACAACATCTACTAAAGGCATGATATCCGAACTCAGGATGCTGAGCAGGTATTCGCGTGATCCTGACTCCACCCAGGACATCGTGCTGCCGACCACGATCTTTGCGTCCGGATATACTTCACGGATCACAGGAGTCACTCTTCTGACAAGGCTGATGTAGTCCTCAATTGCTATCGACTGAATACTACAAGGTTCGAAAAACTCTCCATTCCAATAGCCAGAATCCGGTTCACCCCAGATCTCGTAATACTGAATACGATCCTTGAAATGACCTACAATAAAACGCACAAAATCAAGATAGCGTTGGATCTCTTCTTCATTTTTGAATCTGGGACATTCTGCGCCTTCTCCGTTGGGCCAGATTGCTTTATCCCAGAAAGTCATTACATACGTGATCGTGATACCGTTCTCTGCTAAGCGAGTGAAAACTTGATCATCTTCCGGGTCTATAAAGAATTCGGGTTTTTCCCAGTTTACAGTATCGGGAGATTTGCCATTGACGGTCACTTGTACTCGTTTTAGACCAGCGGGCAGGATTTCCCTATCAATGAGCTGCTGCATATCTGCTGCGGTGGCATTAAACCAATCCCATTGAGAACCGATGCGATTATCTTGTAGTTCATTCGATGGTTTGGTCTGGAAGCGGATTTTTGACAGATCATTTCCTTCTTGGATATTTACATGCTTACTGATGCCTGACGTAGGGGCTGAAAAGACACTTGTATTCTTGTCTGGGGAATGAGCAGTAGCCGTGAGGCCGGGCCCTGAAAACATCATATCGTTGTTGAAGCTAAAGTAACCACTGTCATCAGCAATAACCTGGCCTTCAAATATCTCCCCATCCTTTGAACTGGTGCTGAAGATTTCAACATTGCACTGGGGACAAGAAATCCCTTCCGCCAATCCAGCTGATATATCGAAGCCTAGGATAATAGGAGGGGGTGTCGAAGTTGATATGTCATTGCAAATACCGGCAAACGAATTATCGTGAATTGAGTTTCCTGTTACCTCGTTTTCCTGGGGATTTTCACTGCGTATTTCGATTCCACACCCGCCATCAACGCCATTAAAAGCAATTATATTATTTGGGCCAAGAATATTGTGACTTGCATTGCCTTCTAAGGCAATACCCGGAGCACGATTGCCCATATTTTTCAGACCCGTAATATCCGTTCCAATATAGTTGCCCATTATCGTATTATCCGAAGCACTATTGAGAATAATACCATCGCTATTTTTGCTACTGAGATTTCCCTGACCGATGGGTCCAGAACCAATATCTCGGTCACCACCAATGATATTGTGCTTGGCTCCCTCCTGTGCAATCCCTGCACCTGAAAAGTTGACAATCTGCAATCCACGGATCGTGTTGCCATCAGATGTAATTGATAACCCGGGTATCCACTCTCCTTCCAAAATATTACTGCCATCCAGGATCAAGCCAGCATCGCTGGCATCAATGGTTAGATTGCCCTGAGAAATATGTGGCAAGCCGCTGGAAAGATAGATGGTGGCCGGAGCGTTTGGTGGAAAGGCGGCAGTGTCGTAGGTGATTGTGTCGCCACTTTGTGCGTCCAGAAGTGCCTGACGAAATGTGCCAGGACCGCTATCATCAGCGCTGGTGACTATTAGGGTCTCTTTCTGTGGCGGATGCGTCTGGGGAGTGTCGGTGGCAGTAGAAGACGAACTTGGGCTACAGCCACTCAAAATAAAAAATAAGGAGATTGCAAGAAAAAACTTGTTATTGAGATTACTCATCAATTTCTCCAAAAAAATGGGCTAACGATGGCGTAAGCTGTCCCGCCGACTTTGTGAACGCAACCCAATTTTACTCTGAAAAAACTAAGCAAAAACCGCGTCGCATACCCAGAGCCGAAGGCGGGTCAGCTTAACCCAAGAAGAAGGGGCATTCATTTTATCGGAGAGAAACCCGCGTGTTTGCAAAAAAAGTATACTCTAAAAAGGCAAGCACGCAAGCCGTACACCGCAGTGGAGGCGTCCCGACTTTGTTGGAGGATAGCCCCGTGCTTAACCTTAGTTTCCGGTCAAATTGATTTGAAAACTGGTGGCGAGGGGGGTGACCCCGATGAGAAAGCTAAATACCCCAAGAGACCGGGCTTGCCAATTTATCCAATGAGGTAAAAGGAGAAAAAAATGGCAAGAACAGGCAAAGGGACAAAGGGGATCGAAAAGGAACAGCCCTTCGAGGGGATCAGCCGGGTCAACCCGAATGCAGCGGGGATGGACATCGGCTCAGTAGAAATTGTTGCCAGCGTGAATGGGGCGGAGAATACACAACTAGTGAGAGCCTTCGGAAATTACACAGCGGATCTGGAAAATATCGGCGACTGGTTATCAGAACACGGCGTGAAAAGGGTGGCGATGGAGAGCACGGGCGTGTACTGGATTCCGATTTTTGAAACCTTGGAAAATCGTGGTTTTGAATGTCTATTGATCAGCTCGCGCTCGCTGCGGCGTGTGGCGGGCAGAAAAAGCGATATTGCGGACGCGCAGTGGATTCAGACCTTGCATAGCTATGGTCTGCTGGAAAATTCCTTCCGCCCGCAGGCAGACTTGATTGCGCTGCGCACTATACTGCGTCATCGCGGTCAGTTGATCGAGCATCGCTCGCCGCATATCCAGCACATGCAGAAGGCACTATTGCAAATGAACGTGCAGCTATCGCAGGCAGTCAGCGACATCACAGGCGTTAGCGGACTGCGGATCATCACCGCGATTCTGAACGGGGAACGGGAACCGGCTAAATTAGGCGCGTTGCGTGAGCCTGGTTGTAAAAAGAGTGCCGAGGAAATCGGTCGCGCTCTGACGGGGACGTGGCGCGAGGACCATCTCTTCGTTCTGAAACAATCTTTTGAGATGTTTGTCTACTACAGTGAGCAGATCGTCGACTGTGATGAAGAGGTTGAGCGAACGTATGCAGGGTTGCGCGTGGATAATGATCCCGGTGATTTGCCGCCGATGAGCCGCCGCAAGCGGGGTTCGCACAGCAAAAACAAACCGAAGCAGGCGGAGGAGATCCGTGCACATTTGAAGCGGATCAGCGGCGTGGATTTGAGCTTGGTCGATGGTTTTGGCGTCTCTCTGTCTCAGACGGTGCTTAGCGAAGTTGGGACGGATATGAGCAAGTTTCCGAGCGAGAAGCATTTTTGCTCGTGGCTGGGTTTGGCGCCAAAACACGAGATTTCGGGGGGTAAGGTCTTGAAGAACAGGACGCTAAAAACGAAGAACCGTGCGGGTCAAGCTTTTCGGATGGCGGCGCAATCGGTGAAGCGATCGGAGACGGTCTTTGGGGTGAAGTACCGTCGAATGCGGGCGCGGCTGGGCCCGGCACAGGCGACAGTGGCGGTGGCGCACGCGATTGCGCGGGTGGCCTATCGGATGTTGAAGTACAAGGTTGAGTATGAGACGATTAGTGTGGAAGAGTATGAGAAGAAGTACAAGGCACAGCAACTGAAATATGTGAAGAAGAAGGCTGCCGGGCTGGGCTTCGCTCTCGTCCCGGCTTAAGCCTGTCCTCTTCGGGATAAAAAAGCGTCCTCCGGGTGGAGAACGCTCGCTTTGCGTTTAATTGAGTTCAAGAAAAACAGGGTTTTGGTGGGTTTTCGCTCGAAGGCTATTCTTTTTCTTTGCGCAGGGAAGTGCAGAAGTCTTCTTTTATGGGTGGGTTTCTGAGAACTAATAAATACGGACGCGCTGTCATTTTACACCGAGGAAACCTGTGCTATAGTAGAAGAGGCATGAATGGCCAAAGCCCGTACTCCGCAATGGAGGTGACCCTGATGTGGTCCCCCGCTGAGAACTCTGGGATGCGGCTAAACGATTTACTCACTGGTGGCGAGGGAGGGCGACCCCGATTAGGAAGCTGTAAGTACCTGAAGAGCCGTGCCATTCATGTTCTGTCCACAAAGTGTTTTTTTCGAAGAGCTGTTAATTTTGTAACGCAGCAGCTCTTTTTTAGGTTAAGGAATGTATGAAAAAACACCCTTTTTGGGATATTTTTCGGTTTCTTAGGACGCGGGGTTAT
>JABGOQ010000009.1 GCA_018645405.1 Anaerolineae bacterium | reverse complement strand
CATTCACTCTGCCAAACTGCCGCTTGCTTCGCCATAATTGGCGAAGGTATTGTCAATGTAAGTTTTTTTCATTACTTTGCCATCTTCTTCTGATAATTCCTGAACAAGATTACTCCCATGACAGGAAGCATTGCGTTCAACCCAAGCCCGATCAGAATATGATAATTCAAGAAAAAACTTGAGAGAATGCCTTCATTGATCAAATAAAGAACAGACCACAACCCCACCGGGATATTGATCAGAAGGCTCACAACCAACCCTGGGTTATACAATTTCTTTGCCTTGATCGCCAAGATGATATGAGAAATGCCCGCAAAAAATGAAAAGTAGGGAATCCACAATCCAAAGCGATAATCAAGTGTGGATATAAGCCCAAAGACGGGCAGGGCGACCCAGATCAGGCTGATATTCACAAAGAAGATGAAGTTCTCATCCAGGGGTTTATCTTCTGTTTCCAGCTTGAATATCTTGGTGTTGAAATATTTCCCGAATCCACCAGGGAAAATATATTCTTCTGTTTGGTGGAGCATATAGAGGGGCGTTTGCAGCAGCAGGATAAAAACGATGAAATCAGATTGGCGTACAAAAACGAAAAGAAAAACCAGCAAAAAGATTGAGAGAATCAGCCCCACTTTTGCCCAATCTTTTTTGAGCCATTGGTAGTATTCAGAGATTGTCATGAGTAACTCCTTGTTGTAAAAAGGATAAGCGGAAAACAGATAAGCTAATAAAAAAGTCAATCAGCTATTTTGCGCTATCAATGGCCTGTTTTAATAGTTCAGGCTGGTCAGTCCCAAGATGAATTATTTTGCCATTTTTGAGAAGGATTTCCACTGCAGGGCCTGGGGCGATCGCATAGAACCAGCCTCCGGGAATGGACTTGATACCCCAAAAATAATACCAAGGATTGACCACTTCCTGGGTGGACTCGATCTCGCTTAGTAAAACCGACTTCCTAACCACACCGATCCCAAACCAGAATTTGAGCTTCCTTTTGGATATCTCTATCGTAAAAGAGTAGAACAAGACAACTCCCAAAAGATAAAAGCATGTCATGAAAATGGCAGACCCCAAACGGCCTTCCGCGATCATTTCCAATGCGATAGACACTATCAGAATTCCACTTGCTAAAAACACAGCAAACATCCAGGCGCCAAATTGGGTATGTTTATATTTAGCATTCATTATTGTTTCCCTTAAACCTGAAGTGGGGGAGGTGACTGAGAGATAATACTGTCATTATAAAGTAAAAAATCACGCTCCAAGTTAACGATGATGGCCCTAGCGCCAAGACGCACCTGGCCATTTTCGATCATCTCTTCAAGATATTGATGAAGGTTATCAGGCATGCTGTACTCAAGATAATAGGGATAGCAGATAAGCTAATGCGATTTTAGCACAGCGAGGAAGGGTGCAGATTTAAAGTAAAACGGGCTTCATGCGAAGTCCCGTTCTCTCAAAAACTTATTTCTTATCCAGCGCTTTTTCGATCTCCGCCAGCGTTTCCTGCGTTTCTTGCAAATTATCTCGTTGGCGCAAGCGCGTGAAAATTTCGATGGCGCGGCGGGAGAGGGATATGGCTTCTTCAAGATTGCGGTTTTGCTTGAGCAGGGCTTTGGCAATGCGGTGACAATCCAGTGCAATATATTCTTGCTGGTAAATTTCTTCTGCCAGTGCGAGGGCTTCGCGGGCGAGGGTCTCGGCTTCTATCCATTGCTTACGGTCGAGGGCAAGGGTTGCTGAATTGCCTATTTGCTCTGCTATACGATATGGAAGATGTTTTTTCTTTGCAATGCGCAGGGCTGTGCGGTAGTCGCGCTCGGCGGCAGGGTAGTCTTTATTAGCACGTTCTGCTTCAGCCAAGTCGTTTAGTACGTTGGAAACACTGTCGCTTTCGGGGGAGATGGAACGGTAAATTTTCAGCGATTCGTGGTAGGCGGCGATGGCGGCGGGGTAATTTTTGTTCAGGTTGTGGCCGAGTCCGTGCAGCTGGATGGCAGTCGCTTTGTCGCTAGGGATGCTCTCCTGCCAGTGCTCGGCGGCACGTTCGGCGCACACCAGCACTTCGGCGGGTTGGTTGCGAAGGGAGTAAGTGTATCCCGCATCATATGCCCGCCTACCTGCTTTTTCTTTATCATCGGCGGCGAGGGCACGAGCTTCGGCTTGCTCATTTAGCCAAATTTCTTCATCCCACTTTCCTGTGAATTCGAGGAAGAACATGAGTTGGTCACACACCGATTGCAGACGATAATTATCGCCTATCAGCAGGCGCGGCAGGGCGGCGGAGACGAAGTCCCATTCGGCGTCCAGTGTACGGAAACCTTCATAGTTAGTGTCTCCGCCGTGTTGCAGGGCGAGGGCATAGGCGCGATTTACGAGCGTGTCGCCTGTCTGGGTCACGGCATCTGGGCGGCGCGTGCGGATGAATTTGGCGGTCAGCGGGGGTAAAAAGAAAGTGCGAGATTCAAGATTAGAGATCAGTATCGAGCGGTCCGTTAAATCCTCGAGGGCAGTTTCAATCGCGCGTTCAGGCAGGTCGGTCATTTGCGCGATCCACGCCAGTTTGGCGGGTTGGGTGAAATAGGTCAACGCGGCGAGGGTTTTTGTTTCATTTTCGGTGAAGGTTTTGAGCAGGTCACCGAAGATATATTCGAGTGGGTCATTGCCTTTGGGGGCCTTATCGATAAATTCACAGGCTTCGGCGATGCTGCGGCATTGTGAGCCTGCGCGCCCCAACTGCCCTGCAATCCAGCGGATGAAGAGCGGGTTGCCCTGCGTGATGGCATAGAGTTCGTTGCGTTCTTCTGCGTTCGCGCGGGCTAGGCATGGGTATTTTAGGGCGAGTTCGGCGATCAGTTGCAGAGCTTCGTCGCGCGCCAGGCGGTCGAGGCGAACGATACGCGCGTCCACGTCACTGCGGCGGCGGCTGGTGACGATGGCTTTATTCCCTTCGGGTAAACGTGAGAGAAATTGAAATAAACGCACACGCTCATCTTCAGGCAGGGTTTCCAAATTGTCGAAGACAATCAGCACGTTTTTGCTGGCTAGCGTGAGGCGTAATTCATTAGGACGCTCATCAGGCGGGAGTTTTTCAATACCCTCTTCGCCCAATTCTCTGCCCAGTTCATCGAGCATGGCAAGGTAGGTCGGGCGAGTGAAGTCGGTCAGGGGCTTTTCGCCTGTGGGTGTCAGATCACGTACTTTTGCGGTGATGAAGATCTTGCGCTCGAAGAGTTCATCAGGGGCATCATGCGCAGCTTTGATAGCCAGTGCAGTCTTGCCGATGCCGCCGGGTCCGTCAATGAGCGCGCCCCAGGTCCGCGATTCGGGAGAGAGGGCGGATTTGATGATTTCGAGTTCTTTGGCGCGACCGAAGAAGTAGGATTGATTGGGGAGAGTGTTTCCTGTGGGTTTAGGTGCTTCGTATACCGGGGTTGGGGAATCGGGAATTGTTTTATGGTTTGCAACGAAATGACTGAGGGCGTTTGCTACTTTCATCCCTAAGTCATCTGCTGTTGTGAAGAAGGCTACGATGTGGTCAGTTTGGATGCGGCTTTTGAAACCCTTTAGTTTTGATTTGCTAGGTTCATCTTCGATCCATTTTGGCAGCCAGGGTTGCTCCTCTTCATCTACAACAAAGCAATAGATGGGTCTGTCGAGTTTTTTTGCGTGCAGGTATTCCGTCTCAGTGATGGAAATATCAGCATCGTTGGGAACATATCCGTAGCGATGGGCGTAAATGCCAATGAAAAGATCGCTTTCTTCGATTTCGTCGAGGCAGGCTTTTATAGGTTCCTCTGAACGTGCACCAAAGACTTCCATTTTGACTGCTTGATAACTTGTGCCCTCTACAGCTTCAATTGCCGCAGCACGATAGTCGATCAAGTCTTTATAAGTGGATGAAATGAAAACTTTCATAGAACCTCGCTTTTAACTTTTCTCAAAATAGAGTTGTTCGAAAATTTTTCCCAACGTTTTCAATTCTACCATTCTCCTCTTGCCCTCACCCCCAAAAGAGTTATAATTCAGTGACTGAATTATAAAATCATGCAAAAAGAAACCCAGCGCGAACTCACCCTCCTCGAGCAAATCGAGCAAGACCCAGATATTACCCAAGCCTCCCTCGCCACCCAACTCGGTGTCGCGGTCGGGACGGTCAACTGGCATATTAAACGGATGATCGAAAAAGGCATTGTCAAGGTTGAGCGCGCCCAACGCCGTAAACTCCGCTATATCATCACCCCCGAAGGCATCGCCCTGCGCGCCAAACTCACCGTCGATTTTATTGAGCAATCCTTCAATCTCTACAGACGCATCCGTTCACGGGCGCAAAAGCATCTGGAGACCCTCAATGAAAAGGGCTACGAAACTGTCCGCATCAGCGGTAATGGCGAAGTCGCCGAAATTTGTAGGCTGACTTGTCTTGAAGAGGGCATCGCGGTCGTGGATGACCCATCTGCACCGCTTTTAGAAATTAATGGGATGAAGATTTTGTTAAAGATTTAACCACAAAGGACACGAAGAACCACGAAGGAAAAACCTTTTTTTGCTTTTACTTTGTGTTCTTTGTGCTCTTTGTGGTAAAAAATGGATTAGAAATGGACAAATCGAATCACATCGTCATCACAGGCGGGGCGGGATATATCGGATCGCTCCTGACCTCCGAGTTGCTACGGCTTGGACACAGAGTCACGGTACTCGACTCGTTGCTCTTCGGCGGGGAATCGTTGATTTCCTTTATGACGAATCCCAACTTTCGATTCGTCAAAGCAGACGTGACCCAACCCCGCGCCCTCCTAGATTCCCTGCGTGGACACCCTCAAGCGGACGCGATTGTGCATCTCGCGGCAGTGGTCGGTTTCCCCGCATGTCAGGCAATTGGTCGGGAAGCGGCTTGGCGGTACAATGTTGAAGCCGTGAAAAATGTCTACTCGCAGGCAGCAAGTTTAGATGTAGAGCGTTTCGTCTTTTCATCCAGTTATAGCAATTATGGCGCGGCTGACGAAAATTTACCCGTTGACGAAACAGCTTCACTTAATCCCCAATCTTTATACGCCGAAACAAAAATCGCTGCCGAAGAATTTTTGCTCGCACAAAAAGGCGATCCCGCCCCGCTGATTTTCAGATTAGCAACGCTTTACGGGATTTCGCCACGCACGCGCTTCGACCTGATCGTGAACCAATTCGTGCTGGAAGCCTTCGCAAAACGAGAGTTGATTATTTACCAGCGCGGCTATTCTCGCTCATTCGTGCATCTGCGAGACGTGGTGCGCGGCATCATTTTGGGGCTGGATGCGGAGGTGGAGAAGGTGCGCGGGCAGGTTTACAATTTGGGGACGGATGCTGGAAATTTGACGAAAGATGAGATCGTAGGCTTGGTGCTGAAACGCCTGCCTGAGACGCATATTCACTATAAAGACTTGACTTTTGGCGGCGACATGCGCGATATCACGGTCTCGTTTGAGAAGATTAAACGTGAGCTGAGTTTTGAAGCAACCCTGACCGTTGATGACGGCGTGCGAGAAGTTTTATATGCACTGCAAAGCGAGCTGATCAAAGACCCACAAGATGGGCGTTATCGGAATGCGCGCTTTATTGTTCAATGAGTTTAAGGTTTAATGTTGAAGGTTTAAGGTTATGGCTACTGCGAAGAGGTTTGAAGAATTGGATGTTTAGCAACGTTCGAGAGAGTTGACGAATTTGATTTATTCTTTCTCTAAATCTGGAACTTTTTCTCGTGATTTTAGTTTGCGAGACCAAATTAGACGAGCGTCTATTTCGATTATGTCGAATATCGCAGAAGGCTTTGAAAGTAGCACACAAAAAACTTTCATCAAGTATTTAGGGCACGCAAAAGCCTCGGCTGGAGAAGTGCGAGCGCAACTTTATATCGTGAAAGATCAGGGCTATATCTCAGAAGAAGACTTTGAGAAAACCCGTGAGATGGCTGAAATTTGTAGCAAGCAATTATCGAGATTTATTCAATATCTCAACAATCAACCAAATAGCCGCCGTGTGCGGGAAGATGGAGCAAGCTACGAGGCTTAGGTTGAAAGTTGAAAGAAGAACTATCAAACCTTAAACTTTAAACCTTGAACCTTAAACAAAAAACAGGAGTAATCTAATATGTCTAAAAACACTCAATCTTCAACATTCTGGGAAGATAAACGTGTAATCGTCACCGGCGGAGCTGGCTTTCTCGGCTCCTTCGTGATTGAAAAACTAAAAGAACATGGCGCAACGGATATTTATATCCCACTCATCGAAGAATATGACTTGACCGACAGCAACGACATTAGCCGTCTTTTCGACACAACGCTAGAAGGAATTGATGCCGCAAATATGGTCATCATCCACCTCGCTGCCAATGTCGGCGGGATCGGCGCAAATCGCGAGCGACCAGCCGAATTCTTCTACGACAACCTAATGATGGGCGTCGAATTAATGCACCAAGCCTATCAGCGCGGCGTGGGCAAATTCACCGCGATCGGAACAGTCTGCGCATATCCGAAGTTTACGCCTGTCCCCTTCAAGGAAGATGATTTGTGGATTGGCTACCCAGAAGAGACAAACGCGCCTTACGGTCTCGCCAAAAAGATGATGCTTGTCCAATCGGATGCCTATAGACGGCAATATGGTTTCAATTCGATTTATTTGTTGCCCGTCAATCTTTATGGACCGCGTGATAATTTCAATTTAGAAACTTCGCATGTTATCCCTGCCCTCATCCGCAAAGCCCTCGAAGCCCAAGATCGTGGCGACAAAGAATTAGTTGTCTGGGGCGATGGCTCCCCGACTCGCGAGTTCTTATATGTAGAAGATGCCGCCGATGGTATCGTTTCAGCGACAGAGACCTACAACGATTCTGAACCTGTCAATCTCGGCTCTGGCTACGAAATCCCGATCAAAGATTTGGCTGAAATGATCGCCCGCCAAACTGGATTTGAAGGTACGCTCGTCTGGGATACCGACAAACCCAACGGACAACCCCGTCGTGGCTTGGATGTAAATCGCGCCAAAGAATTCTTCGGCTGGGAAGCAAAAGTCTCCTTTGAAGAAGGTATGCGCCGCACGATTGAGTGGTATAAAGAGAATAGAGATCATGTACCAGCGAAGGATGATTTGTGCCAAGCTGGGTAGCAGTACCAAGAAAAGTTTAAACACAAAGGGCACGAAGGTTCTCTAAAGAAAAACAAAAACTTTTTAAACCTTTGTGTTTCATCGTGTTCTAAAAGAACTAAATTATGACAAAGAAAAAATATGTCCCAATCCCAGATGATGTTGAAAAAGTTGGCAAAGTCGTTTTAGATGCGGCATTTAAAGTTCATACAGCTTTGGGTCCTGGGCTTCTCGAATCTACCTACGAAGCACCAATGGCTTATGAAATACGAAAAAGCGGCTTGACCGTTGCAACTCAAGTTTCTGTCCCTGTTATTTATGATGGAATAAAACTTGAAACCGCCTTTCGGCTTGATTTGCTTGTCGAAAATTGTGTGATAGTTGAATTAAAAGCTGTTGAGAAAATGAATCCCATTTACGAAGCGCAATTACTCACTTATCTTCGTCTAAAAAACATACGTCTTGGATATCTAATCAACTTTTTTGTACCTCGCCTCAAATACGGCATCAAAAGAATGATCGTATAAGGTTAAACACAAAGAACACCAAGAAGCACAAAGTTAAAAGCAAAAAACAAAAAGGTTTTTCTTTGTGAACCTTCGTGCCCTTCGTGTTTAAAAATTCTATGGAAAAAACTGAATTCAAACTCCCCGCACCTCCAAAAGAGATGCTCACCATCCGCCCCCCAAAAGGCTGGATTTCGCTCAATCTGCGTGATCTTTGGCTTTATCGCGAGCTAATCACCTTTTTAACCTGGCGCGATATCCTCGTCCGCTATAAGCAGACGCTCCTCGGCGCGAGCTGGGCGATTATCAACCCCGTCGTAAACATGCTCGTGCTCCAATTCATTTTCGGCAATCTCGCCCAAATGGATACGGGTGGCGTGCCGGGACCCATTTTTCGCTACACAGCTCTCCTCCCGTGGATGCTTTTCTCCAAAGCCCTCTCCTCCTCTGGTCGCTCGATGCTCACCAATCGCGGACTGATCACCAAAATCTATTTTCCGCGCCTCGTCATTCCGCTCTCGTCGGTACTCAGCGGCGTGGTCGATTTCGGCATCTCATTCCTCGTCATGATCGGGATGATGCTCTATTACAAAGTCGCCGTCACATGGGCAATGCTCACAATTCCCCTGCTTATCGTCCTCACCCTCCTCGTCGCGCTCGGCGTGGGGCTGTGGCTCTCTGCCCTCAACGTCCTCTATCGTGATGTTGGATATATTCTCCCCGTGATGACTCAGCTTTGGCTTTTTCTCTCGCCGGTGGGATATTCCTCCGCATCTATTCCGGATAATTTGCAACTGCTCTACGCCTTCAACCCAATGACGGGAGTAGTCGAAGCTTTCCGCTGGGCGATGCTCGGCAAAACGACCGTGAATTTAGGCTTGCAGCTGACCATCAGCATCGGCGTGGCGTTAGTAGTCCTCATCAGCGGGCTCTTCTTCTTCCGCCGCATGGAACGCACCTTTGCGGACATGATTTAACATCATGACTGCATTTATGATAAAAAGGAGTGAGTTTTGATAGATACTGAGTTCGATATAAAACGTGCGCGTGAAGAAACAAAAGCATGCAATAAAATTATGCACTTTAATAATGCTGGTGCTTCGTTGATGCCGATACCTGTTAGTAGTGCTTTGCATGAATATCTGTATAAGGAAGAAGAATTAGGAGGGTATGAAACAGCAGGAAAAAAAAAAGAAATTTTAGATAATTTCTATGGTGCCGCGGCTGAACTCATCAATTGTGAGCAGGATGAAATTGCGCACGTCGAAAATGCAACTCGTGCATGGGATATGGCTTTTTATTCGTTTAAATTTGAACAGGGCGACCGAATTCTAACCACAATCGCTGAGTATGGCAGCAATGTGATTGCATATAATCAACAAGCCAAGCGATATGGGGTAAAAATCGTATTTGTACCAAATGATGAGTATGGTCAGATTGATGTCAGCGAGCTCGAAAACTTGATTGATGAACGCGTAAAATTAATTTCAATAACTCATATTCCAACTGGGGGGGGATTAGTCAATCCGGCTATGCAGGTTGGGAAAATAGCTAAAGCTGCTGGTATTCCTTATCTGTTGGATTCATGTCAGGGTGTCGGACAAATCCCACTAGATGTGGATGAAATAGGATGTGATATTCTCTGTGGAACAGGAAGAAAATACCTTAGAGGACCACGAGGAACTGGGTTGCTCTATGTACGTCGAGAAATGATAGAGAAATTAGAGCCACCACTTCTTGACCAACATGCAGCAACCTTAATTTCTCCTTCAAGATACGAAATTCGACCAGATGCAAAACGCTTTGAAAATTGGGAGCAATACTTCGCAGGGAAGGCTGCTTTGGGAACAGCAATCAACTACGCGCTTTCGTGGGATGTCAAAATAACACGCGATCGAATATATGGTTTAGCTGCTGGATTACGCGATAAGCTGGTAGATATTGATGGTATTACAGTTACGGATGAGGGTGTAGAAAAATGTGGCATTGTAACCTTTATGGCAAGCCAAATGGCTTCATCCAAAATAAAGGAAGTATTAGCTTCTCAGGGAATAAACGTTTCAGCATCAAAGGGTTCTGGTAGTCTCGTTTCATTTCAGCAACGAGGGCTTAGTGAATTAGTGCGCGCGTCGCTACATTACTACAATACAAGAGAAGAAATTGATGCTTTTGTGACTATACTTCAAAAAATCCTAAGAAATACAATCTAATCTAGCATCAACGCACATTTATTTTGAGTTAAAAAATATGACAATAGCAGTCCACGTCGAAAACCTCGGCAAAAAATATAAAATTGGCACAGCCCCGCAGAATCGTGGCGGGTATAACACCCTGCGCGACACCATCGCTAATACTTTCTCGCGCCAAAAACGCCTTGAAGCCAAAAAGCCTGACAATATCATCTGGGCGGTCAAAGATATTTCCTTTGACGTGGAGCAAGGTCAGGTTTTGGGCATTGTCGGGCATAATGGCGCGGGGAAAAGTACCCTGCTCAAGTTGCTCTCTCGTGTGGTCGAACCCACCGAAGGGATGATGCAACTGCGCGGACGAGTCGGCTCGCTCCTCGAAGTTGGGACGGGGTTTCATCCTGAATTAACTGGGCGCGAGAATCTCTATCTCAACGGTGCAATTTTGGGGATGCACCGCTCTGAAATTACGCGCAAATTTGACGAAATTGTCGCTTTTTCGGAGGTGGAGAAATTTATCGACACCCCCGTCAAACGCTATTCATCGGGGATGTATCTGCGGCTGGCTTTTGCTGTCGCTGCACATCTTGAGCCAGAGATTTTGGTTGTGGATGAAGTTCTCGCGGTGGGTGATGCGGAATTTCAGCGCAAATGTATCGGCAAGATGAATGATGTCGCCGAAGCGGGGCGGACGGTGCTTTTCGTGAGCCATAATATGTCCGCTGTTTTGCGATTAACAGATGAAGCGATTGTTTTGGAGAAGGGGAAAATGATTATGCGTGCGCCTACATCCGAAGCTGTTGACTATTATCTCTCGGCTGGGCACGCGCGGGCAGGGGAAAAAGTTTGGGGCCCGGAAGATGTCCCGGTAACGGCAAGCCCGTTCACGCCACGCGCGATCCGCATTGTCGATAATCGCGGAAATGTCGTCGAGACAATCCGATCCACTGAAGAATTTACGCTCGAGTTTGATTATCAACTTGATGAGCCAATCACCGGTTTACGAGTCGGGATCTATCTTTATACGGCGCGTGGCGAGCCGGTTTTCACATCCTTCGATACCGATGATCCGAAAATGTTTAATACGCATACTGAGCGAAAGGCGGGGCGATTTGTGAGCCGCTGCGTGGTGCCGCCCGATTTGCTGAACACGGGGCGATATACGCTGGGCGTGAACGCGAGTTCGTACCGCATCCGCCGCTATTTTGCCGAAGAGCGCACGCTGGAGTTCAATGTTGACCCCGCCGGCGCGCCCGGTATGCACTGGGATGAGCCGCGACCAGGCGGCATTAGACCGCGCTTGGATTGGAAGATTGAGAAGGTCGAATAGGGCTTTTAACCACAAAGACACAGAGAGCACAAAGGAATCTTCGTGTACTTTGTGTCGTTGTGGTAAGAAAACATAAAATATGAACAAATCTAAAATTAAAGACATCCTCGGCGACCTCCCCCTCACAGCCGAACTATATTGGCTCCTCTGTCGAGGAGGAAAACCTCCCGTTGGCGGATACTCTGCCGACAAACTCAAAACAGCTCTCCCGCGCTGGGTGGAGCAGGCATGCGCCGCACAACGCCCCAAAACGGGTAAACGCGTGCTTATTTTCACCATGCTCCGCTATTGGGTCGAGCATTCCGCCATGACCGCCCTCGCCCTCTCCGCGCTCGGTCACGATGTCACCCTCGCCTACCTCCCCCACGCCCACTGGAAAAAAGTCGACAACCGTTTCGACCTCCGTCGCCAAGATTTATATCTCAAAGATGCCCTCAAACCCCTCTCTGGGATGGTGCGGACGATGTCGCTTTTATCTGCCCCTCAAGCGGATTCTCTCCCCGATGAGCTTTCATCGCAATTGGATGCGTCCGCATATCGAGATACGCAATACAGCCTCCTCCACGAAGAAATAGATGTGGATTCCGCCCTCTATACCCGCCGCTACGCGCGTGACCTGAGGCATGCTTCCCTTATATTAGCTCTGTTGCGGCGTGAACATTTTGATGCAATCGCCCTTCCCAACGGATCCATCCTTGAATTTGGGATGACCTACAAAGTGGCTAAATATCTCAATATCCCCGTCACGACTTACGAATTTGGCGAACAAAGCGAACGTATTTGGATGGCACAAAACGAAGACGTGATGCGCCAAGACACTTCTGATCTTTGGAATGCAAAAAAAGATACGCCCCTCACAGAAAAAGAATGGGATCATGTCAAAGAATTCTTCTCCGCTCGTCAAGGTGGCGGATTATGGGAGAATTTTGCTCGCACATGGCAAAATATTGAGTCGCAGGGAGCCTCCAAAGTCCGTGAAGAACTTGGCTTGGATGATCGCCCCCTCGTCCTGCTTCCTGCCAACGTCCTCGGCGACAGCCTGACTCTCGGCAGACACACCTTCAGCAAAAGCATGACAGAATGGATGTCTCGCACCATCGAATTCTTTGCCAAACGAGACGATGTTCAATTCGTTCTTCGTGTTCACCCCGGCGAAGGGCTTGGCTGGGGGTTATCGGTTTACGATATTCTCACAGAGAAATTCCCCGACTTGCCAAAAAACATCCACATCCTCCGAGCAGATGCCAAAATTAACACCTACGACCTCGTCAACACCGCCGATATCGGATTAGTCTTCACCACCACAGTCGGCATGGAAATGGCAATGATCGGACTCCCCGTCATCGTCACCGGGCAGACCCATTATCGCGGCAAAGGCTTCACCCTCGAACCAGATTCGTGGGATGAATACTTTGAGACCCTGGAAAAAGTCATCTCCGTCCCCAAAGATTATGCCCCCTCCCACGAAGATGTCGAATCCGCGTGGACTTATGCTTATAGATTTTTCTTCGAGTATCCGCAACCTTATCCTTGGCACGTCCAGCACTTCTGGGAAGATGAAGAAATCTGGTCGCTAGAAAAGGTGATGAGCGAAGAAGGGTTGAAGAAATTTGAGAAAACCCTCGGCTATTTGGCTGGAGAGAAGATAAACTGGTAATCATTTTTGACTGCCAAGATGCCAAGAACAAAAACTTGGCGTTTCTCAATAAAACTCTCCACTCTCTGCGCCTTGGCGGTTTAAGCAAACTATGAATTATAAAAAAATCGGCGCAATTGCCACCCACATCTATACCGGCTCAGGCATTTTAGTTGCATTCTGGGCTGCGCTTGCGCTCCTCGATAAAAATATCCAGAGCTTCTTCATCGCCCTTTCGATTGCAGTTGTCATTGATGCCTCAGACGGCACCCTCGCACGCTACTTCGACGTAAAAAAGAACGCCCCAAGCGTTGATGGCGCGACGATGGACAATATCATCGACTTCATCACCTACACCTTTCTGCCCGCTATCGCACTGGTTGTCTTTGACATCCTGCCCCAAAACCTGACCTGGGTAGCCCTCTTCCCGCTTGGCGCCAGTATCTACGGCTTCAGTCAAACACACGCCAAAGCAGATGCTTCCTTCGTTGGCTTTCCCTCCTATTGGAATATTCTCTTTTTATACCTCTATATTTTACAGCTCCCCACTACATGGGTTGTCATTATCCTCATCTTTTTATCAGTGATGGTCTTTGTACCGATACGCTATATTTACCCATCCCAAACACGCTGGCTACAAGGCACTACACTCACCCTAACAATTATCTGGGGTGCTGTTATCATTGCCCTTTGCTTCTATCCAGATGCAGCTTGGGCAAAAAGAACAGCCCAGCTATCGCTTCTTTACCCTATTTATTATGCAATCATTTCCTTCATTTACCATCAAAGAGTTTCAATACTAAACTCAGAACAAGCAGCACTAAACCCAATTAAAATATCTGTGGATAAAAAATAATGACCGAAAAAAACACCAAAGAAGAAGTTCGTCAATTCTACGACCAAATCGGATGGTCACAGGAAGAAGACGGCAATTATCAAAATGCTCGATATGAGGATCTGCGCCCCGTTTCACGGGAATATATCAGCAAGACCCGCCTGCGTGTCAATAATCATCTGCTCCCCTTGGGCAGATTCTTGCTGGACGCTGGCTCCGGTCCCGTTCAATACCCCGAATATCTGACGTATTCTGAAGGTTACGATTACCGTATCTGCGCCGATATTTCGATTACCGCCCTCCAAGAAGCCAAAAAACGCCTCGGTGAGCATGGTCTCTGTGTCGTTGCGGATGTGGCGAATCTCCCCTTTGCCCCAGAGGCCTTCGATGGGATTGTTTCCATGCACACCATCCACCACCTTCCGATGAAAGAACATCGTGCCGCCTACAAAGAACTCTATCGAGTGCTCGGGGAAGATAAAAAAGCAGTGATTATCAACGGCTGGGGAGATCCTTTCCTCATGAAATTGGTTGAGCCATTTATTCAGCTAGGACGTGTTCTCACAGGTCGCCCATCTCAATATGGGAAGAAAAAAGGCTCAGATGGCGAGAAAGAATCTGGCACTTTTGTTCGCAAAATGGATGCAAAATGGCTGATCAGAGAACTTAAAGATTTATTTCCCATCAAAATTTATTCATGGCGCAGTCTTAGCACGCGCTTTTTACGCTGGTTTATTCGACCCAAATTCGGTGGAAATTTTTTTTTGAAAGTGATATTCTGGAAAGAAGATAAATTTTCACATTTCTTCGGAAAACACGGTCAATATCCAATGGTTGTATTTAAGAAAGAAAACTAAAAACACCACAAAGACACAAAGGACACAAAGAAAAACTCTGTGCGCTCTGTGTCTCTGTGGTGAAAAAACGGAGCAATTATGAACTGGACAGATAAAACCATCCTCATCACCGGCGGGACAGGCTCATTCGGCAAGAAATTCACCAAAATCCTGTTGGCTGAGAAATCGCCGCAAAAAGTTATCATCTTTAGTCGTGATGAACTCAAACAGCACGAAATGCGCGTGGCTGGATACAACGATCCGCGCCTGCGCTATTTCATCGGAGACGTGCGTGACCGCGACCGTCTCCTGCGTGCCATGCACGATGTGGATGTGGTCGTCCACGCGGCTGCGCTCAAGCAAGTCCCCGCTTGTGAGTACAACCCGATGGAAGCAATCAAGACCAATATCATCGGCACATCGAATGTGATTGAAGCCGCGCTTGATGCTGGCGTGAAAAAAGTCCTCGCCCTCAGCACCGACAAAGCCGTTAGCCCCGCAAATCTTTACGGTGGCACAAAATTGGTTGGCGAAAAATTGGTTGTACAATCCAATAATTACGCAGCAGGGCGCGCCACGCGCTATTCTTGCGTTCGTTATGGCAATGTTGTTGGCTCGCGCGGATCAGTTGTTCCGTTATTCTTAAAAATGCGTACCACTGGCAAACTCACCGTCACCGATGATCGAATGACTCGTTTCTGGCTTTCTCTCGAACAAGGCGTTAAATTCGTCATCGACTGCATCGAGCAGATGGAAGGCGGCGAAGTTTTTGTTCCCAAAATCCCCTCCACCACCGTCATTGACCTCGCCCGCGCTATCGCCCCAGACGCAGAAATCGAGATCATCGGCATCCGCCCGGGCGAAAAACTCCACGAAGACCTGCTCTCCGTAGACGAAGCCCGCCACTCTGTCGAACTAGAAACCATGTTCGTCGTCCAGCCCGTCTCGGCGAGCTGGTTCGGCTACTCGTGGCAAGACAAAGGCACGCCCCTCCCCGAAGGCTTCTCCTACACCAGCGATAATAATTCCGAGTGGCTCGATCTTGAGGGCATGAAAGAATATATTGCACCTTTTGAGAAAGCCTTTAACGAAGGCACGCTTGAAGGATAAGTGAAACGTAAAATGTGAAGCGTGAAGGACCTTTATGAAAATTCTCGTCACTGGCGCATCTGGTCTTTTGGGTTTGAATCTCAGTCTCCAGATGCACACCCAACACCAAATTATCGGCGTAGATCGCTCTAAATTGGCGCATACACCCTTTGATTTAATTAAATTGGATTTATTGGACTTGGATGCCCTCCCCAAACTTTTATCTGAATCCAAACCAGATGCCGTAATTCACTGTGCCGCAAACGCTCTTGTGGACGCGTGCGAGCTGCACCCCGACTCTGCCTCGACCCTTAACGCCGTTTTGCCCGGTCGTCTAGCAAAACTCTGTGCCGAGAGAGAGATTCAGTTTTTGCACATCTCCACCGACGCGGTTTTCGATGGCACAAAAGAAGGCATTTATAACGAAAAAGACGAGCCAAATCCCCTCGGCGTTTATGCCCAAACAAAACTGGATGGCGAGATTGCCGTCCTCGAAGCAAACCCCAATGCCGCAATTGCTCGCGTCAATTTCTTTGGCTGGAGTTTAAGCGGCACTCGTTCTTTGGCTGAGTTTTTTGTCAACAATTTAGGGGCGGCTCAACATGTCAACGGCTTCGACGATGTTTACTTCTGCCCAATGTTTGTTGGCGATTTGGCAGATACTCTGGTCGGGATGCTATCCAAAAGTTTATCGGGCATGTATCACGTCGTCGGGTCACGAGCGATTACGAAATATGAATTTGGGCAATCCATCGCCCGTCAATTTGGATTCGACGCGAGCTTAATCAATCCCATTTCCGTATCCGATGCAGGCTTAAAAGCGAAACGATCCACAAATTTAAGGCTATCTGTCAACAAGCTATCCACAGCTTTGGGGCGTGAAATCCCCAACTTCTCCACTGGTTTGGCGAAGTTTTATACACAATACCAACAGCGTTATCCACAGAAAATGCGGGGTTATCAACAAGTTAGGGAACAGTAAACCAGTAAATCAGGAATCAGTGCTGTTCCCTAATTACCCGTTTCCTGATTTACTAATTCCTGATCCACTGATTCCTGACCGGAGGTCAAAATGGAAATCAAAATTGCAAGCCGACTAATCGGCAAAAACCACCCCACCTACTTCATCGCCGACATCGCGGCCAACCACGATGGCGATATTGAGCGGGCGAAAGAACTCATCCGCTTGGCGAAGGAAGCAGGTGCGGATGCGGCGAAATTTCAGAATTTCAAGGCAAAAAAGATTGTCTCGGATTACGGATTCAAGTCGATGGGCGGGCAGGTTTCGCATCAGGCATCGTGGGATAAATCCGTTTTTGATGTCTACAAAGCCGCTGAAGTCCCGCTCAATTGGACAGCGGAACTCGCCGAAGAATGTAACGAAGTCGGCATCGAATATTTTTCTTCGCCCTACGATTTTGATGCTGTTGATACACTCTATGATTTTATGCCCGCCTATAAAGCTGGCTCTGGATTAATCTCCTGGCCCCAAATGCTTGTTTATATGGCAAAAAAAGGCAAACCGATTTTGATTGCCACCGGTGCATCCGACATCGGCGATGTGACCCGCGCCGTGCGTGCTGTGCAAGCTGTGAACGAGCAAATTATTCTCTTCCAATGCAATACCAATTACACTGCCAGCGATGAGAATTACGACCATCTGAATTTAAACGTCTTGAAAACCTACGCAACAATGTTCCCTGATGTGGTTTTGGGCTTATCGGATCATACGCATAGCATCGCTCCTGTTGTGGGCGCGGTGGCGATGGGCGCACGCGTCATCGAACGTCACTTTACCGATAGCAACGACCGTGAAGGCCCCGACCATAAATTTGCGATGAATCCCGATACGTGGGCAGAGATGGTAGCAGAAGTGCGAACACTAGAGCGTGCACTAGGCTCATCGGATAAATTTGTAACACCCAACGAGAAAGAAACCTATCAATTGCAACGTCGCTGTCTCCGCGCAGCACGCGATATAAAAGCAGACGAAACCTTCACCGTTGAGATGGTTGAGCCGCTCCGTCCTGCAATCCCCGGCGCACTGATGGCGTGGGATATAGATGACGTTGTCGGCAAAAAAGCGTTGGTGGATATGGTTTATGGGAAAGAGCTTCGCTGGAGTGAGATTTCTTAAACACGAAGAGCACGAAGGCTCACGAAGAAAAACCTTTTATTTTTTCCACGAGAACTGCATTGCACTCGACAGAGTGCGTTGCAATTCGGATTTGTAGATTTTGCTAGCCCCGAAGTGCAGTGCATCTTAGGATGCAACGCACTGCTACTGTATAAATATGAAAATTATCTATTTCTCATTGGGATACTCCCCCCACGACCACCGCTTTCTCTCGTCTTTAGCACAGACAGAGCATGAAGTCCACTTTGTGCAGTTAGAAAAAGCGGATAACTCAAATCTTCCTCTTGAAATTGAATTTGTGGATTGGGAAGGCGGCGCGCGTGATTTTCGCTGGGTCGATGTGCCCAAATATGTGCGCAGCTTGAAGCGTGTCATTGCAATAATCCAGCCTGACGTTGTGCATGCGGGGCCCATCCAAACCGTTGGCTTGATCGCGGTGCTGACGAGATTTAGCCCACTTTTGATGATGTCGTGGGGATTTGATTTGATGGAAGATGTCTACCGCAATATCTGGTGGGAGCGTATTACGTATTACGTATTGCGTAGAAGTACATTCTTTATCAGTGATGCACAAGTGACACGAAATAAAGCTGTTGAATATGGGATGAATCCCGACAGAACGATAGTCTTCCCGTGGGGCGTTGACCTTGAGCATTTTGCGCCAAGGAAAGAGGAAAGAAGAAAGAGGGAAGAGTTTATTCTTTTCTGCAACCGCTCTTGGGAGCCGCGTTATGGAGTCGATGTTCTCGCCAAGGCATTTGTTCGGGTTGCAAAGAGCAAGCCCAATGCACGTTTGAATCTACTGGCAGGCGGCTCACAGGAGGATCGGATCAGAAAAATCCTGCAAAAGAATGGGGCGATTGACCAAGTTCACTTCAAAGGATATGTCTCACAAAAAGAGTTACCGCGCTATTATAATGAAGCGGATGTGTATATTTCACCATCGCATGTGGATGGTTCATCTGTCTCACTGATGGAGGCGATGGCGTGTGGGCTGCCTTGTTTGATTTCTGACATCCCCGCGAATAAAGAGTGGGTGGTCGAGGGCGAAAACGGCTGGCTTTTTCCCGATGGTGATGCGGAGGCGTTAGCTGAAAAAATCTTGCATGTGATGGAAAAGCATGATACGCTGGGTGAAGTTGGTGCGAACGCTCGTCGAGTAGCTGAAACACGTGCTGATTGGACGAAGAATTTTTATAAGTTGCTGGAGGCTTACGAGCTGACAGCCAAGTTAAAATAAAGGAGTTTGAGATGATGATTTTTACCTTGATATTAGCTTTAGCCTTTGCTGTAGTAGCCGTGATTTTTGCATTGGCAAACCCGGAAATCGTGACAATCAATTTCTTTGGTATGCAAACAGAAGGTTCATTGGCGATGTTCATATTGATCGCATTAGGTATTGGTGTTCTTCTTGGAGTTTTACTAATGACCCCTGGTGCGGTTAAACGCAATTTAGCTCTTGCTGGTGAAAAGAGAAAATTGAAAGGCTCAGAGAAGCAATTAGACCAGCATAGAAACAAAGTCAGCGAGTTTGAAGAGAAAGCAAAAGAGGATGAACGCGTCAAAGAAGAAGTGATTTCTGATGTGCAGAAAAGACTTGATGATGCAATGAACTAGGGCTTTACACAAAAAATCAGAACGCGGATTTTACGGATCAAGTAGATTTACACGGATTTTAAAAGCTGTTTTCTAAAATTTGCCTGGTCCGCTCAATCGCGTTCTATCTCTTTAAATAATTCTCATATACCAAAAATGTTAACACTTACTCAACTTACAGAATATTTCCGTTCCCTTGGCGTAGCCGCAGGCGACACTTTGCTTGTTCACTCTTCCTATAAATCCTTTGGTGGTGTAGACGGTGGCCCGCAAGCGGTGATTGATGCTTTGCTAGAAGTTCTCGGAGAAGAAGGCACGCTTCTTATGCCGACCTTCAACTTCGATTTCTGCAAAGGCGCAGATTGGGATGTGCGCGAAACTCCTTCTCAAATGGGATTTATGACTAATCTCGTGCGCCAAGATGAACGTGCTAGCCGTGTTTTTCATCCCATTTACTCTTTTGCCGTGATAGGCAAGCACGCCGAATCCTTTGGCGCACTCCGCGATAAAAGTAGCTACGGCGCAAACTCCGCTTTTGCCAAATTGCACGAGTTAGATGGAAAGATTATGGTCGTTGGTCTCTCTTATAACGATAGCATGACTTTTTTTCATCATATCGAAGAGATGGAAGGTGTGGAGTATCGCTTCCTAAAAGATTTCACAGGGAAGATCACTGATTGGGAAGGCAAGACCGTCACTGACACTTACCAGATGCTCGTTCGTAATCTAGAAATGGGCGTAGAAACAATGGTAGACCCAATGGGCGCATTAATGGAAAAAGAAGGCGTCATTAAATCTCGGAAAATCGGTGAAGCAGATGTGAAATTGATGAATACCAACAAAGTTTATGCCTTCACTCTGCGCGAAATGAAACGTGATCCTTATTTACTTTATCAGGTCAAAAAATAATCATCTCACCACAAAGGCACAGAGCGCACAAAGTTTTTTCTTTGTGACCCCAACTCAAATCTCTGTGTCCTTTGTGTCTCTGTGGTGAAAAAACATGAAACCTTATTCATCCCTCAAATCCATCATCGCTGAACTCCTCCCCCTCCATCGCACCATCGTCTCCGACGACATGGACAAAACCCTATCGATAATCGGCAACTACCTCCCCGATGCGGCAAATTACGAGACCCAAACCTACGCCCCCGGCACCAAAATCTGGACGTGGGAAGTCCCCGAACGCTATATCGTTCACGAGGCATATCTTGAAACCGAGAGCGGTGAGCGCATAGTCGATTTCGCTGACAATCCCCTCCACATCATCTCCTACTCCCTCCCCATCGACAAAATTCTCACCTTCGATGAGCTAAATCCCCACCTCCGCTACAGCGAGAAATTCCCCGATGCCATCCCTTGGGAGTTCAAATACTATGAACGGGATTGGGGCTTCTGCCTGACGAAAAACGCTTACGATGCCCTCGACCGTGATGCCCGATTCCATGCCGTGATACGCGTCGAATTCGCCCGTGACCCGGAACTTGGTCTGCGTATCGGACACGGGGTGATTCATCCCAAGGGTGGTGCCACCAACACCGGCGAGATCATCGTCCAAGCCCATAGCTGCCATCCCATGCAAGCCAATGATGATCTGGCAGGCGTGGTCTCCACCATCGAACTCGCAAAGCGACTCGCCGAAAACCCGCTCCCTGAAGGCTCGATGAGCGTCCGCTTTTGGTTTGGGCCAGAGACAATAGGAACCATCGCCTACCTCGCTAATAATGAAGATTTAATCCCCAACCTACAAGGCGGAATCTTCATGGAGATGACCGGCAATAAAAATAAACTCGCCTGGCATCACTCAAGACAACATAATCACTTGCTAGACAGAATTACGCAATACGCATTACGCAATACGGACGCAGTCGAACGAGACTTCGCCGCCGCCCCCGCAAACGATGAGCGGGTCATCAATGGGCCTGGCGTAAACGTCCCCTGTATCTCCCTGAATCGCTTCCCATATGAGGAATATCACACCACCGAAGATAACCTCGACATCATGGATGAAAAGATGCTTGTTGGCGCAGCTGATGTCGCCGAAGAGATCATCCGCATTTTTGCGACCAACTATATTCCCAAAAGAACCTTTCGAGGTCCCGTTTTTCTCTCTGGTCATGGCCTCTGGGTAGACTGGCGCGAAAACTGGAACCTAAACCGCGCCATTGAAAAGATCATGATGCGCTTCGAAGGCGAACACTCCATCTTCGACATAGCCAAAGAAACCGGTCTCGATTATTGGGAGACCTACGAATACATCGAGAAGTTTAGTGCGAAGGGATTCGTGACTAGATTGCCGATTCCCTCAGAAGCACATACCGAATAATGCGTATTTAGTATTGCGTAATGGTTTTACGAAATACGCATTACGCAATACGGTTTCCCAAAACCTTCGTATCTCTTCATGCCCTTTGTGTCTCTTCATGCCCTTTGTGTTTAAAAGTATTCTATGAAACCTCGAACAATCGCCATCATCCAAGCCCGCATGTCCTCCTCCCGCCTGCCGGGGAAAGTCCTCCTCGACATCGCCGGAGAGCCGATGCTCGCCCACGTCATCGAGCGAGCCAAGCGCGCCAAACTCGTGGACGATGTTGTCCTCGCCACCACCACCGATCCCAGCGACGACCCCATTGCAGAGTTTTGTGCAGAGCGTGGCTATAATTTTACGCGCGGCAGCCTGCACGATGTTTTAGACCGCTACTATCAAGCCGCAAAAGAATATGATGCTGATGTTATTGTTCGTTTAACGGCTGATTGCCCTGTGCTTGACCCAAATATTGTCGATGAGACCATCCGTGTGCAGCGCGAAGGAAAATTTAATTTTGTAGCCAACCGTCTTCCACCGCCAATGGGACGCACATTCCCCATCGGCTTGGATACCGAAGTCTGTACCTTCGCTGCGCTTGAAAATGCTTGCCAAAATGCCACTGAAAAACACCAACGCGAACACGTCATGCCCTATCTTTACGAAGGCACAAAACTGAATACTGAAAACCGATTACTGCACACTGGTACTTCCCCGCGCGGTTTCAAAATTGCCCTCCTCAACCACCTCTCCGATTACGGCAACCTCCGCTGGACGGTAGATACCCCTGAAGATTTAGAATTTATCCGCCAAATTTCCGCTCGCTTTGATAATGATAACTTTGGCTGGTACGATATTCTTGCTTTGCTCGAAAAAGAGCCAGAATTGGCCAAGATTAATGCCGATGTGCATCATAAAACTTTGATGGAATAGCTCACCCCCTCGTAGTAATCGCGTCAGCGATTAGCTTTGCGCCATGAAAGGGCTAAAGCCCTTACTACGAGGGCTACAAACTATGACACTGCTTACTTTATTCTCCTCCCCCAAACCCTTCACCGACCCGCATATCAACATCATCCAGCGGAACGCGATTGAATCGTGGACTAAATTGGATGATGTAAAAGTAATTCTGCTCGGGGATGAAGAAGGAGAAGCCGAATCCGCCCGTGGTTTGGGCGTGCTTCACCTCCCAAACGTGGATGTGAACGAGAAGGGGACGCCGTTAATCTCCTCCATGCTTGAGTTGGCACGCGAGCATAGCGATAGCCCCCTGCTGGGAATCGTCAATGCTGATATCATCCTCAATGATGACATAACGGAAGCAAGCCGAATATGCGAGCGATCCGCTGAGAAGTTTGTTTTACTCGGTCAACGCTGGGATTTAGACATCACGCATCCAATGGAATTCGGTGCTGATTGGCAATCTCACTTAAAAGAAAAAGTTCGGCAAGAAGGTGAACTCCATCGTCCAGCCGGGAGCGATTATTTCATCTTCCCGCGTACTTGTTACACCGACATCCCTGATTTTGCGATTGGGCGCGCTGGCTGGGATAATTGGTTTATTTACAAAGCGCGTGCATCAAAATGGGATGTGATTGATGCCACGCAGGATGTGATGATTGTGCATCAGAACCACGATTATCGGCATTTGGCGGACGGGGAGATCCACTATAGCGCGCCGGAGACGAAGAAAAATGTGGCGATGGCGGGCGGCGTGGCAGAGACGCGATATACGATTGTGGACAGCAATTTTCAGCTAAGAGATGGTAAAATCCTGCGCCCCCGCCCCACAAGCGGGCGATTTTGGCGCGGCATCGAACTCTTTTTGCGAAAGATATTTTTCTTTTTGCCAGAAGACAGATTAGAAAAAGTTGTGCGCCCGAAACGATGGAAAAAACAATTATCACGAATATTTTCGAATGGAGCAAACGACACGAATAATTAAAAATATTCGTGCCATTCGCCAAATTCGTATCATTCGTGATAAAAACTTGCAACATTAAACCTTTAACCTGGAACAAAAAAATGCGAAAAGGACAAAACCCCGCCAAATCTGTAAAAACTGTCGCCAAGCCAGAGCGGATGACCGTTGCTGTCTTGACTTACCTCCCCTTTTTGAGCGGATTCTACGAAGAAGGGCTGGATGTGCTGAAAGTGAGTCTAGAATCCATGCGAAAAGATGCTGGGTTACCCTTCGACTTGATGGTCTTCGACAACGGCTCATGCGCTGAAGCACGAGATTATCTGATAGCTGAAAAAGAAGCTGGAAGAATTCAGTACTTGCTACTTTCCGAGAAAAATGTCGGCAAGGGCGGCGCATGGAATATGATTTTGACTGGCGCGCCAGGCGAAATTATTGCCTATGCTGATAGCGATATTCTCTATTATCCCAAATGGCTCTCTCGCTCTGTTGAGATTTTAGAAACCTTCCCGAATGTGGGCATGGTCACAGCGCGACCTTTCCGCACGCCGCCGAAATTTTATTCTTCCACTGTTGAATGGGCGCAGAAAAATGCGACTTGTGCAGAAGAGCAATTTATTCCTTGGGAGACTTTCTTAGAGTTCAATCTTTCGCTCGGGCAGACTGAAGAAGAGAATGTAAAAGTTTATGATGAAACGCGAGATTGGAAAATAACCCATGATGGCGTGACCGCGCTCGCGGGTGCATCGCACTGGCAGTTTACGGCGTATAAATCCACGCTTCAACAATTCCTGCCCTTTGACATGTCCCGCCCGATGGGACAAGTCCGCCAACTTGATGAGCGGATGAATGAAACTGGTTTATTGCGCCTGATGGTCTCTGATCCGCTGGTGATGAATTTGAGTAATACGCTCGGTTATTTACGCGGTGAGATGGGGCAAGAGAAGGTTGAGAAGAAATCGTCTTCAATTTGGCAGTTTGCGCCGATCAAGAAGATTTTACTAGCGATCTATAACTGGATTTTTAAGCGGTATTACGGGTAAAATATGCTCTCGAGACTCTTTGTACGAAAGTACGATTCCTGGATGATTTTCAGGAAAACAACTAGCAAAGACGGTGTTATACCGTTGTTGTGGGGTAACTCACAATGAGTCTCTCTTTGAGAGATATTTTATCTTATTTCAATCAAAGAGTCTCCTCTTTCTTTTTCAACGTCAACAATGAGGGAGTTCTAAAATGCTTTCAGACAAGATTTGGATTACAAGAAAAGTTCGTATTAACACAGAAGGACGATTGCAACGATACAATGAAGCCTCGCAATTGTTGATGATGCTGTACTCGTTAGCTTTAGTTTCCTTGTCAATATGGAATCTACAAAACAATGATGCGGAGCTTAATCTTGTTTCTGCTTTTGCTTCCATTGCACTACTTGTTATATCGGTACACGCAACATCTCAGAAATATGCTGAACGTTCAATTGCGATGCGTAATCTTTACATCAAGCTTGATGAACTTTATTCTAAAGCAAAGCGTGCTGAAAAATCTGAAGATATTGAGATGATTCAAAATCTTGAGGCAGAATACACGAGTTTACTTATTAATATTGAGAATCATTCTGAATATGATTACCTATGTCTTAGGCACTCTCTTAAAGATAATCCCGATACAACATTACCGTCTTTTACCAGAGCAGATTCTTTACAATATTTTTGGGAAAAGTTTTGGCGTGGTGCGCTGACAACAATACTCTTTGCCATTTCAATACCATTTATTGTGTTAATTTGGTTCTGGTAATCCTTTATGTCGGCATCAAAATACTTCAGGCACTTCTTTACTAAAAAAAAACTGTTAGATATTTATGATGGTGATATTCGTTATAAATCTGCACGAGGTGTTGATCGAATAAGCAATCGACTATTCCAAGAGCGAGTTGGGGAAAATGTAGATATTATCTATAGAAAAGCTCACAATGGAAGCTATCAATTTTCTCAGTATAGAGAAAAACTCTTATCACGTGGCGCTAATCGAACTCCTCGTGTCATCTCAATCCCGACAATAAGAGACAAAATCACTCAAAAAGCAATTGCGCAAATTTTAGATTTACTCTTTCGAGCACAAACCCCATTTTTACACAAAATTATTAACGATGTAATTGCAACTTATAGGTCAGGGTTGTATCAAAGTGTTCTACGATTAGATGTGAGGAACTTTTACCCTTTGATAGATCATGATATTCTGTTGGACAAAGTCGGCAAGAAAATCAGGAAAAAAGAATTACTTCATCTTATTAGAAATGCTGTCTCTCAAAGAACAGTTGCAAGGCCGAATAAGAAAGATACAAGAAAAAACGATATAGGTGTGCCACAAGGCTTGTCCATTTCCAATATCTTGGCAAATATCTACCTATTAGATATGGACGATAAATACTCAAGTATTTCTACTATACGATATTGCCGTTATGTTGACGACATATTAATTTTTTGCCAACTAAGTGATGTTAATCAAATGCGAACTGAAATTACAGCAGATTGTTCGCATCTAGGATTAAATTTACATTCAATTGACAACCCTTCAAAATCATCTATAACTGACATTACTGACGGTTTCACTTATTTGGGGTATGACTTTAATAATAGCAACATTACTGTTCGCAAGAAGACTGTAGATCGCTTTCGAGAATCTCTCATTAAAATTCTTACAAACTATAAATACTCAGAAACTAAAAACATTGATTTTCTCAAATGGGCATTAAATTTACGCATCACAGGATGTGTTTTTAATGAATCAAAATATGGGTGGGTGTTCTTTTTTTCGCAAATAGATGATCTATCTCTGTTAGGAGAGCTAGATTACTTTGTCAAAAAACAGATGAAAAGATTTAATATAACTGAGTTTAAGCCAAAGACTTTCCTAAAGGCATATCACGAGATAACTAAAAATCTAAGTAACACAACCTATATTCCAAATTTTGACAGATTAGAAGTTACAGAAAAACACAAAATGCTTGTCGATATTTTTAAATACGAACATCCGCACATATCTCAGCAAGATATTGAATATGAGTTTAGACGCAGAATTTACAAAACAGTGAAAGAATTGGAAAGGGATATTTCAAGACCATCCTAAGATATTCTTCTGTAATTTGATAAGCGACATAAAGGTAAAATAGAAGCTATCAAGAAAGTTCTAATTTTTAGAAGAAAATATTTATATAGGCAACATTTTATGAAACGCATCTTCATCATCGCCGACCACGGCATGGCACTCATCTACTTTCTGCAAAGCGACGTTGTTCAAACGCTACTTGACGCGGGCACCGAAATCGTCCTCTTCACCGACGACGAGACCAAAGACCGCATCGCCGAGCGTTTCGGGCAGGACGGTCTCACCTTCGAGGGTTTGCGACTCAAAGAAGCCAACACCTACGCCCGCACCGTCCAGCCGCGCCTGCAATCGCTGCTCATCTATCTCAGGCGCGTCGGCGGCTCGTGGCGCATCAACAACGAAGCCGAAGACAGCCACATCTGGGAAGTGCTCAAAGAGAACACCTGGAAATTCCGCATCGGGATTTGGCTCCCCTCCGCCATTGCCATTCTCTTCCTGCGCTCCTTCAAATGGGCACGCAAACTCCTCGCGCGGATGCAGATGAAATTCACGCCCGGGATTTATGATGATCTCTTCGAAAAATATAAACCGGATTTAGTAATCGCATCGACCGCCGGTTGGCGTGTTGACCGTTATATGCTCCGCGAAGCAGTGAAAAACAACGTACCGTCAATGGCTGCCATCATCGGATGGGACAACCCCAGCAGCTATGCCATCCCCGGCGCATTTATGGATTGGGCAACTTGCTGGTCTGAGAAGCAGAAGGAAGAATTGGTACTTGGCTCCGATTGGGACGCATCCCATGTTCACATCGGCGGGATTCCCTCCTACGATGGTTATTTCCGCAAAACGTGGTTGATGCCGAGAGATGAGTATTTTAAGCTCCACGACCTTGATCCGAATCGTAAGCTGATTTCTTACGCGTGTTCTTTTGTTCACTTTGCACCCAACTATCCGAATGTAGAGGCACTCGCCAAAATGGTGGATTCGGGGCAACTGGATGAAGACGCACAACTGCTCATCCGTCTGCACCCCAGCCATTTTCAGGATCGTCCCGCCATCTTTGCTGAAGAGAGAAAACAAATCCACGCGCTCGAAGAAAAATATGATAACGTTCACGTTGTCCGTCCAGTCGCATTAGGTGGCTCTTTGGGCTATTATGGCGGCGAAGATATGGACGAGAAAACATCCATGATGGCGTATTCAGATGTTTTCGTGACGGTCTACTCGACGATGGTCGTCGAAGCGGCTGTGCACAATCGCCCCATCGTCGCGGCGGTAATCGACACCCCCGGCGGCTGGAATAAGCCCGGAAAATACTCGCTGGCATTGCAAAAAATTGGTGGCTGGCCCACGCATTTGCGTTTTAGAGAAGCGAACGCAGGGGGCGTCGCAAAAACTGCGGGTGAGTTGCAGGATGTGGTCAACGCCTATTTGAAGGATATTTCCCTGGATAGGGAAGAACGCAAGACTTTCATTGAACAGGAGATTTCTTTTACGGACGCGGGTTCGGGCAAGCGCACGGCAGAGTTTATTTTGAAGGTGTTGGGAGGATAAATGAAAAATTATCGTAGATATTTTGTTGATGAAGCAGGAGATGGCACCTTGTTTTCCAAAAAAGGGCGCGTGATTATTGGAGATTCTGGATGTTCACGCTTTTTTATCTTGGGTGTTCTTGATATAGAAAATCCTGACAGTTTATCTGCGAATTTAACAAAATTAAGAAAAAATATTCTGGCTGACCCGTATTTTATGGATATACCATCAATACAGCCTAAAGCAAGAAAAACAGCATTAGCTTTTCATGCCAAAAATGAAATTCCAGAAGTTCGCAAAGAAGTATATTCTCTTCTACGAACCACTGCGGGGTTGCGTTTTTTTGCTGTTGTAACAGATAAATTGAAGGTTTTAGAATATGTCCGTCAACGTAATGCGCGTAATTCTTCTTATCGTTATCATCCAAACGAATTATATGATTATTTAGTGCGTCGTTTATTTAAAGAGCGTCTACATAAAGATGAAGGATACGAAATATGTTTTGCTACGCGCGGGAAATCAGATAGAACTGCGGCATTATCTACAGCGTTAAAAGCTGCTAAAAGAAACTTTTTCAAAAAGCATGCAATAAATAATGATGCGCCTATTAATATAACCCCAACAAACCCTGCTAAAACTCCTGGATTACAAGCAGCGGATTATTTTTTATGGGCTTTGCAACGCTTATATGAACGTGGTGAAGATAGATACCTAAAATATCTATGGGACTCTTTCAGCCTTGTTTATGATATTGATGACAAACAAAATTCTAGGTATGGGGTTTTCTATTCAAAAAGAAATCCCCTCAATGCAGACGCTATAAAAAGCAGAAAATAAAAAAGCCAGAGATATAGGATTGTGACGGTCGTAACCATACAATCACACGGCATGGAGCCGAATTTCATCTGCTGGCAGTTCTATTATACATAAAAATGACCTTGTCTGTCAAATTTTGGAGCGATATGGAATTAATTGAACGCATAAAATCCGCCGTCCGCATTTTGCTGCGTGGCGAAAATCAAACAGGCGCACGCGCCGAGATCCCGCCGATGACGGCAGAGCAGGTTGCCGAGATCAAAGATTTTTTCCTGATGGAAAAATTCTTCATCGTTGGTCATGCTCGCTCAGGTACAACACTTCTCGCACGGCTAATTCGACTGCACCCTGAAGTGCATTGCAATTGGCAGGCGCATTTTTTCACGCGCAAACCTTTGTTGAAATCCCTCGTCAATAATGCCGAAATGGAAGAGTGGTTGACACGCAAATCCAATCGCTGGAATGGTGGCGAAGATTTATCTCCGCTGGTGATGCGTGCCGCCGCCGACTACATCATGGAAAGCGATGCTAAACGTGCGGGAATTGAAAAGCATATCGTTGGCGATAAAAGTCCCAACAGCCTTAATGATGGCGAATCTGTAAGATTGATGCACGCCGTTTATCCCGATGCCTACCTGATCAACATCGTCCGAGATGGGCGGGATACGCTCATCTCACAGCGTTTTCGGAATTTTGTCGAAGAATCAAAATATATGAGTGCAGAAGATAAGCAAATCGCCAAAGATTTGCGCGCAGACCAAACTCCCTTCACGGCAGGCAAACGCTCCATCTTCACCGAAAAATGGTTACGTGTGAATACCGAGGGCTGGGTCAAAAATCTGACCGAAACCGCAGATGAAGGCACGCGCCTCTTTGGCAAAAAGTATTACGAATTCCGCTACGAAGATTTGCTGGCAAATCCTTTTGAAGAGATGAAAAAAGTTTGGGCGTTATTTGGCATTGAAGTTGAAAATAATCTTGACGATGCTATAAAAGATGAAATATCTTCAAATCCCGATAAGACTTGGCAAAAAAAACGTAATGAAAGCATTGCCGATTTCCTCCCCAAAGGGAAGGCAGGCAATTGGCAGAATATCTTCACTGCGCGTGATATTGAGATTTTTAATGAGGTTGCGGGTGAGATGTTGGCAAAATGGAAGTATGAGAAAGATATCCTTTCGTAGTAGCAAGTAGTGACTTTTTTTCAAGGAGATTAGATGTATATTCAAGTTGGCAAGCTAAGAGTTAAGAAAAAATATATAGCGGCACTCCTTTTAGGAATTAGCGCAAGCGTGGGTATCGTTCGTTTTATCTTATATTTGATTCCACGTTCAAAGCCAGACAATCAATTGATATGGGGGTTGTCGGCGGCACGAGTGTTTTTAGGCAGTATTTTTTTAGGGCTTTTACTAATTAATATTGGGGGATTTCTACTTACACTTATAAATTTTGGAAAATGGCAAGAAAAGCTTGAAGAAAAAATTTATGCTATTTTTTCAAGCCACCACATCATAATAATGGCTGTGTTGTATATTCTTCTTGCCATCACTGGTACTTTCTTTTTATTAACGATACCGCCAATAATACGCCCTCTTCGTTTTCTAGTATCTTATTCTATACGCCTAAGCGGATTTCTAACCTGGGTTTTGATTGGTGATCTGCTCCTGATAGTAATGTTACGTATCATTGCTGCTGAAACCTTTTACAAAAATCAGAATATGGCAAGGTTGGATACCATCTTTACTTGCGTGGGCTTTTTCGTGGCAACTTTTGTCCTGTATCTCCAAACGGCTATTTTAATCGGGTGGATTAACAAAACTACCTATTCCTTTTTTGATTTACTGGCAGAGCAATTTATACAGGGGAAACTTTATTTGGAGGACCCACCCTATACGCACGATCTTACACTCTATAAAGGAAAGTGGTATGCCCCTATGCCACCACTCCCGGCCATACTCTTAATGCCCTTTGCTTATTTTCTTGGAGCAGATGGAATCAGCACAAGCTATCTGTCCATGATAGTTAGTGCCGCGAATGGGGTACTCTTATTCCTGATCCTGAATAATCTTAACTCTCGAAAATGGATTAATCTCTCAACAAGCGGTATCTTCACCATAGTTATTTTATTTCTATTTGGCACTCCGCACCTTTGGCTCGGCATTAGCGGGCGCGGCTGGTATTTTAGCCAGGTTTTGACCGCATTTTTTCTTGCTTTCGCCATTTATGCTGCGCTACGTTCTTGGTCTGCATGGTCGGTTGGTGCACTTATTGCAACCGCAATGACCGCGCGCCCAACAGCTTTAATGACTTGGCCCTTTCTCCTTGCTATTACATTGCAAATACTGAAAGAAAACCAAGAAGAAGTCGAACTAAAGCATGTCGTCCAGTGGAGTGCAAAAACAGTTGTGCCAATATCCGTTGCCGTTATTGGGTTACTCACTTATAACTATCTGCGATTCGAAAACTTTCTAGACTTTGGATATGTGACCGTCAACGCTGGCCCAGATATTGTGAGAAATGTACAACAATGGGGAACGTTCTCCCCCCACTTTATTCCAATAAACCTTTCGGTTATGCTCTTTAAGTTACCCTTTTGGAATCCAGGAGGGCGGTGGTTCATCCTCCCCTCTGCAACAGGGATGAGTGTCTTCCTGACCACACCTGCTCTTATTTACCTCTTTCGCCGCTACTCCAAAGACTGGTGGGTTATCGGGGCTTGGGCAGCGGTTTTTTTCAGTGTGGCTTTGCTTAGCCTTTACCATAACACGGGTGCCCATCAGTTTGGTTACCGCTATATTCTTGATTTTCTGACTCCGCTTATAGTTTTGCTCGCCGTGGGCTTTAAGAAAAAAACACCCTGGCATTTTCAATTGCTTGTTGTCATAAGTATCGCTATTAATCTTTATGGCACACATTGGTTTATGAATGGATAAAGATAAAAGGTAAAAAAATGAAATTTCTAATCGCTGGGCTAGGCTCTATCGGTCATCGTCATTTGAATATGCTGCGCGATTTGGGGCAGGATAACATCGTGCTATATCGGACGCATCAATCTACTATAGATGATGAAGAGTTAGCGGGAATCCCCGTTGAAACGGATTTACAAGCTGCTCTTAACCTGAAGCCTGATGCCGTTATCGTCGCAAATCCCACATCCCTGCACATGGATGTAGCCATCCCCGCTGCCAAGGCTGGATGCCATATCTTGCTCGAGAAACCCATCTCGGATGATCTCTCCCGTGTGGATAAATTGCGCCGCGCCGCCGAAAAGAGCGGAAGTCGTATTTTGGTTGGATTTCAATTTCGTTATCATCCTACATTAAATAAAGCGCGTGATTTAATCAATGAAGGTGCATTAGGAAAGGTTCTTAGTTTTCATTCGCATTGGGGCGAGTATTTGCCAAATTGGCATCCGTGGGAAGATTATCGTGAAAGTTATGCTGCACGTGCGGATTTAGGCGGCGGTGTGATCGGCACGTTGACGCACCCGATCGATTATTTGCGCTATATTCTGGGCGAAGTAGAAGAAACAGCATCCATTCAGGGGCACGTTTCACCGCTCGAGCTTTCGGGTGTAGAAGATGTTGGGGAAATCGGTATCAAGTTCAAATCAGGGGCGATTGGCGCAGTCCACATCAATTATTTCCAGCGCCCGCCCGATCATCGTCTTGAAATAGTTGGCACGAAGGGAACCTTCCGCTGGAATAACGACGATGGTGTGCTGCAACACTATAATATGCCCGAAGAGTTCGGGACGTGGAGCGCAAATCCATCCGCACCTGTTCACACAATATATGAATTGCCCGATGATTTTGAACGCAACTATCTTTTTGTGGAACAAATGAAACATTTCATTGAGATAGTAGAAGGAAAAGCAGAGCCGCGTTGTTCATTGGATGATGGGATTGAAGTTCAAAAGTTAGTGGAAAATATTCGCAAATAAAAAGGAATCAAAAATCGGCAGTAGCTCTCTCCCTGTACTGCCGATTCTTGATCGAGATTATGCGTGGGATCCCTTCCCCAACCCACCACGCCCAGAAGTTTTTCTAATATGTGTACTATAGCAGAGAGACGTCTACAAAATGTGGACACGCTCAAAATATGATAAACTACTCCCGTCAAAATACTCTTCTGGAGGAAATATGTCAACAAGATCAACCCACTCGATATCAATTGCCGGAATTAAACGCGAACTTCCCCTTTTTGAAATTAAGCCCGGTTTAAAAATAGCCGTTCTGAATATTCTCGGTGATACCGAGCTCGTCGAAGCGAGTGCGAAGGCCCTTGCCGAAGAGCTGAAAAACATTGATTATGATGTGATCATCACCCCGGAAGCAAAATCAATCCCGATCGCTTATGCGCTTTCTGTGGTTACGAAAAAACCTTACGCTGTCTTGCGGAAATCCTATAAACTCTATATGGGTGATGCAACTATCGCAAAAACGCTTTCGATTACCACTGGCAAACCGCAAACTCTTATTCTTGATGAAAAAGATGGCGAGCTGATCAAAAACAAAAAAGTTGTCATCATTGACGATGTTATTAGTACTGGCTCAACCTTAAAGGGTATGAAACAGCTCATGGCAAAAGCGAAAGCAGAGGTTGTAGCAGAAGCTGCAATTCTCACCGAGGGCGATATAGAAGAATGGAAAGATATTATCTCTCTTGGGCATATTCCCCTATTTACTGAATAAAACTTTTTAAACTAAAAGGCCGAGTGCATGCACTCGGCCTTTTTTTATTTACCAACCAATTTCTGTTTTTTCTTTCGAGAA
>JABGOQ010000138.1 GCA_018645405.1 Anaerolineae bacterium | reverse complement strand
ATAATCTATTTATGCAAAAAATAGAGCAAGTATACAAAATAATTGGCTCATTTATGAGTGGGGCTATGTTTTTAAGTTTTTTTTCTCTTTTTCAGAAAAATATGCTTGGGCTGCCTTATAGCTTGAGGGCAAGTGGCTTTGTTGTCCCTGTTCTTTTTGGAGGCATTAGCGGGCTGGCTATTTATTTAGGTAATGCCCGTTTGCATGCAAGCCGAGAACGGATGCGAGATTTTATTAATAATGTCGATCTTATTGTTCAAATTGTTGATCCTAAAGGGCGTTTTCTTTTTGTGAACAAAGCTTGGCAAAAAACGCTCGGCTACTCAAAAAAAGAGGCACTGCGCCTTAATCTTTTTGATCTTGTGCACCCAGATCACCTTGAAGGTTGCAAAACTCTCTTCGATGCTCTTTTTAAGAAAGAGAAAAAAAGTGCAGATACAGAAACTCTTTTATTGAGTAAAAGCGGCGAGCCGATTTACCTAAAAGGGAGTACAAACCTTCAAATTCAGGGAGGAAAAGGCATTTCTACTCGCAGCATTTTTCGCAATATGGCAAAAGAAAAAGATGCCGAGTATCTTAGAAAATTGACCAAAAATATCTTTGAAAACACAACAGAGGGCGTAATTGCAACAGACAAAAAAGGAAAAGTACAATTTTTTAATATCGCATTTACTGAAATAACCGGTTATAAAGAAGATGTTATTGGCAAAAATATTAACGAGGTTTTCCCCTCTTTGACATCAAATAGAGAACTTGCCACACAAATGCCAATAGAGTTAGCGCAAAAAGGCTCTTGGCAAGGAGAACTCTGGAGCCGCAATAAAGCGGGTGAGGCTTATTTTTTGCGGATTAACATCAATGCAATTTATGATAGCTATGGGAAATTAAGTCATCATGCCGGAATTATCGCAGATATTACAAAAGAAAAGGAAAAAGAAAAAACGCTCTACCAACTTGCTATGCACGATAATTTGACAAAACTACCTAATAAAGAAATGTTCTATGAGCATGTCGAACTTACGATAAAAGAGGCAAAAGAAAAAAGACAAACTTTTGCCCTTCTTTTTCTTGATCTTGATAATTTCAAAGAAATTAATGATCAATACGGTCATCTTGCTGGGGATAAGTTTTTACGAGCACTCTCTCAACGTTTAAGAAATACTACGCGCGAAAATGATGTCATTGCCCGTTTTGGCGGCGATGAATTTGTCGCTTTGCTAAGAGATATAAAAACACCTGAAAACGCTAAAAAAATAGCTAAAAATATTGCATCTTCAGTTTCTACGCCTTTCAACATCGAAGGAAAACCAGCCCATGCATCTGCCAGCATCGGGATTAGCTTATATCCACATAATGGCAGTATAAATAGCCTTCTAAAAGCAGCTGATGAAGCCATGTATAATGCCAAAGAAGCGGGGAAGAATCGTATTCGGATCAGCCTCCGAACAGAGACGCAACCAATACCAGCGGATGAGTTGCCGCAATCCCTACGCCATCCTTAATTTGCTCCCGGCAAGATGTCCCTGGTGCGGCGATAGACTTGGTTCCGTTTAATGCCACCTTTTGACGAATTGCTGGAAACAAAATCAACTCCCCCACTTGCATCGAAAGTTCATAATGCTCTTCTTCGTAGCCGAAGGAGCCTGCCATCCCGCAACACCCAGAGGGGATAATTTCTACTTCGTAGCCCACCGCACGGAGCATCTCGGCGGTGGCTTCTTGCCCGACAGGGAGGCCATCATCTACGGGAGGGCGTGCTTTTTGGTAGCAGTGTCCATGTAGGGAGATTTTCGAGAGTTTTGCCACGGATTTCACGGATTGCGCGGATTTTGTTTCTGCTTGCAGAGATATATTCTCAGCAAGTTGGTTATGATTATTTTCTTGTCTTATCAATCTGGCTATGCGCATGATGTAATTTTCGCCATCACTCGCTTCACGCAATAAAAACTCGTCTACAAAATAAGTGCGCTGGTTTAAGGCTTGCATCTCTCCGTCGTTGGGAAAAAAGTCGAGGTATTCATCTTTGAGCGTGTATATCTCCGAAGGCTCTACGCCTAAGACGGGACATTTTCCTTCAGAATCAATTTTCTTGATCTCATCTCGTACTTTCTGAGCGTGTTTTTTCGCCTGCTCAAGAAAACCTTTGGATATCAACGTCCTGCCTGCACCAAGAATAGGCAAGGCAATGACGTGCAACCCTGCCGCGCGAAGAAGCTTTAGTGTCGCTTGCTCTATCTCTGGCTCAAAATAGCGGGTAAAGGGGTCAGGTAAATATATGACAGTAGACGGTGGATGGTGGACGGTGGATGGTGATGCACCTTCCACTTTCTGCTTTCCGCTTTCTATTTTTTGAAACTTTGGAAGAGTACGTTCTTGAGAAATACTCAAAAAAAATTTCGCCCAATCCCCGATCACCCGATTACCTAATACCTGATTTGCTACTCCACCAAAAGGCGCACCAAGTTTCGCTAAGATGCCAATATAGCCAAAGAGATAATCTCGCAATTTATGAGGGTGCGATTTGTAATAATGATTCGTAAATTCATATTTCAACTTCGCCATATCCACACCAGAGGGACATTCAGATTTGCATCCCTTACAGGCGAGGCAGAGGTCGAGGGAGTTAGCAACAGCTTCTTCAAGTAAAAATGAACCGCGAAGTCGCGAAGAGTGCGAAGAAAAACTTTTTAAATTTTTAAAACTTGACGTACTTCGCTCCTTCACGTTTAAATTCTCCCCAGAGATGAAAGCCCGCAATAAATTTGCTCGCCCGCGCGTGGCGTGGCTTTCTTCGCGTGTAGCTTGGAAGCTGGGACACATTGTGCCGTCAAATTTTCGGCAAACGCCTGCACCGTTACAATTTTCGATAGCATTTACCAATCCGCCCTGCGACGAGAAGTCTAAAACGGGGTCTGCGAAGGGTTTAACGGAATAATCTGCGCCATAACGCAAATTCTTATCCATTGCTAAGGGAGAAACAATTTTGCCGGGATTGAGCAAATTATTTGGATCAGCAGCCAACTTCAAGACACGGAAAGCATCGCTAATTTCTTCCCCGTAAATTTTCTCTAGGAATTCTGAGCGAGAGAGACCGTCGCCGTGTTCGCCGGTCATCGCGCCGCCAAGGCTGAGGACGAGACTTAACGCAGCTTCAGCAATTTCGCGTAATTCTTCTCGTCCACGCACGGATTGTAGATTTAGGACAGGGCGCATGTGGAGGCATCCCGCCGAGGCGTGGGCGTAGAAAACGCCTTCGGTTTTATGTCGCTTAAAAATTGATTCCATGCCGCGGACATAATCGCCTAATTTCTCAACTGGGACAGCACAATCTTCGATGAAGGTTACGCCGCGCGTTGAGCTTGTGGATGTAGACAAGATGCCCAGCCCGACTTTGCGGACTTTCCAGATATTTGATTGTGTTTTTTTATCGCCAACGATTAAGTTATTGCCTAATGCTTTTGCCTGCTTTTCCAGAGATTCGAGATTATCACCAGCAAACTCAACAACAAGTATTTCGGCAGAAAAATCGCCGATAGACTTAATCAAGGGTGCGTAAGCGGGGACTTCGCGCGCTAAATCAATCAGGGTTTTCGGAAACAACTCTACAGCAGATGGGTTTTTCTCTAAAATCTCGGGGACAGCTTCAACGGCTTCAACGATGCTCCTAAATGGAATGACGACCAAAACCTTCTCTTTGAGTACGGGAACGAGATTGACGGTCATTTTGCGAATGACAGCGAGTGTCCCTTCAGACCCAGCCATGAGAGGGGCAAAGTTTAAGGTTGAAGGTTTAAGGTTGGGATAGTTTTCAGCTTCCCATTGCGGCGGACGGCTTGGCGACCAGGAGAGGAGATAATTCAATCTGTAACCCGATGTGTTTCTCCAAGTTTTCACCCATCTTTGACGAATTTCTTGATTATATTGCTTGCGGATGTGGAGAGCGGCAGAATAAATGGTCGCTTCGAGGTTGACGGGAGGAATGGAGGAAGAAAATTCAAAAGAAGAGGTTTCTTGGGCATCTTCTGCAAGCTGCTCGGCTCTCTCAAACGTTTTTTCATCAAAAGTTGCGAGGGCACCATCTGCCAAAATCACATCGGTGCTGAGGAGGTGGTCGGCGGCCATGCCATAGCGAATAGAGTGTGCGCCGGTGGCGTTATTGCCAATCACGCCGCCCATCGTGGCGCGGTCGGCAGAGGCAGGGTCGGGACCGAATCCCAAGCCCATTTTGCCAACGACCAAGTTCAAATCCGAGAGCGTCACGCCTGGTTCTACAATCGCGGTGCGGGATTCGGGATCCACATCCAGTATTCTGTCGAGATAACGTGACAAATCCAAAATCAGGGCATCCCCCACCGCCTGCCCCGCTAACGATGACCCAGAGCCGCGCGGCAAAATCGGAATCCCGTATTTGGCTGAAATCTCCACTGCCGCGTGCAAATCTTCTTGGTGGCGCGGGATGAAAACCGCCTTAGGGGTGATTTGATAAATGGAGGCGTCGGTGCTGTAGAGGGTGCGGGTGACAGGGTCGGCGCGAAAATCGCCAAGAGTGGCACGCTGGAGTTCGTGGATGAAATCAGGATTTAACATGCGCCAATTATGGTTTAGAATAAAGGACTTAGCAAGTCTAAAATCTGAAAAAGGAGCAATAATGACCAACACAGCAGATGCGATTATCATCGGTGGCGGTATTCACGGAGCGAGCTTGGCCTTTCATCTCGGCGAACGTGGCATGAAAACCATCGTCCTGGAAAAAAACTCTCTCGCATCGGGCGCAACAGGTCGCTCTAGTGGCTTGATCAGAATCAACTATGACCATGAAGCAGAATCACAGCTGGCCTGGAAATCTTTTAGCTATTTTTCAAACTGGGAAGAACGAGTTGGAGGCAAATGCGACTTCACTCGCACAGGCTTCATCAAAATCACTCATCCAGATTATGATAATGCCCTGCGAAAAAATATTACCATGCACCAAAATCTCGGTGTTCCCACGTTACTAATTGATCCATCGAAGGTAAAAGATCTTGCGCCTTTTTTAAATGTGGATGATTTCAACCTTGCCATTTATGAGCCAGAATCTGGATACGCTGATCCAAATGCAGCGACCAGTTCATTAATGGATTCTGCTAAAAAGCATGGCGCACAACTAATACAAGGTGCAACCGTAACAGATATTCAACTTGCTTCTGGTAAAGTTAGTGGGGTACGATCATCAGTAGGGGATTTCTCTACGCCTATCGTTGTCAACGCAGCAGGGGCTTGGGCGCAACCAGTCGCAGAGATGGCGGGAGTAAAACTTCCCGTAGACACTTGGCAACATGACGTAATATTTATTCGTCAGCCAAAAAGCATCCCCAAAAATTACCCCACTATTATTGATAATATCAACCAAATCTATTTCCGCCCAGAAGAGGGAGGCTTAACCCTGCTTGGATTAGAAGATAAAAACACCACCGTAGAGTCTCCCCACAACTACATAGAGGGCACAAAACCCGGTTTTGTCCAGCGCGCCATAGAGCAAATTTGCAAACGCGCCCCCGCAATGGAAGCGGGCTCACTTCACAGCGAACAAGACGGCTACGATGGAAACTCTCCCGACCGCCGCGCTATTCTTGGGCAAATCGGACCAGAAGGCTTCTACGCCCAATGCGGTTTCAGTGGGTCAGGTTTCAAAACCGCCCCTGCAGTGGGTTTGTGCATGGCAGAATTAATCATAGATGGTGAAGCGAAAACGGTAGACATAAGTTCTTTTGATCCCAATCGTTTTTTGCACTAAAAATTTTGATTCGCAAGGAGAAAAAAAATGAGCAACACAGCAGACGCAATCATTATCGGTGGGGGGATTCACGGCGCAAGTTTGGCTTTTCATTTGGGGCAGCGCGGACTAAAAGCCATCGTGCTAGAAAAGGAAACCCTCGCGGCAGGCGCAACGGGGCGTTCGAGCGGCGTCGTGCGGATGCACTACGATTTTGAACCCGAATCGCGGCTGGCATGGGAATCTTTTCACTATTTTCGCAACTGGGCAGATATGGTCGGCGGCGAATCTGGCTTCACCCGCACCGGCTTCCTCCAAATCATCTCCCCTGAATACGAAGACGCCCTGCGCGGCAACGTCGCCATGCACCAGCGCATCGGCATCCCCTCCCTGCTGATCACTGCGGATGATGTCAGACGCCTTGCACCCCATTTCAAGACCAATGATTTCAACATCGCCGCCTACGAGCCAGAATCAGGATATGCGGATCCGAGCGCGGCTGCCGCCTCTTTAATGGATGCCGCCAAACAGCATGGTGCGCGGCTGGAACAAGGCGTAACCGTGACAGGAATTCAACTTGCTTCCGGTAAAGTGATAGGAGTCTCAACAACAAACGGTGATTTCTCCGCACCCATCGTCGTCAATGCCGCCGGACCCTGGGCGCAATCTGTCGCGGCGATGGCAGGAGTCGAGCTCCCTGTAGACACTTGGCGACACGATGTAGCCTTCGTCCGTCAACCGAAAACAATTCCAGAAACCTATCCGTTAGCACTCGATAGCCTCCACTCTGTTTATTTCCGCCCCGAAACCGGTGGGTTGACTCTGATTGGGTTGGAAGATAATAACCCCATTGGCGAATCCCCAGACGGATTCACCGACCGCGCCCATCCTGGATTCGTAGAACGCGCCATCGACCGAATTTGCATCCGCATCCCCGGTATGGAAGCGGGCGAACTCCACAGCGACCAAGGCGGCTACGACGGCATCACTCCCGATCAACGCGCCATCCTCGGTCAAATCGGACCCGAAGGCTTCTACGCTCAATGCGGCTTCAGCGGCACAGGCTTCAAGCTCGCCCCAGCAGTTGGCTTGTGCATGTCTGAATTAATCGTAGATGGTGAAGGAAAAACAGTGGATATTACCGCTTTTGATCCAACTCGCTTCGAACGCGGAGATTTATTGAAGGGCGAACACGATTATGGTGATATTTGGCATTAGAAGGACACCAAATGTATAATCACGCGGCTAAAAATTATAAGTGTCCATTCTGTCTTCTGCTTCAAGGGATAAAGAACAAATATGTTGAGTCTATACAGACCGACATTATCTATCACAATGCAAAGGTTTCAGCATTTATAAGCTCACACCAATGGCCAAATAATCATGGAAATACAATTATCATTCCCAATGAACACTTTGAGAATATTTACGATTTACCTTTACACTATGCTGAAGATATTCACAAAGTTGCAAAGATGATTGTGCTTGCAATGAAAACAGCTTTTTCTTGCGACGGCATATCAACTCGACAACATAATGAACCAGCGGGCAGTCAAGATGTTTGGCACTATCATCTACACGTAACCCCACGTTATAAAAATGACCAATTTTATTCAACCATGAAAAACCGTGAACTTATCTCTGTAGGAGAGAGAGCGAAATACGCCAGTGTACTAAAAGAACATGTCGTTAAAAATAATCTTTAGCGTCAAAATCCCAATATATCCAAAAGGAGTAACTCATGGATTTCAAACTCATCAAAATAGAAAAACCTGAGATGGTCAACTTTATTCTCGGCGAATCGCATTTCATCAAAACTGTTGAAGATATATACGAAGTAATGATGACCGCTGTCTCCGGCATCAAGTTTGGCTTGGCATTCAACGAGGCTTCGGGAGAATGTCTCGTTCGCTGGACAGGAACTGACGAGGCAATGATTGAGCTTGCCAAAAAGAATGCACTCGCGATTGGCTCTGGTCACACTTTCATTCTCTTCCTGGCGGAGGGTTTCTTCCCCATCAATGTCTTAAATGCGATCAAGATGGTGCCAGAAGTAACTCAAATCCACTGCGCTACGGCGAATCCTGCTGAGGTGATTATCGCAGAATCAGAGCAAGGTCGCGCCATTATTGGCGTGATAGACGGCGGCCCGCCAAAAGGCGTAGAAGATGAAAATGGCATAGCATGGAGAAAAGGCTTCCTTCGCCAAATTGGGTATAAAGAATAAGCGTTTTCTCAGAAGGATTTGAATCAAATATCAAAAGTCGTATAATAAAGTGTGCAAGTCCTATTATTTAACTCGCAGGAGATTCAAATGAAAAAGAAAAACATTTTTATAGCTATTCTTTTACTCGCTCTTCTACTTATTTCCTGTGGGGGAGGCAGCGGACCTGTTGAAGAAGCCTCAGAAGATGCGCCACCTGCACCAGAGGTTGAAGCAGTTGCTTCCGTTTCTGTAGCTCCTGAAGTCACTACAGAAACGGAAGCAACTGCTCCTAACTTTGACCCTCAACCACCTGAAGGTCAGCGAATGCAATTTGAAACCTCTGATGGGACGGCTTTAATTGGCTATTATTACCCAGCCTCTGTTCCGAATGCACCAATTGTCGTTCTTATGCATTGGGCTGGCGGTGATCAGACCGATTGGCAGAAAAACGGGGTGATTGACTGGCTCCAAAATCGCGGTGGAGGTAGCGGGGCGCAATCGCTGTCCCAGCAAAGTGTCGTTTATCCGCCCATGCCAGAGAGTGTTTCCTTTGCTGTCTTCACATTCGATTTTCGCGGCTTTGGTGAAAGCAGTGGAAAGTTTGATCGGTCTGGTGGATTACTGGACGCAAAATCCGCTTACGAGTTTGCAAAAAGGCTCGAGGACGTAGACCCAACTCGCATGGCAGGGATTGGCTCCAGCATTGGCTCGGATGGCGTTGTAGATGGATGCGCTGATGGTTGTCTTGGCGCATTCTCGTTCTCTCCTGGTAGTTATTTGACTCTCTCTTATGCAGATGAAGTCAAAAGGCTGGACGACGAAGGCAAGCCTGTCACTTGCGTTGCGTCTGAAGGGGATAGCACATCTGCATCTACGTGTAATGGTGCAACAGGTGAAAATTATAAGAGTGTTATATATGCGGGCACGGCACACGGCGATGAATTGCTCCAGCAACCAAATGTCCCTGAAGGCCTTGGGCAATTGATTTTAGACTGGCTTTTGCTCGCGTTCGGCGTCTAGTTGCGAAAAAAAACAAAATGAGTATCGAATTTATCGGCACCCATTTTGTTTTAAATCATTGTTTACAAAGGGTAGCAACCTAAAATTACGTGTGCGTCTCCCTATCGTCCAAAGGTCATAATTTACTAAAAAGGCTTTCCCCGTCTGCTATAATCGGCAATAATCTCATCTCAGCAACGAGGATAAAAAATGACCACTCGCCGAGCACCATCCAGGATCATTCCACGTGCTTTTCCTGGGATCACCGCAAGCGAAACAACTGAATTGATCACCAATAGCCAGGTGCATGCCTATGCGCCCGGAACTGCGCTCTGTCAGGAAAATGCTCTCGAAGATACCTTCTATATCATCCTTGAAGGCGAAGCAGAAGTCACAAAAGTTATTAATCGCACAGAAGTGCGCTTGTTAAAAACACTGCGTTCAGGCGATTTTTTTGGGGAAATGGCACTGATCCATAATGTGCCGCGCGGTGCCACAGTGACCGCAAGAACTCACCTAGTAGCTCTTGAATTGAATAAAGAATCTTTTGACCGCGTCCTAAAAAATAGCAGCACAATGGCAATGACAATGGTGCGTGAAATTAGCAGCCGTCTGCGAACAAATGACGAAATGGCGGTTGAAGATTTACGCTTGCGCGCCAGCGAGTTGGCGCAAGCGTATCAAAAATTGGCAGAACAAGAGCTTACCCGCCGTGAATTTTTGACCAATATTGCCCACGAATTACGCACCCCGCTCATGGCTGCAGGCGGATTTTTACAAGCCCTGCAAAAAGGGATGATCCCTAAAAAAAATGTTAAAGATACTGTAGATACGGTTGCGCGCAATGTTCAGCGCATCACAACCTTAGTCAACGATATTCTTTTTTTGCAAGAGATGGACCTCGTTTTACCAGATTTTCATCCCGTTAATCTTGAGGAACTCGCAAAAAAGGTTATCAAAAAATATCTTCAAAACGCAAAAGAGCATGATGTAAAATTGCATCTAAATGCTAATCGCCGATTACCCTCTGTTTCTGGAGATGTTGAGTCTTTGGAGCACGCTCTTGAGGGCTTGGTGGATAATGCGATCAAATTTTCACCAAAAGGTGGGGATGTGGATATCCGGATTCGCTCGCAGGGTGGGCTTGTTTCCCTTTCCGTACAGGATCGCGGCATCGGCATTTCGGAGGAGCGTCTGCCACGCATCTTCGATAGATTCCACCATGTCGAAGAAAAAGACGGCAATCTCTTTGGCGGTATCGGGATTGGGCTCGCTATCGCACAGCAAGTCATTACGCAACATGAAGGCAAACTTGATGTACAAAGCAAGGAAGGGGAAGGAAGTATATTTACGATGAGTTTGAAGCGGGTTCAAGATTGAAAGTTAGAAGGTTGAAGGTTTGGCTCTATGGGATTTCCTAACCCCATAGAGCTTTTTTTATTCCCCAAAGTGGACTGTCAGCTTCTCGTTTTGATCATAAAAAGAACGTGCAGAAAAAGGAGGCTCACCTGCCTGCATTTTGCGGATTTTTTCCAATAAAATCGCCACATCTTCTACAAGGGGATATTGGTCTAATTTATCAAAAGGCAGCCAAAATAGCGTCCCTTCTTCTGAGGGGCGCGGTTCTCCGCTTAGACATTCCCCCGTTAAAACGTAAACGCAAATCCCCATTTTAGGCTCAACATCAACCTGAAGAGTTCCCATAAGGCGCAAGGCTGCGCTGAGACCTGTTTCCTCATCCAATTCACGTTTTGCAGATGAAAGCACATCTTCGCCACATTCAACATGCCCCCCGACACCATTGTATTTATTCGCCCAAATCCGCTTTGTGGGTGCCCCCTTTAGCAATAAAACAGCATCGCCGCGCGTAAGAAATATCAGCGTGCGCGGGATGCAAACATAGTGGTCGTGGGCTATTCCTTGTTCGCTGGCGGGCATTTTATTCAACCGCCTTTAAAAAAGCATTCGCCAAAATTTGATGCCCTCCCGCATTCATATGAACCTTATCTTCTGATAGAGCTGTCGAGTCCATAGTTTTTAAGACATCATCAAAAGCCGCTTGTGTGTCAACAAAAATCGCATCGTATTTTTTCGCTGTTCTTCGTGCAACTTCACCGAATTTATCCATCAAGGTACGCATAGGATCGGAAAGACCAGGCTCAAGGACATAGGGCGTCATCAAGATCAGTCCTTTCAAGGATGGTGCAACAACGGAGATCAACTCATCTAGAGTGCGCTCATATTCTTCGATAGAGACGCACATTTCTATTGGCATCCAATCATCCATTTGTTGCCAAACATCGTTAATGCCGATCATGACCAAGAGCCAATCGGGTTTCAAATCCAGCACATCGCGTTGCCAGCGACGCTTAAGATCACGAACTGTATTTCCGCTGATACCTTTGTTGATGATTTGAATTCCTGCCTGCGGATAGTTTTCTGTCAAAGCATTATGAATAAAACGCACATAGCCACTGCCTAAAGACTCGTTGCGGTTTCGACCGCAGTCTGTGATGGAATCGCCGATCATGAGAAGTTTGCTGTGAGGGTGGATTTTCATGGTTGTATATGCTTTCGTTTAATTAAAGAAATAATCCCTTGAGAAGGCTTCATTTCTTCCCAAGGGATTATGATTAACCTACCCTACCAACTTACGCACATTCTCTAATTGCCCCGCACTCCCCAACTTCACATTCTTCGCAGCGATAAATTCTGCATACGCAGCCATGAAGATCTTTCCTGGTGGGCGCAGATCGAAGTTTTCAGGCTTATCGCGGAAGAACTCGCGGTGCACGCGCGTCCAGACGAGGCGTCCATCGGTATCGATATTAATTTTGGTCACGCCCAATTCAGCGGCACGTTTGAATTGATCAGCATCCACGCCTTTGGCACCGAGCATTTTTCCGCCGGCGTCGTTAATGCGTGCAACCTCTTCCTGCGGCACCGAGCTGGAGCCATGCATCACCAACGGGAAACCAGGCAGGTTTTTCTGAATATTTGCTAAAACATCAAAATGCAAGCCTTGTGTACCAGTAAATTTGAAAGCACCATGGCTAGTACCAATCGCGCAAGCAAGGGAATCGCATCCGCTGCGCTCAACAAATTCTTTCGCTTCAACAGGATTGGTCAATTTAGCATCTGCTTCATCAACACTAATATCCTCTTCCACACCGCCCAATTGTCCTAGCTCAGCTTCGACTACAATGCCTTTTGCATGTGCCGCGTCTACCACGCGCTTGGTGATGGCGATATTCTCATCAAAGGGTGCGTGACTGGCATCGATCATCACTGAGCTATAAAACCCACTGTTGATACAATCCATTGCTGTTTCTTCATCTCCATGATCCAAATGCACTGCAAAAATAGCCTCAGGGAAAACCTCATCAGCACCACGAATCAGGGCTTCCAGCATGAGTTTATTTGTATAAGATCGCGCCCCTTTGCTGATTTGAAGAATGAAGGGAGCCTGGCTATCCAGGTTGCCCTGAAAAAGCCCCATAGCTTGTTCCAAGTTGTTGATATTATATGCACCGATGGCGTATTTCCCATAAGCGGCTTCAAAAAGTTTTTTCGTTGTTACGATCATAATTTTCTCCAATTTTTGATTGGTTAATAAGTAGTTCCAATTTTGGAATTATAACACCAGCTAACCTGATTGCAGATGCAACTAACAGAGGTATAATAGATTTGATATTGAGACCAAATTTCATTTTCCCCGTACATAAAATCAGGAGGTACTCCCCAATGACTGACCTGTTTAAAAAAGTAACGGACTCGCAAGATGTTTTCAAAAAGCTCGCAAGCCATATACCCGGATTTAGCGGCTATATTGAGCGTCAGAATCGTCGCGCGGCAGATAAGCTCATGCGTGAAACAATTGCTGATCGTTTTCAAGAGCAATGGACACGTGCTTCAGAGCTTCAAACGGATATGATCAATAACGGCATGATCGCTTATGTTGACGATATGGAGCGCGCCACCATTCAGATGCGGACTTTTATCGACAAGATTCGCACAGCTTCTTATGGGTACTCAGGTTTATTTGACGCTGTCAAAATAAACGAAGATGAATTGGCACAACTATATGCTTTCGATCAAGGGTTTTTCCTCGCAGTCGAAGAGATTGGGCGCGCACTCGATAATGTGGAAGCCAGCCTTAACGACGAAGCCGGGCTACCTGCCGCAATTCGCAACCTAACTACTTTGGCACGTCAATCCACAGAAGCCTTTGGTCGCCGTTCTGAAGTTTTTACGGGTAGCGAAGGATAAGCATTCGCAAAAGACACGAAGATATCAAAACTTGAAACGTGAAAACGTGAAGCGAAACAAAAACTATGTGGCAAAAATATATCACCCCAACATCTCCCCAAGAAGTTGCTGAAATTCTGGCAAAAGAAGATAATGCACGCATTGTAGCTGGCGGCACCGATTTGATCCTTGAAATAGAACGTGGTGTCAGTGAAAATGTTCAAACGCTAATCGATGTCTCCCGCATTCCCAACCTTGACCGTATCACACTCGACGAAGATGATGTAATTCATCTCGGCGCAATGGTCACGCATAATCATGTGGCTGGCTCCAAACTGCTTCAAGAACGCGCTTATCCTCTTGTGCGCGCTTGCTGGGAAGTGGGCGCAAATCAGATTCGCAACCGCGCTACTGTAGCGGGCAATCTCATCACCGCCTCGCCCGCCAACGACACCATCACCCCGCTCATGGCTCTCGGCGCAAGCGTCACACTTCTCTCCACGCAAGGTGAGCGCACAGTCTCTTTAGATGATTTTTATCTCGGTGTGCGCAAAACTGTGATGCGAGATGATGAAATGCTCGTTGATATTTCCTTCCCTGCTCTGACAGATAGCCAGCGCGGCACCTTTATTAAAGTAGGATTAAGACGCGCACAGGCAATTGCCGTCATCAACGTTGGCATCGTCCTTAATTTGGACTTGCATGGCGTTAAATCAGCATCTATAACTATGGGCGCAGTCTCGCCAACCATCATCCACGCCACAGAAGCGGAGAAATATCTCGTTGGCAAAGAGTTGAACGAAGAGACCATCGCCGAAGCCGCGAATCTGGCAATGGCAGAATCCCGTCCAATTGGCGATATACGTGGGTCGGCAGAATATCGCAAAGAAATGGTTCGGGTAAGTACCGCGCGCGGGCTGAGATCCCTACTCAATGGCACCGAGCAAGATGACTTCCCGAGCGACCCGGTTCTTCTATCCAGTGAAAAGACTGTAGACCTCAACCCCCAAACTTCAGAACATGTGGAAGGCAATCCAATCGTCACAACAATAAATGGCGAGGAATATATTATCGAAGGCGGGCAGGATAAAACCTTGCTTGCTCTCTTGCGTGATGAAGTTGGCTTGATGGGCACAAAAGAAGGTTGCGGAGAAGGCGAATGTGGAGCTTGTACCATCTATCTGGATGGCAAAGCGGTCATGTCCTGCCTTGTACCTGCGCCACGCGCACATGGTGCAGAAATTACGACGGTTGAAGGCATTGCTGATACTGCGCAAGAACAACTGCACCCCGTGCAGGAGGCCTTTATCCATGAGGGCGCGGTGCAATGTGGCTACTGCACGCCGGGATTTATTATGTCGGCGGCGAAGCTACTCGAAGAAAAACCAAAGCCATCACGCGATGAAATTGAGCAGGCGATTGCTGGCAATTTATGCCGCTGCACAGGATATTATTCCATTGTGACCGCCATTGAAGAGGCGAGCAAAAATTAAGCTATTTCTTTTAGAGACGAGGTCCTAAATGGGAAATTATAAATTTGACGATGATATTCACAAAAAAAAGCAACTGCCTGCTGGACAACGCGGGATTGGTTGCCTTATGTTCCTATTGCTACCAATCGTCTCCTACGTTGCTGCGATTGAATTACTTAAGATCACTGCAATTAGAGATTTCTTCTATCGTGTTAGCCCTACGCTTTTTGGCGCACCAAGCATTCCAAAACTTCTCTGGGAAGTTAAATCTATTGATCCTTTTTTGCGAGAAATCTATTCATGGACAAATCTGGAAGTAAACACTTTGTTCGGCTTAGTAATTTTACTTGCATTATCAGGCTTGGTTGCAGTGATCTACGCTATCGCATATGGTGCTGTCGGACCTGCTAAATACGGCAGAATGGATGCTCCCCCTCAACGACGTAAGACAAAAAAATCTCGATAACATTATGACAAATATAATTGGAAAATCTCTCCCCCGCATTGATGCACGTAGCAAAGTAATTGGTGAAACGCAATACTCTGGCGATATCACCATGCCAAATATGGCGTATATGAAGGTGCTCTTCGCACGTAGACCCCATGCGCTCATAAAAAATATTGATACCAGCAAGGCCGAAGGTTTAGAAGGCGTTATTGCTGTTTTCACGGCAAAAGACGTGCCTGTAAATGAGTACGGTTTACAAATTCCTGATCAACCTGTTTTATGCGACAAAGTTGTTCGCTTTGTCGGAGATCATGTTGCAGTGGTCGTTGCCGAAAGTGAAAAAATCGCCGACCAAGCCCGAAAGAAGATCGTTGTCGAATATGAAGATTTGCCAGTCGTGACTGATCCACGCGAATCTGCTAAGCCAGACGCAATGCTTCTGCACGCGGATAAAGAAAGCAATATCGTTCAGGCGCATAAAATCCGTAAAGGGGATGTGGAAGCCGGTTTCGCTCAAGCAGAAGTGATCATCGAAGATGAAATGCAAACCCCTTTCCAGGAGCATGCTTACCTTCAACCGGAAGCGGGCGTTGCCTATATGGATGATGATGGTCGTCTCGTTGTGAAAGCAGCGGGACAATGGCTGAAAGAAGAGCAAGAACAAGTCGCTCATTCCTTGGGCTTGCCAGAAGAAAAAGTACGGATCATTCATCCCGCCATTGGCGGCGCATTTGGCGGACGAGAAGATATATCCGTACAAATTGTGCTGGGCTTGGCGGCGATGCGACTAAGCGAAAAAGGCATTGATCGTCCTGTCAAGATCATCTGGACACGTGAAGAATCTATTATTGGGCATAGCAAACGACATCCCTTTTATTTCAAAACGCGTTGGGGTGCAACCAAAGATGGCAAAATCGTCGCCGCTGAAGTAGACGCAACCTCCGACGCGGGCGCGTATATGTACACGTCCAATAAGGTTTTGGGCAACGCAACTCTGATGACCACTGGTCCATACGAAATCCCTAACGTCAAAGTGGATACGCGCTCGGTCTACACCAATAATATTCCCACCGGTGCCCTGCGCGGATTTGGCGCCCCACAGGGCGCCTTTGTCGCTGAAATGATGGTCAATAAACTTGCCGAAGCTTTAGAGATGGATCCTGTTGAATTGCGGATGAAAAATATTCTGCACGAGGGTTCATTGATGTCTGTGCAAACGCCACTCACAGGCAATGCGACCATAGACAAAGTGACAGAACGTTGTGCTGAAGAAGCTGGCTGGGAAAATACCGACAAGGGTTGGGATTTGGTGAGCGCCCCAAAAAATGATGAAGAAAATCCCCATCTTAAACGCGGTATCGGGTTTGCCTGTGGTTTTAAAAACACTGGTTTCTCTTTTGGCTATCAGGAAAATTCCTGGGCAAAAGTTGAAATTCATGGCGATTCTGAAATAGAGCGCGTCGTCGTCCATCATGGTGCAGCTGATGTTGGGCAGGGAGCGCATACCGTTATCATGCAAGCTGCGGCAGAAGCAGTTGGAGCCAGTTACGACAAAGTCGAATTTGTGGGAGAGGACAGCGATATAGGCGGTGATTCTGGAAGCACATCTGCATCTCGAATGACCTTTATGGCGCTCAACTCCGTCAAAGGTGCGGGAGAACGCGCCCTAGAAAAATGGGAAGATGAAGTACGCCCTGCGATTGCAGAATATAAATATCTCGCTCCGAAAACAACACCTTATGACCCTGAAACAGGGAAATCCATACCCAATGTGGCATATGGTCATTGCGCCCAAGTTGCTGACCTTGAAGTAGATACAGAAACGGGTCATATCCATATCCATAATATGATTTCAACTTCTGATCTCGGAAAGGTGATCAACCCGCAACAAGTAGTTGGGCAAATTGAAGGTGGTACGCTGCAAATGATCGGGCATGCGCTGATGGAAGATTTTATCCATCAGGATGGTTACGTCCAGACCGCTGAACTCTCTACTTATTTGATTCCTACGGTTTTAGACATCCCTACCAATTTCAAGACTGTCATCGTTGAATACGCTGATCCGAACGGACCCTGGGGAGCGCGCGGCGTGGGCGAGATGATGACCGTCCCCACCACTGCCGCGATTGTCGCCGCTGTTCACAATGCAACGGGCGTCTGGTTTAATGAATTTCCCCTCACCCCAGAACGCGTTTTACGCGGACTTGGGAAGATATAAAAAGTAAAGCGTATTGCGTAAAACATAAAGACATAGAAGATTACGCAATACGCTTTATGTAATACGCAGCACTTCATGCCTTTCCCCTATATCTACGAAACTGAAAAACTTACAGACTCCTTCCGCGAAAGCGTGGAGGGAGATTTTATTGCACTTCCTGATGGATATACGCAATATGAATTGATTGGAGATAAAGCTGCCCAAACCATCGTTCTCGTGCACGGATTCACTGTCCCCAACTTTATTTGGGAGCCAACTTTTCGCACATTAACCAAAGCTGGTTATCGTGTTTTGCGTTATGATCTCTTTGGGCGCGGATACTCTGACCGCCCTAAAACCGCCTACACACTCGATCTATTTGCAACCCAACTCCGCGATTTGCTAGATGCGCTCAGCATCACTGAGCCGATTAATCTCTTCGGTCTTTCAATGGGTGGTCCTATCAGCGCGACTTTTACTGCACGGCACCCAGAGCGCATCAAAAGGCTTGCACTTTTCGCTCCCGCTGGTGCAAAGGCTCTTAGATTACCCTTTATAAACTTACTTCGGCTCCCCTTGATAGGCGAATTATTGATGGGATTTTTTGGCGCAAAAAGACTCGCCAATGGCGTTGCAGAAGATTTCTACGCCCCCGATCTGGTTGCTCATTTCACGTCCCGATTTCTTCCACAATTAAAAATACGTGGGTTTGGACACGCAATTCTCTCCACGATGCGAAATGATGCACTTGGTGATTCTTCTGCCATTTATGACCGCCTTGGGGAATTAGATATTCCAACTTTACTCATCTGGGGTCGCGAGGATATAACTGTCCCCTACGATCAAAGCTCAGAAATGGTAGCAAGCCTGAAACACGCGCGCTTCCACACGATCGAGGAAAGCGGGCATGTCCCCCATTATGAAAATGCGGATGAGGTCAATCCCATCCTCCTTGATTTTCTAAAAAATTAATTGTAGATGCAAGTCTGAGACCCACCATATAACAAAAAAACTATGTTAAAAAAACTATATCAATCCCTTCTACGCCACCGCTACAAACTAACTATCTTCGTCATCCTTGCGCTCTCATCTGCCACCTGCATCACACTGGTCGGCGCGCGCGTAGCGTATAGCGACTCTGGGCGATATATCTCGCTAATCTGGAATCTTTTTCTTGCATGGATTCCTTTTGTGTTGGCATATCTTGCTTACGCGCTGTCATGGCGGCGCACGCTTCTTTACCTCATCGTTCCGATCTTCGCGTTCTTATGGCTCATTTTCTTTCCAAATGCGCCATATCTGATCACTGATATTCAACATCTCGCTGATGGTTTAGGTGAAGCACCAGTCTGGTTCGACGTAATTTTGCTGATCTGGTTTTCGTGGACAGGGCTACTCTTGGGCATTGTTTCTCTCTACCTAATGCAAGAAATTGTCAAAGACGCTTTTGGAAAATTTGTCGGCTGGGTACTGGTTTTCAGTGTATCCATTCTCAGCAGCATTGGTGTTTATTTGGGGCGCTTTCTGCGCTGGAATAGCTGGGATATCATCCACGACTCGACCGAAATTCTCCGTGACGCATGGCATTTGCTACGCAATCTCAACCGCAGTGCCGTCGGTTTTACTGCGCTATTCACCGTCTTCTTTCTCTTCGTTTATCTCACCCTCTACGCCTTCGGGCATCTTCTTCAGGAGCAAAAACAAAATAATGCCTAATCTCATCCTCATCCAAGGCGGTGGCGACCTCGCCACAGGCATCGCCTACCGCCTACACAAAGCAGGTCTCAAAGTTCTCATCACCGAAATGGCCCAGCCCCTTTCCGTGCGCCGAAAAGTCTCTTTCTGCGAAGCTGTATACGATGGCGAGATCACAATAGAAGGATTGACGGGGCGACTCGTTCAGCCTGATGAAATTCTCTCAACTTTATCGAATGGCGAGATTCCAGTTCTTGTTGACCCAGAGCTCACCATTCTCAATTCCCAACTTTCAATTCCCGTTCTCGTGGATGCAACCCTGCGGAAGCGCGCGCCAGAGCAATTTGCTCCCATACAATTAAGCATCGGATTAGGCCCCGGGTTTTCTGCCCCCAAAAACTGCCACGCCGCCATCGAAACCAATCGTGGTCATACCCTTGGGCGCGTCTACTGGCAGGGTTCTGCTATGGCAGATACAGGCCTCCCCGAATCAGTGTTGGGAATTCGCGCCGAACGTGTCCTCCGCGCCCCCGCTGATGGCGAACTAATCGCCCACGGTGAGATTGGCGACCATTTCGACAAAGGCGATACCATCGCCAAGGTGAACAAAATCCCACTCATCGCCCCCTTCGACGGCACACTCCGCGGGCTCATCCGCCCTGGATTGATCGTCAAAAAAGGACTCAAAATCGGCGACCTCGACCCGCGCGATGATCCTCGCTACTGCACAATGATTTCAGACAAATCCCTCACGTTGGGAGGGAGTGTGCTGGAAGCGATTTTGAGCAAGCCAGATATTAGAGAGGGTTTGTGGGATTAAATCTCGCCAAAGCCCTGCGCCTTGACCATATTCCACCCCCACGAGTCGCATTTGTCGGTGCAGGCGGAAAAACGACCGCCCTCTTTCAACTTGCCAAAGAACTTTCTCCTTGCATCGTGACCACAACAACCCATCTTGGTGCATGGCAAGTTGGCGAGGCTGACCAGCATATCATCATACGCAAGCCAGAAGATATTAATCAACTCGAAGAAATCGCCTTCTCAGGCGTGATTTTGGTCACAGGGGAAGAAAAAGGAAATCGTCTCACCTCTCTCGCTAATGAAAGTTTGGCTTGGCTGGAACAATTCTGCAATTATCATTCCCTACCTCTCCTTATCGAAGCAGATGGCGCACGTAAAAAGCCACTCAAAGCCCCTAAAGAGCATGAGCCAGTCATCCCCAATTTTGTGGGTACTGTCATCGTTGTAGCGGGCTTATCCGGGATTGGAAAGTTGCTAAGTGACGAGAATGTCTACAATGCAGAAATCTTTGCCAAACTTGGAAAGATGGAAAAGGGAAAGAAGATCGCGCCTGATAATTTGGCGAATCTCTTAATGCACGAAGAAGGTGGGCTAAAAAATATCCCTGAAAAAGCAAGAAGAATTGCACTCCTAAATCAAGCAGACACATCAGAATTACAAGGCATCGCAGGAAAATTAGCAAAAGATCTTCTCCCCAAATTTGATGCCGCAATTACCGCAAACCTGCAACAATCAACTTTCAAACCTTCAAGCATCCAAACTCTCGAACGCCCCGCTGCCATCATCCTTGCGGCTGGATCATCCACACGTTTTGGGGAAAGCAAACAACTTCTTGATTATCATGGAAAGCCCTTTTTCCGCGTTGTAGCAGAAAGAGCTTTGGAAGCAGAGTTGTCGCCTGTAATCGTCGTAACCGGCGCAGAGCGTAAAGAAATCGCTCTTGCCCTCGAAGATTTGCCTGTAAAAATTATGCACAATCCTGATTGGGGAGAAGGTCAAAGCTCATCCATTCGTGCGGGGGTAAATGGGCTTCCTGCAAAGGCAGGCTCTGCGATTTTTTTACTCGCCGACCAGCCCCAAGTCACGTCAACGGTGATGCGCGCGCTTGTAGAAGAACATAGACGCACGCTGAAACCCGTCATCGCGCCGATGGTGGAAGATCGACGGGCAAATCCGGTTTTATTTGACCGCATCACCTTCCCTGCATTGCTCGAACTCAAAGGGGATATCGGCGGGCGCGGCATCTTCTCCAAGTTTTCGCCAAATTATATTCTCTGGCTAGATTCGTCTTTGCTATTAGATGTCGACACGCCCGAGGACTATCAGAAGTTGATTAAGCGGTAAGTCCACGTGCGCTGCGGTTCAACATCCCATTTTTCTGTGATAGACTTTTCCCATTTTTTTTTAGGAGATCCCCCTTTTGAAATATTTCGTTATCGCCAATCCCACCAGCAGACGCGGAAAAAGTGCGCAACAAATCCCTGTTGTTGAGGGGATGCTGCGCCGTTACGCCCTTGATTTTGACTTGGTTCTGACCAAGAAACCGTATCACGCGACAAAATTGGCGACCCAAGCCGCCAGAGATGGCTATGATGCGGTCATCGCAGTGGGCGGAGATGGCACGATCAACGAGGTGGTCAACGGGTTGATGCACGCCCGCAAAAAGGGTGCAGCAGAACCGGCGTTGGGGCTAATTGGCGTTGGCACAGGCAACGATTTGATATTTGGTTTGGGGCACCAACTGGAGATTGACGCTGCCTGCAAAGCGATTGCAAATGATAAGCGGCGAAAAATCGACATCGGTCAGATCATTACAGATGATATTCCTGAAGGACGCTATTTTGCCAACGGCGTTGGGATTGGTTTTGATGCGGCGGGCGGCGTCCTTGCAGAAAAGATCAACTGGCCCCACGGATTTTTAGCTTATCTTATCGCTGCTTTGCAGAATATTTTTCTATATTACAAGGCCCCCATTTTAGAAATCATTTTTGAAAAAGAAAGAATCGAAATGCCGATCTTACTTATCTCTGTGATGAATGGGCGGCGTGTGGGTGGCGGTTTTTTGACTGCGCCAGAGGCACTGCCTGATGATGGTCTTTTCGATCTATGCATCGCCAAGGAAGTTAGTCGCCCGCGTATGTTGAGCTTATTACCACGTTTCCTACAAGGCTCACAAATTCATCAGCCAGAAATCCAGATGAAACGTGCCCAAAAGATCACGGTTAATGCCCTGCATGGCCTAATGCCCATCCACACTGACGGAGAAATTATTAGCACAGCCAGCAAAGAAGTGATGATAGAAATCATCCCCCAAGCATTGGAAATTATCGGTGGCGTGAAATGATTTACCCAAGTTTGTCATATCGCATCATCAGCAGTTTGATCAAATTTGGCACCAGTATTCTTTGCCGTATTGACAAATTGGACTTGGAAAAAATCCCCCAAAGCGGGCCACTCATTGCTTACGCCAATCATATCGGCTCAATGGAAGTGCCGCTCATCTTTGCCCACATGCAACCGCGCCCCGTTACAGCATTGGCAAAATCAGAGGCCTGGGATAAACCACTCACTCACTGGTTATTTAATGTCTGGAAACTGATCCCTGTGCGGCGAGGCGAAGCTGATCTGGACGCCATGCGCCAGTCGATCAAAATGGTAAATGATGGCTATATTTTCGGGATTTCCCCTGAAGGCACGCGCAGTGGTGGCGGCAAACTGCTCCGAGCTCATCCTGGCATCGTGCCAATTGCCCTGCGCAGCAAGGCTCCCTTGCAACCTATCGCTCATTGGGGCGCAGAAAATTTCCCCGAAAATATCAAACGTTTACGCCGTACAGATTTCTACATCCGAGTGGGGGAATCGTTTTATTTGGATGCACAAGGGGAACGCGTTACCAGCGAAGTAAGGCAGAAGATGGTTGATGAGATGATGTATCAGTTAGCAAAATTGCTACCAGAAGAATATCGTGGCTATTATGCTGATCTTGAAAATGCGACTGAAAAATATCTTCGCTTTTCTTAGAATTCGTAAAAATAGACATTTGTCTTCCAGTGATTGAACTTCATCTTTTGATATAACTTATTTGCCGCCACGCGGCGCGGATGAGAAGTAAGCATAAGGCCAACTGCTCCATATGCTTCTGCCAAGCGGAGGGATTCGCGAATCAACGCTTCACCGACACCCTGTCCACGCGCGGATTCGTCCACAATGATATCTTCGACGATGGCACGCAGACCGGTCGGGACACGGAAGCAAATCAACGTCAACGCACCGATGATTGGCTTGCTTCCGTTATCTTGACGGGCGACGAGGAGAGTAGTCGAATCCGCCAAAATCAAATCTGATAATTCATCCCATGTGGGTGGTGCAACAGAGGAGAGTTGGGGAATGAGTCCTTGAAAAGCTTCATAAACTTCATCGGTGAGTTCGGTTACGGGGGAAATTTTCATATAATTGCCATAGTATAATCATTGCCTGTAATATTCTATCAGTATTTTTTTTGAACTAAGCGAGGTCAAATATGTCAAGGGTTAAGCAACACTACGAGGAAGTTCTTTCAGATGTCTACTCATGGGTGTATGGCGGATTTGAGATTAATATTCAACGCAATATTGAGTTTTTCAAGAAATACAACCTAAGCCCTCAAGGCTCAGGTATCGCCATTGATCTTGGCGCAGGGTGTGGATTTCAGTCAATTCCTTTAGCTAAAGCCGGATATACCGTTACTGCGATTGATTTTGATGCCAAGTTATTGCGTGAACTAAAAAAGAACTCTGGTGATCTTGAAATCAAGACCATTCAGGGAGATTTAATTGATTTTGACAAAGAATTAAATAGCGGTGTTGAGTTATTCGTTTGTATGACAGATACAATTCTCCATTTGGAATCAAAAGAAAAGGTGATTTCTCTTTTTTCTAAAGTTTTTACAGCACTCGAATCGGGCGGTAAATTTATTATAACATTTCGCGATTTAACTTACGAGCTAAGAGATGCCGACAGAATATTACCGGTTAGAAGCGATGAAGATACCATCTTTACATGCTTTTTGGAATATGAACCTGAAACGGTGAAGGTTTATGATATTGTCTATAGAAAACTCGATGAAGAATGGAAGCTATCCAAGAGCTTCTATCGGAAACTTCGATTACCTGAAGCATGGATAAGCGAGCACTTATCGCAATGCGGATTTAGCAAAATAGCTTCAACAACAGAAAATGGTTTTATTACAATCGTAGCGAGCATTTGACAATCTTAGGAGGCACAAGTAGAATTCCATGCGCGTTTTGAAGAAAGCAGATATTAATGCTCAACGAAATGCAAATATATCCAACTTTCATTCACACGCTTCCCCATACAGGAATCGTGTTTTTAAGGAGAAAAAATGTTAGATACAGTATCAAAAGAAACGATCGCTGATTATTATGTAGCGGATATCTCACTCGCAGAATGGGGGCACAAAGAGATCGCTATTGCCGAAAAAGAAATGCCCGGCTTGATGTCCTTGCAGAGAAAATATGGCGAATCTAAACCTTTAGCAGGCGCACGGATTGCTGGGTCTTTGCATATGACCATTCAAACGGCTGTACTTATCAAGACCCTTGTCAAATTAGGTGCTGATGTACGCTGGGCTTCCTGCAATATCTACTCCACGCAAGATCACGCTGCTGCTGCAATTGCCGATTTAGATGTTCCTGTTTTCGCATATAAAGGCGAAAACCTGGACGAATACTGGGAATACACCCACCGCATCATGGAATGGGCAGATGGTGGCACACCCAATCTTATTTTGGATGATGGTGGCGATGCTACACTCCTCGTTATCCTTGGTTCCAATGCAGAAAAAGATTCTTCCGTGCTTGATAATCCCAGCAGTGAAGAAGAAGTTGCTCTTTTCTCAGCTATCCGCACACGTTTAGCTGAGAAACCAGGCTGGTATAGCGAACGTCTTGAAGCTATTCAGGGTGTTTCTGAAGAAACAACCACTGGCGTACACCGTCTCTACCAACTCTTTGAAGAAGGCAAACTCCCCTTCCCCGCTTTTAACGTGAACGACTCTGTCACCAAATCAAAATTTGACAATCTTTATGGCTGTCGCGAATCCCTCGTGGATGGCATCAAACGTGCCACCGATGTGATGATTGCCGGTAAAATCGCAATCGTTTTGGGTTTCGGTGACGTAGGCAAAGGCAGCGCACAATCCCTGCGCGGTTTAGGTGCTACAGTTTGGGTAACAGAAATCGACCCCATTTGTGCCTTGCAGGCTGCGATGGAAGGCTATCGTGTCGTCAAGATGGACGAAGTATGTGACCAAGGCGATATTTTCGTCACCGCCACTGGTAACTTCCACGTCATCAACCATGATCACATGGCAAAGATGAAAGATGAAGCCATTGTTTGCAATATCGGTCACTTTGACAATGAAATTGATGTTGCTGGTCTGGAACAATACGAATGGGATAATATCAAGCCGCAAGTAGATCACATCACTTTCCCTGATGGCAAGAAAATCATCTTGCTTGCAAAAGGACGCTTAGTCAATCTTGGTTGCGCTACTGGTCACCCCAGCTTTGTAATGTCCAACAGTTTCACCAATCAGGTTTTAGCACAGATGGAATTGTGGCAAAATAACGAAGAGTACGAAAATCGCGTTTACACGCTCCCCAAGAAATTGGATGAAGAAGTTGCCCGCTTGCATCTCGAGAAAATTGGAGTAAACCTTACCCAACTTTCTAAAAAACAGGCTGATTATATTAGTGTTCCGGTTGAAGGACCTTATAAACCCGATCACTACCGTTACTAAATCAGCACCAGTTTTTAAAAATAAAAAGTCAGGAAGACCTTTTGGTCTTCCTGACTTTTTTCTTTAATCTAATAGCGGCGATTGAGTAGCTACGGCGCAGCATTTCCGTGCTGTAGCGTATCGAAATCAAAGCGGGTTATCAAGAAAGCCTTTTCTCGTAAATTCGCTCTGATTTCGATACGGATGACGATAGTGCTGTCATCCTACTCAATTGCCGCTATCAGATTTAGTTTAAAATCGATTTTTTTACAAACCCTAATTGTTTAGCAATTGGTCTAACTTGCCAGCATCGTCAAAATGCTCTCTGAAACGGGATACGAATTCTTCTTGTGTATAGCTATGGTTTTGGGTGCCATTTTGCTCCAGCACATAGGCAGCAGATAATGAGCCTATTTTTCCGCAGAGTTCCCAATCGTAACCATGTGAATATCCAGCAAGAAAGCCTCCGCGGAAGGCATCGCCTACGCCAGTAGGGTCAATGATCTCTTCTGGCGGCACAACAGGGATATGGGTTTCTTTCCCATCAGCATAAATATCTGCACCATCTTTTCCGCGTGTGATAACGATGATCTTTACTTTTTCTAGCATACCCTCCAGATCAAGATCCGTCTTCTTAGAAATCAAGCCAAATTCATAGTCGTTGACAAAGAGAAAATGCGCACCACTCATATCTCGTGCAATCTCATCGCCTTCGAGACGTAATAGTTGTTGGCTGGGATCGTAGAGATAGGGAATGTCTAATTTCCGACATTCGGCAGCAAAATTTTTCATCGCAACGGGGTCATTTGGAGAAATAATGACCAAATCAGGTTTTGGCTCTACGTCCTTGATATTTTGCTCTGCGGCATATCCCATTGCACCTGGTGAAAAACTAGCAATTTGGGCATTGGTTTGATCAGTGGTGGCAAAAAATGATGCAGTGAAAACATCGGGGATGACTTTAGCATATTTAGTATCAATGCCTTGAGCATCTAGCCAAGCACGGTAATCACTGAAATCTTGTCCAACGGTTGCCATCAGACGCGGTTTTGCGCCAAGTAAAGCTAAGGTATAGGCGATGTTGGGCGCAACACCGCCACGCTCGCGGGTCATCGAATCAACCAAGAAGGAAAGACTGATTGAAGATAGGCGTTCAGGTAAAATTTGTTCTTCAAATTTCCCAGGGAAAGTCATCAGATAATCGTAAGCGACTGAGCCGGTCAGTAAAATATCCATAATTAGAGACCAACTACTTTCTTTAGATTTTCGGTAAAGGGCGGATATACCACTCCGTTTTCGGTCACAATTGCGGTGACGAGGCGATGCGGCGTAACATCAAAGGCAATATTGCGGGCTGTTGCGTTTTCTGGGGAGGCTTTGCGCCCTAAAAGCTCAAGGCTGAGAACTTCTTCTTGTCCACGTTCTTCGATGGGAATCAAGCCACCATACGCGAGAGATAAATCTACTGTGGAAGTGGGGACAACGGCATAAGCGGGAATATCATTGTCTTTTGCCGCTAAAGCGAGCATATAGGTTCCGATTTTATTGACCACATCTCCATTCGCAGCGGTGCGATCTGAACCGAAAACAACGCGTTGAACTTGCCCTGTGTGCAAGAAATGCCCCGCCATATTGTCGCTGATAATATCGTAGGGAATGCCGTATTGCTCTAGTTCCCACGCGGTGAGACGTGAGCCTTGCAAGCGTGGGCGAGTCTCATCCACTAAAACATGAATGTTTTTGCCTTGTTCATGTGCTGTATGGATTACGCCCAGTGCGGTTCCCCAATCAACCGTAGCGAGGGAACCTGTGTTGCAATGATGAATGATAGTATCGCCATCTTCAATTAATGCTGCGCCATATTCTGCCATGCGTTTGTTGATCTCGACATCTTCATCGGCTATGGCTTGGGCTTCTTTGAGCATGGCTTCACGAAGATCATCTGCGCTACCTTCAACGGTATCTGCTACAGCCAACATCCTGTCTAATGCCCAGGCGAGGTTAACTGCCGTGGGGCGGGCAACACGTAGTTTATCGGAGGCAAGTTGAATATACGTGCGAAGCGAGGCGAGGTCACGCGCATCCGATTCCATGGCGGCTAAAGCCATCCCAAAGCCGGCTGCACCTCCAATTGCGGGGGCGCCACGAATTACCATATCGGTAATCGCTTTGCCAACATCTGCATAATGCTGAAATGACACGATCTCAAAGCTCTCTGGCAGGAGACGCTGGTCAATCATTTTTGTTTCGTTCTTTTCATAATCCCAGAATACGGCTCTCATATTTACCTTCCTACCGAGCAATTTGCCCGAAAAAAGCGCGCTCTTTTGAGCACGCTGTGATGAATGGAGGTAGTTTAGCATGAGAGAGTTTGGATGTCAAAGCGTTGTTTGACATCCAGACAGCATAGGCTAAAATAGGGTCAATATGAAAAGCACAACCGTTGCAGTCACCATTAATGGATTACTTGAACAGCTCCCGAGCTATTACAGCCCTACAGATAAGGATTTAATTCAACGCGCCTACCGTATCGCTGAGGAGGCTCACCGGCCGCAAAAACGCGCGTCTGGCGAACCTTATGTGATGCACTGCCTTGCAGTGGCATCCATTTTGGCAGAGTTGCAAGTCCCTCCTGCTGCAGTGGCTGCGGGGTTGCTCCATGACACAGTTGAGGATACTGAGATCACCCTGGAAGATTTGCAACGCGATTTTGGAGGGGAAATCACAAATCTGGTGGATGGAGTAACGAAATTAACCAATTTACCGCGTGTTTCAAGAGACGACCAACATGCAGAGCAACTCACTGCTGAAATAAGGGAATCAGGTCAAAAGGGGAGCGATGCGGAAGAATCCTATCCCAAGCCCGCCCTGCTGGGACGTAGTCCTGATATGGCTTCGGAAACTTTGCGGAAAACTTTCCTGGCAATGGATAATGATATCCGCGTTGTCTTAATTAAGCTGGCGGATCGCTTGCATAATATGCGCACGCTGGGCTTTATGCCAGAGCATAAACGCAAACGGATTGCAAAACAAACGCTCGAAATTTTTGCTCCTCTCGCCAACAGAATGGGCATCTGGCAAGTCAAGTGGGAATTGGAAGACCTTAGCTTTCGCCATACGAACCCCGAAGAATATAAGGAAATCGCATCGCATCTAACTGCTCGCCGAAAATTGCGCGAAGATGAGATCAAGACGATGGTGGTTGAGTTGAAAAAGATGTTCAAACGCGAGGGAATTGACGCAAAAGTATTTGGACGCCCCAAGCATATCTATTCAATTTACCGCAAGATGTTGAGCAAAAACAAACCTTTTGAAATGGTGAGAGATGTTCGGGCGATACGTGTCCTTGTTCCTGATGTTCCATCTTGTTACTCCTCTTTGGGATTGATCCACACACGCTGGCGTCCTTTGCCAAATGAATTTGATGATTATATTGCCGCGCCTAAAGAAAATTTTTATCAATCTTTGCACACAGCTGTAATTTACGAGGACGGAAAGCCTCTCGAGATTCAGATCCGCACAGATGAAATGCACGCCAATGCTGAGTTCGGGATCGCATCCCATTGGCAATATAAAGAGGGCGGAAACGGGGAAAACTCTTCCTATAACCAACGAATTGATGATATTCGCCGAATGATGGAGTGGCAAACAGATGTAAGCGACGCGACCGAGTTTGTCGAAAGCATGAAAACGGATGTTTTTCAAGACCGCGTTTATATTTTCACCCCAAATGGCGACATCATTGATCTGCCCGCTGGCTCAACGCCAATTGATTTTGCCTACCACATCCATACCGATGTGGGACATCGCTGCCGCGGCGCAAAAGTAAACGGAAAACTTGTTTCGCTCAGCTATGAACTAAAAACGGGTGAGCAAGTTCATATCCTGACGGCCAAACGCGGCGGTCCCAGCCGAGATTGGCTTAACGCAAATTTAGGCTTGGTCAAAACACAGCGTGCCAAATCAAAGATGCGCGTCTGGTTCCGTAAACAAAACCGTGAACAAAATATTACGCAAGGGCGCACGCTGCTTGAAAAAGAACTCCAGCGTGTTGGCGTAAAAGAGAAAACAAATTTCGAAAAACTCGCTCGCGAAATGGGCTATCGTAGCGTAGAAGACCTTTCGCTTGCGTTGGGGCACGGCGATCTATCCGTTAATGCGATCATCCCGCAACTGCCTGATGATGAGCAAGAAATGGAAGAAATTCTCCCATCTACTCGCCCATCTGCGAGCAGTACCGATGCTACCGATGCAATCAATGTTGTTGGGCTAAAAGGTTTGCTCACCAATATCGCGAAGTGCTGCAACCCCACCCCCGGCGATGAGATCATCGGCTATATTACGCGGGGACGCGGGGCAACCATCCATCGCAGTGATTGCCCCAATATTCTCCGCACAAATGATAGAGAACGTTTGGTTAAGGTGGCATGGGGCGCTCTCGCGCGCACCTACCCTGTTCCCATTCGTGTCTCTGCCTTTGACCGTAGCGGGCTCTTCGGAGATATTACCTATATTCTCTCTAATGCCAGCATCAATATTATTGACGCCAAAGTCAAAGTGGATAAAGGGGTTGCCGATATTCAACTGGTCATCGAAGTCAGTGATATCAAAGAACTCAGCAGTTTGTTGGCAAGGATTGAAAATATCCCCAATGTGCTTGAAGCCCAGCGAGATAGGCCGGGGTAGTAAAAAATTATGAGTCTTCTTTCAGTAAGTGATGCTCTTAAACGCATCTTAGCTTCATTTCAAATTCTTGAAAAAACAACGATTTTTTTGGATAAATCGGTCGGGCGTGTTCTCGCCGAAGATATTCTCGCGGGGACAGATCTGCCCCTCTTCGATAATTCATCGATGGACGGATTCGCCCTCTGCGCGGCAGACGTGACCCAGGCTGGCTCGTCCACTCCGATCAGCCTCGAGGTCGTAGACGATATCCCCGCTGGAAAAATGCCGACAAAAAAAATCCAACCCGGACAAGCCGCACGCATCATGACAGGTGCCCCTCTCCCCCCTGGAGCAGATGCGGTTGTTCCGGTAGAAGAAACGGATTTCAATCAACGTGCGCCCGGCACGCCCCTCCCTGAAAAAGTGGCTATTTTCAAAGCCGCAAAATTGGGTGCCAACATCCGTAAACGGGGTAGCGATATTCGTCGCGGCGAGAGCATCCTCCCGCACGGGCAACGCCTCCGTGCCCAAGATTTGGGGATGCTTGCCATGCTTGGCGTTGCTCAAGTGCCTGTAACCCGCAAACCTCGCGTTGCCCTGCTCTCCAGTGGAGATGAGTTGCTCTCGGTAGATGAACCGCTTAGCGATGGGAAAATCTACGATGTTAATTCCTATACCTTACGCGCCATGCTCAACGCTGCGGGATGCGAGATCATCCCCCTTGGCGTGGCAGCTGATACGCCAGAATCTGTTAGGGCCGCATTGGAGAAAGCCAAAGACGCAGACCTGATTCTTTCTTCGGCGGGAGTCAGTATGGGGTCTTTCGACTATATCAGGGCTGTTATCGAAAAAGATGGCGCATTGAGTTTTTGGCGGATCAATATGCGCCCCGGCAAACCGCTCACTTTTGGAGCGTATAAAAATATCCCCTTTATCGGGTTAGCAGGGAACCCTGTTTCGGCTTTCGTTGGGTTTATGGTTTTTGTTCGCCCTGTCGTCAAGAAAATGCTTGGGCGTCGCACGCAAGCCCAAGGTCACATGCGTGTGCGGCTGGCGGAGCCGCTCCAATCCGATGGAAGAGAGAGCTATCTCCGCGCGATAATTCACAGAGAAAATGGTCAGCTAAATGCGCAACTTACCGGGCATCAAGGCTCCGGAAATCTCTTCTCAATGGTGCAAGCGAACGCTTTACTCATTATCCCTGCGGGGGTAAAATCGTTAAATAAAGGAGCCGAGGTAGAAGCTTGGCTCTTGAACTCATAACAAGAATAGACAAGGAAAAATCACATCCAATGAAAAAACTCAATATCTATGCGCTAATAGCCGCAATTATTGGCCTGCTCGATTCTGCTTATCTCACCTGGGTTAAGCTCTCACATAACGAAGTTCTCTGTGCCCCCGGGCTTGGCGATTGCTTCACCGTTAACACCAGTCGCTACTCAGAAGTATTCGGTATCCCTGTTGCGATTTTTGGCATGGCGACCTATTTGGCTATTATTGCTATTCTTCTTTACGAATCTCGCGTAGATTTTCTCAAAGAAAATGGCACCCTCGCCCTCTTTGGAATCAGCCTGATCGGCGTACTCTACTCAATTTATCTTTCTTATCTTGAAGAATTTGTGCTTCACGCCTGGTGCCCTTATTGCATCCTTTCGGCAATTGTGATTACAATTATCTTTGTCGTTTCCATCGTGCGCCTTAAGAGAGAAGGTGTCTAAAAGGAGACTCCCATGCCGCGCATTCGCTGCCTATACTTCAACTGTTTATATCTCGACGATGATATTTGCACAGCCCCATCGGTTGAAATTGACCCGGATATCGGCTGCACAACCTATGCGCAAACAGAAGACGATCTTGTAGAGAAAGATGGAAGTTACGAGGATTGGGATATAGAAGATATCGAGATCGACATGGATGATAACGAAGATGGGGAAAGCTGGGACTGATCTCGACGAAACGTTCTTGATTTGGGGTTGATACCGTTATTTGAAAATGTTCTCCTTTTCAAATAAAAGTGGTTTTTGCTAAGTTTTTTCAAGGTGAAATCGGGTTGCGTTTGGTAAATCGGCGGCCAGCTTACGCCCACGTTGTGCTGTTTTGAAAAACAGTATCATATAAACAATTAAAAAGAGAGTTTAAAAATGCCAGTCTCAAATATAATAAAGTCGATCATTAAAAGAATCCCAACTATAAAAAATTTTATCGCTGAACGAGATGAGCTACGCTTGAAAATCGCCCAAAACAGTCCTGTGGAAAATCCAGATGTATATATACTAACAGAGCCAAGCAATCAAAATATACTTGATATGTTCAAAGGAGAATGGTCATCTCAACAACCCAATAATTTAAAGTTGGCTACGCAACCGGGAACAGCCAAATTGTTCGAAGATAACCGTGTTACGTGGGCAGAACAAATTTTTGGTAACTTCTCTAATTGGAACATACTAGAATTGGGGCCTCTCGAAGGTGGGCATTCCTATATGTTTAATAGCAAAAATGCCAATAAAGTTACATCCATTGAGGCCAATACACGCGCTTTTTTAAAATGCCTGTGCATTAAAGAGATATTTAAACTAAATAGAGTAGAGTTTATGTTGGGTGATTTTATTTCCTTTCTTGAGAATGACAACTCAAAATACGATATGGTTTTTGCCAGTGGCGTTTTGTACCATATGGAAGACCCTATCAGGTTGTTGAAATTAATGTCAAGAGTATCTGACAGATTATTTATCTGGACTCATTATTATGATCAAGGAATTATAAACAATAGAACAGAACTAAAGCATAAATTCAGCCCCGTTAGTTTATTTGAACACGATGGAGTCTCGTATGAATACTCCACACAGTCATATAAGAAAGAATTAGATTGGGTAGGTTTCTGCGGTGGACCAAAACCAGTCAGCAAATGGCTAACTCGAGATAGCATAATAAAAGCGCTAAGACAGTTTGGATTTACGGAACTGAAAATTAATTTTGATCGGCCTGACCACCTAAATGGCCCTACATTTGCAATATGTGCTAGTAAATAGTCGCGTAATTAGATTGCTGTCTTTTTAACTATTTCTACTCTTGTCCAACAAAGCGTGCATCTGATGCGTGGATTATGCGGCATTTTCAGGCATTTTTCTGGCTTCGATTTTTTTCCCTGCTCCCCAACAGAATCCGCGCCTGCCTATACACAGATAACACAAGCCGTTAAGCTGACCTGCCTTCGGCTTAGGTATGCGGCGCGATTTTTGGTCAGTTTTTTCAGGGTAAAATTGGGTTGCGTTCACAAAATCGTCGAGACAGCTTACGCCATCGTTGGGTGCTAAATTTCATGCGTAAGCCCTGCCATGTGATACCGTTCCAATACAAAGTTCAGTGGACGGCATTGTGCCCACACTCCCCGGCTTGTGCTTCAACTCCAAACTCCAGATGAGAGTAAATAAATGAAATATCCAACTTTTTTTGAAAAAATCGAAACAATAAAATTACAAGATGATCTTTCCAATTTCTTAGGAACTTTTGAAGA
>JABGOQ010000190.1 GCA_018645405.1 Anaerolineae bacterium | reverse complement strand
TATATTTTCTTAGGGTTGCAAAAACACGTACTTCTACCTTCATAAGATTACCTATCATCCTTATCTCAACGCAACGCGGAGCGTTGCTATCAGGATTTTAAGAATTTTTAAATCATTTCTTGAGTGATTACTTCAGTTTATCACAATGAAATCTTCTCACTATAAGAAAATAATTAAACAAAAAGAGGCTCACGCAAAAGCGCAAGCCTCTTTTGCTAATCTAAAACTTTAATCATGTACCCAATCGAAAACTTTGTCGAGGACTTCGTCTTCCATATCCCATTTTACGTTGTGGGGGGGAAGAGCTTCATCACGCATGAATTCGGGGAGACGGTCATCGGCGGGGGTGAAGCCTGCTGCTTCATTAAAGAGACGCTCGATCTTGAGCACTTCTTTGCCAATCGCGATGACATCATCACCAGTCATCTCAATGCCAGTCACGCCCGCAACGGATTCTGCCATGCCAGCCCAACCTTCGGGAATGTCAAGGATCGGGAAAGCGATGAAGAGGCAGTAGCCAGTGCTGTCGATGAAGGCTGTCGCGGCTTGGAAGGTGAGTGAAAGATCGCCTTTGTCGGCATTATCTAGCGGATCCACTTTGCCTCCAACGCCTGCAATTTCAGGAGCGATGGTGTAGCCAGCAGTGTGATCTGCGCCCATAACGGTGGTTGCATAGGTCACACCGATGCCTTTGATGGCACGCGGTTCGTAGGCGGGCATCGACTGTCCCTTCACGGTGGGAACACGGTAAACGCCAAAGGCTTTTGCGGTTGCTTCCACACCCTGACCAAGCACGCGTCCAAGTGGGGTGCCGTCCCGCATCTCATCAAATAGCTTCAATGCACCTTCTGTATCACCAAATTCGAGATATCCACCATCCATCGCAATCGCAATTGTATTGCCTGCTTCAATGGTGTCGAGTCCGATGTCGTTACATTCCCAAGTAGCTTGGGCAATATATTCGAGATCATCAATGCCGCAGTTTGCACCCAATGCCCAAGAGGTTTCATACTCAATGACAGAGACAAATTTGCTACCATCTGTGTTGGGGTAGATGCTGGAGCATTGCATGATACAGCCGGGGTGGCAAGCGTGATGGTATTTACCAACACCACCGCGGATTTCGATATTTTCTTTTACGGCTTCACCAGAGATTTTTGCTGCGCCTTCAAATTGCCCTGCGCTAAAGTTGCGAGTGGGGAGTCCGCCTGCTTCGTTGATGATGTTCATAAGAACATTGGTGCCGAACTGCCACAAACCACCTTCTACTTTGGTGAGGGCATGTTCGCCCATGGCATCGGCAACTTTTTTACGAGCAGTTTTAAAGAGATCCATATCTGCTATTTCTACGCCAGGACCGCCTTTATCGTCTACGATCATGACTTTTACGCCACGTGCGCCCATGACTGCGCCCAAACCACCACGACCAGCATAGCGACCAGGGGAATTTTCGGGATCGTTAACAGAAATGCCTGCATTAGAGAGTTTTCTTTCACCAACGGGACCAACACCAATGACGGCAGGTTTGTTGTCGTATTTTTCCCACATTAGATCAGCTGTTTCGTACATGCCTTTGCCTAATAAATCGGCAGCATCTTCAAATTTAACGCCATCTTTATTAACAAAAATTTCGTAAAATTTGCCGTCTGCGGGCATGCCTTCGATAATGATGGCAGCGAGACCGAGTTTTGCGATTTTTTGGCTAGAAAGACCACCAGAATTGGCTTCTTTGATACCACCAGTGAGCGGGCTTTTTGCACCGAAGGAGGTACGTCCACTACTGGGGGCGGCGGGACTGCCAGATACCCAGCCCGGAGCAATGGCGAGTTTGTTATTGGGTCCTAAGGGATGACAGGTGGGGTCTACTTCATCTGCGACAATAAGTGAAGTGAGACCACGCCCTGCCCACTTTGCCCATTTTTCGGGAACATCCTCATAAGTTGCACTGAGGTCACTCATATTAATACGTAAGATCTGTTTTGCCATAACATTCTCCTTTTTGAACGATTATTTGGTAAAAGACGAAATCACAAAAATCACTACAAAAACTCCTCAATTCTTGCAGTGAAAATTAGCTATAAGTGTTATGCATTGCACCACCTTCACGCTCAGATAACTCTTTAGTGAGAGCATCAGACATGGGTAGCCCATCTCTATATTGATAAGGGTACATATGTTGCTGAGAAAAAATCCCAACGCGGGCATTATCTTTTAAAGCTTCATTTAAAGATGCGTTAAGACCGGGCATATCAGACAAGATATTATTGATAAACAAATAACTTTTTTGGTCGTAGGGAATCTCAAACTTATCCATTAAATCTCGAATCGTTTTATGTTCTTCGAGTTCAACAGCCTTTTGAGCAATATATTTACCACCAGCAAATTTAGCTAGAGGTCCGTATAGGGTCAGCGTAATTTGAATAGTTGCCATTAGTTTTTAGAAAAGAGTGGGAAAACAGAGTTCGTCTCTAAGACGTCCTTTAAAATATAGCATTAAATAGAGATATACACAAGAAAAATGACTCAAGTGAAACCAGAATTAACAAAAGAATTCGCAAATACAGCGTTCCTTATTATCTTTACCCCCACCTCTCTTGCCCTTCCTCACAATTGGAGAGCTAGAAGAGGCTAGAAAGCCTGCAAAACCCAGAATAAAATCATGCCGACGAGAATTGTCCACATGACGTTTTTGGTGCGCCAGGCGACCAGTGCGCCACCTATCCCAGCCAGTAGACGGATGTTGTTCAGGGAGATATCGAGGGTGCCCTCGGAGTAGACTAGTGCGGGAAAAACTAATGCCGCTAAAACGGAAGCAGGTACAAATTTAAGGGCGTCCCGTAGCCAGTCGGGGACTTCCACTTTGCCGAAAAGGTAAATAAAAGAATATCGAAGGGCAAATGTCCCCAGCGCAAGGGCGATAAAGAGCATCCAGAGGGGAAATCCGTTCATTTCTTAGCCCCCTTGTCTGCAAAAACACCCGCGAAAATCCCCAAGAGGGCGGCGATGATTAATCCGAGATTATAGGGGAATCCTTTTGTGAGAATGGCAGTTGTGCCACCCACCAACGCGGCTATCACGGTGGGACGGTCTCTGAGCGCGGCGAACATAAGTGCCATGAAAGAGAGCGGGAAGGCGAACTCTAACCCCCAACTGGCAGGAATAAGATTGCCGAGCAACGCGCCGAAAATTGCGCTGAAAATCCATGTTAGCCAGATGGCTAGGGCGACTCCATAATAATACCAAGCGGGGTTGGCGGGGACTTGGGTGGCAATTTTGCTCATGGTCACTCCAAAGGCTTGGTCAGAGAGAATATAGGCAAAGGGGATTTTGCGTCTGAGCGGCTCATCTTGCAGGTAGGGAGCGAGGCTTGCGCTATACATAATGAAGCGCAGGTTGATGACCCAAGCGGTGAAGAGCATCACGAACCAGACCGCGCCTTCGCCAATTAGTTGCAAAACGGCGAGCTGGGACGCGCCCGCAAAGACGATAAAAGACATGCCAACAGCTTCAACGGGATTTAGTCCTACGCTGATGGCGGCGACACTACAAATCAATGCAAAGGGGACAACGCCGAGTAAAATCGGGATACTATCGCGTGCGCCAGTGAGAAAATCTTGATGGGTTGGTTTCATGTTTTTTGGGAAATTGTGAGTTGTGAGTTGGGAATTGTGTGGGGGGATTATCTCATAGGTGAGGCGAGAGGGCGAGAGTAGATATTCGATATTTCTTTTTATCGGCGAAATAACGGCGATTTATTGGCGGTAAATCAAAAAACAACTTGTGGAAATCGCTAAAAAATAAAAACCTTGGGCTTATCCGCAATTGAGGATTAAAAGGTACAATTCTGTGATCACTCAAAGAAAAAAGGATAAGGTAGATATGAAAAAGGTAGTCCTAGTCACCGGCGCAAATCGTGGAATCGGGCTGGAAACAGCCAAGCAGATGAAAGCAAAAGGCTATGAGGTCATCTTGACCAGCCGAGATGCAAAAAAGGGAGAAGTAGCCGCTCGTGATTTGGGCGTGCATTTCCACCCCTTCGACGTACTCTCGGAAAAAAGCATCGCTGCGCTAAAATCCTATGTCGAGACAGAATTCGGTCGTTTGGATGCGCTCATCAACAACGCTGGCATCCTACTCGACAGAAATGATCATATTCTGGATATCCCCGAAGAAAAACTGCGTAAAACATTAGACACAAATACCTACGCTCCACTCGCTCTAACACGTGCCTTTTTACCGATGATGCTCGACCAAAATTACGGACGGATTGTAAACGTCTCTTCAGTGCTGGGACAAATCATCAGCTTCAACGACTATACGCCCGCCTACAGACTCTCGAAACTCGCCCTAAACGGGATCACCCTCATGCTCGCGGATGCGGTCAAGGGCAAAAATATCCTCATCAATTCCGTTCACCCAGGCTGGGTAAAAACGGATATGGGCGGTGCAGAGGCTCCCCTCGGCTTAGAAGAAGGTGCGCGCGGCCTCGTCTGGGCAGCAACCTTACCAGATAATGGACCCCAAGGCGGATTCTTTCAGGATGGGAAGAGGATGGAGTGGTAATTGGAAAGGCAATAAACTCAAAGGATCACAAAGTATTTTTATCGGTGGAATAACGGCGATTTATCAGCGAAAATGACTTTCGCCTTCCTCTTCCTCGTCACAACGGAGGGGACGAAAAACTTTGGTGCCAGAGCAGGGAGAACATTCGATTCAGCCTCAATGAATCGTCTCCATAAAAAGGCTGGATCGACGCCCCGAAGACCAAGGCAATTTCCATTCAGGTTAGAAAAGAGGGCTTCGAGAAATCGAAGGAGTTATTTGGGATCTGGAAAACTGGACGGCCTAATTCGGTGATTTAATAAAGATGACTCAGCGGATTGAAACCATACAGGAACAACACAAGCACAGTGGTAGAGATTGATAATACCGAACCTGTGATCAATTGCCAGAAATTGTGACCTTTGGCCGCGATTCGCGCAAATATCGTCAGCGGAATGAGAGTGACCAAAGGAGCTGCCGATAAGCCGAAGAAAAATAGCATTGCTGTAGCTGGGCCAGCCACACCTGCGGTATGCCCGCTAGCTTTATACCGCAGGATCAAATTGAATATGATCAGTCCAAGGGTAATCAGCGTATAGTTGACAG
>JABGOQ010000184.1 GCA_018645405.1 Anaerolineae bacterium | reverse complement strand
CTGTATATATGCCTTTTAGTAGCCCCTAGCGGACCTGTTCCGAACCACTTTCTTCCCTGTTTTTAGGGGAAAATATGGTACAAAAGGATTACTTTTGTGGAAATGTAACTGAAACAGCTAAAATCGGGGAGTGCCAAAACCCGAAAAGGTAAAGTAGAATAATTTCATGAAGTGTCCAAAATGTCAAACAACAGTGAAACAACACCGATTTGGTTTCAATCCATCAGGGAGTCAGCGATATTGCTGTGGTGCTTGCAATCGCATTTACACACCAAATCCAAAGCGCAATGGCTATCCAGCAGAGACCCGCATGCTTGCTCTTCGAATGTACGTCGAAGGTAATAGCCAACGTGCGATTGCTCGCATCCTCAAGATAAGTCAACAAAGTGTGGCTAATTGGATCAATGCTTATGTTGACAAGCTCCAACCTGCAGAGCAACCCAAAAAGATGAACGTCGCTGAGTTGGATGAGTTGTACACCTTTGTTGGCGACAAAAAGACAGGTTCTATATCCTAACTATCGTTGATCGAGAAACGCGTTGCATTCTCAGCTGGGATCTTGTTGTGAAGCGCACCCAAGAAAATATGCAAGCTTGTTTGGATCGGGCACTCGGAGCCAGGCGATATTACAGCGATGCTTTTCCGATTTATGAGAGGCTCTACTACGGGGCTCCTTTTGAGTTGTTGAAGAACAAGAGCGAAACTTACTCGGTGGAAGCTGTCAACGCAGATATGCGCCACTACATGAAACGCTTAGCGCGTAAATCCAGATGCTTTTCTAGACACATCCAAGCTTTGAAAAAGAATATGCAATTATTTGTGCATTGCTACAACAAGAGACAGATCATGAATAGAAGATTCCCAAAGTATTCTCACCATCTTATTGACTTTTTACCTACTGTGGTTTAGGCACTCCCCCCGTTTCCTTTGCATAGCACTCCAATAGTGTTTTATGTTTGTGGCGTTTATCTTTGGTACCTGTTTACTTTTGTTTCAAATTCGGCATGATTCTGATAGCCAACAGAGTAGAAAATACGCCGATTACTATCACCGTGACGAACAAAAAATGATGCGAAAAAATATCTACCAACACCCCACCAAGCAGTGGAGCTAAAATCATTACTGGAGCGACAAAGGTGTTCAAAATACCAATAAAGCGGCTGGTTTCAGCGGCTGGGGCAATTTCAAACACCATATTCGCATCCGCAATAGCAATGGCAGCATACACACTACCAATACAAAATGCAATCACATAAAACCCGATTTCTTCAAGAGGGAGGATGGCGAGAATCCCCATTGCAATCACCATGATGGATGCTATGATGTAAATAATTCGGTAGCCAAATTGATCTCCAACCCATCCCCACACAAATCCAATGAAACTTCGAGACATTAGAATGATCATTGTAAACGTTGCCAAGATACCAACTTCGAGAGAGAGAAAATCAATCGCGTATAAAGCGTAAAACGAATTACCAATGACACCTAATCCCAAGAATGCACGCGAAATCATGAAGTTTCTGAAATTCGGAGTGCGTTGGATGAGGCCAGGAATAGCTTTCACGAAGTCAGGTAATGGTTCAGGCTGTTGTTTTTCCGGAAAAGGTATTTCCCGAAATAAAGCGATGAAGATGGGGGAGAATATTGAAGAAAATAAGCCTATCCAGAATAGGGCACGAATGTTCTCTGGAAAACTGTAGGTTTCTAACAGGTACCGTGCGACAAGTGAAGCCCCAAACCCAATCAACCCGCCTATACCATTCAAAATACCAAAGAAAATACCTCTATTGCGAATGATATTTTTGCTAATAAAATCCGCATACCCTGGCGAGATCATACCATTGGTAACAGAATACAACAAAAAGGCAACAAAGAATAGTCCCAGTGTTAAATTTTCACTGAGAATCCCATAGTATTGGGCAGTGATGGCAATTGCAAAAATCCCAACACGCTCTGCTAAGGCAATCTTGAAAATTACCCATTTTCTTTCTTGTTTTCCATTAACAATGTAAGCACCAATGAGTTGAGGGAGAAAATAGCCGAAATAATAAATTGCGGGGACTAGCCCGATGATCCAGTTGAAATTTGTGAGTTTGTCGACGAAGTAGGGAACGATAGTGTCTTGTGAAAGTGTGGCAACCGAAAAGGAGTATATGGAGGCATCAAGCACCAGCATCACAAAATTCCACCAGTAATTTTTCCCTACTTTCTCAATATATTCTGGATATTTTGCTTGTAGTTCTTTGATATCTGTTCCGATCATAATATTCGTTCCCAAATCCTTATCAAATTTCTTTGGTTTACGTAGCTAATAATCTTTTTCTGTTAGCAAGACGTGAAGCTAACAATTTTGTATATCTTGTTGAATAAGAGTTTTTAGCCCTTCAATTGCCACCTGAATAGGGCGGCTAATATCAAAGCGAGACTTAAAATCAGCAAATTCTTCTGGGGTTTCTGGGGGTTTTTCAGATATAGATGCCATCAACATCACGCCTCCCGCACGTTTCCTGTGAATGGAAGACAATACAAATATTGTTGAGGCTTCCATTTCTGAACAAATTGTTCCCCCAGCAGTCCAGGCTTTCCAGCGTTGGTTCAATCGACTATCTACCGGCATACGGTCTGGCTCTATTTCTCCAAAAAACGAATCTTTCGACTGAGTTGGTCCGACATGATAAGGAATTCCCAGCTTTTTAGCACCTTCTCGCATTGCCAATACAACATCCAAGTCTGCAATCGCAGGAAATTCAATTGGCATATAGTGCAACGTGGTCCCCTCATCCCGAATGGCAGAATTAACCACAGCAACATCCCCAGTTCTGATCTCGGGCTGGATACCGCCAGAAGTACCGATACGAATAAATGTATCTGCTCCAATTGCGATCAATTCTTCGACGGCGATTGCTGTCGAAGGGCAGCCAATCCCAGTGGATACTACGGACACTTTTTCACCAAGCAATGTACCAGTGTATGTGTTATATTCTCGATTTTGGATGATATGTTTTGGGTCATCAAAGTAGGCGGCAATTTTTTCGCAACGGCCCGGATCCCCAGGCAATAGCACATACCGCCCAACATCACCTACTTTCATCTGGATATGGTGCTGAAGCTCAGTTTCTCTTGTCATTTATTCTCTCCTTCTCATTGTTGTGATCTAGTTGAATCAATAGCTTAATCGCCTCTATCGCAGTCTTGATTACCGGGGCAGTATCCGTTGAGACGCCCAGTTCTGGTTTATCTTGATTGATGGCAATAAGAGTAATACTGCCAACCCGTAAGCGGTAGATGGCGCCCAAGGTAAGCAAGATGGCCGATTCCATCTCCGCACAAATTGCGCCCCCTTGCACCCAGGCCTTCCACCGTTCCTTTAAGAAGTTGACAACTGGCATGCGCTCTGGTGCCATCTGACCAAAGTACGAATCTTTTGAATGGGAAATCCCTAAATGGGTATTGTAGCCAAGTTTTTCTGCGGCTTCTCTCAACGCAATAACCACATCACTATTAGCAACAGCTGGAAACTCAATTGGTAAGTAGTGTTTGCTGATGCCTTCATCTCGAATACTACCGGTGATAATTGCCAAGTCCCCAGGAATTTGGTGGGGCTGCATCCCTCCCGAAGTACCTACACGAATAAAGGTATCTGCCCCTACAGCCCGAAGTTCTTCGATTGCAATTGCCGCAGATGGATTGCCTATCCCAGTGGAAGATACGGATACTGGTTCATTTAATATGCTGCCTGTATAAGTGACATATTCCCGGTTTTCAGCAACTTTTTCTGGGTTATTAAAATGGGATGCAATGACTTTGCATCTGCCAGGATCACCAGGCAAGATGACGAACCTGCCAATGTCACCTGGTTCAATAGCTAAGTGATGTGATTTCACCATAAAAATAAGTTACATATCTTGATTTTCTTGAATTGCGCAACGGGAAAATCCATGGCTAGATCAATGCAAATTGGACGCAATTCAAGATACTTAAAAGTAAAGGTTATTGCCGGTCAGCCACTAGTATCGTAGCATGGTAATGCAAAACTCCGGGCTTCACTTCACCGTCCAGGTTGCTGGCGATTTCTGATATCAGTGCCCCAACGAAATGGATATTCTTCGGAAAAATGTCGGCTGCCTGAGCTCGAAAGAAAGCAGTGGCATTGAGTTGTTGTCCATCTAAATAAAAATGGATTTCGCGCAAACATTTCGCATCATCATCACTGGAGTGAGCAGGCGAGCTATTATTGGGTATGGTAATTACTGCTCGTTTCGAATGCGGAAACAAGGTTAAGCATGCTACGATATTTGAGATTTTTGCATCCATGCCGTCCCGATAATCTCCCTGCGACCCGCCGCGGTAGGCGGAAAAATATTTTTTTTTATCTTCAGATGAAATATCTTGCCCCAAGTTCCAGGCCGAGTAAATCTCAAGGGCCTCTTTGGGAAATAAATCTGTTTCGACTTCCCAGTTATCCATGCGAACATTCTGATGGAAGTTTCGAATCATGCCGTGCTCGGTGGTCAAGCGCTTCATTAATTGATAAGTTTCTTGACAGCTTATTGTATCCAAGGCTAAATACCCCTACTCAACTGAATGCTCAAGGTATAGATTCTACGAACTTCGCTGTCGATCCTGTTTGATCAGGATTTTGACGCTTTCAACAGCAGTTTCAATCAAGTTGCTTAAATCAGATACGTGTTCTTCTGGGTTATCACCTTCTTGATTCCACCCAATCAACATAATGCCACTGGCTCGTTTTCGGTAGATACTGCTCAAGATAAAGATTGCGGCCGCTTCCATCTCTGAGCAGATTGCACCACCTTGCACCCAAGCTTTCCAGCGGTTGAGCAACCGGCTATCTACAGGCATTCGTTCGGGTTGATGTTGCCCAAAAAAAGAATCTTTCGAGTGAGAAATTCCAAGATGGTGTGGATATCCTAGTTTTTTTGCGGCATCTCTAAGTGCCAATACCACGTCTATATCTGCAACCGCAGGAAATTCCGGTGGCATGTAGTGCAACGTAGTGCCTTCGTCTCGGATAGCCCCAGTTACAATACCTAAGTCGCCGGCTTTGAAGTGAGGCTGCATGCCTCCTGAAGTTCCTACTCGAATGAAGGTATCTGCCCCTATCATAATTAACTCTTCTACGGCTATTGCGGTGGAAGGACAGCCAATTCCCGTAGATGTAACAGACACTTTCTCCCCCAGCAAGGTACCGGTATAAGTTTTATACTCGCGATTATAGGCGACTAATTTGGGGTCATCAAAAT
>JABGOQ010000189.1 GCA_018645405.1 Anaerolineae bacterium | reverse complement strand
AAGAAAGTGTCTTATTCTCAATGCCTATAATTCCATTTCCACTTGAGGCAAAACATGTCGATCCGCTTTAATAAGGGGGTTACATCATCATAAACTTCAAAAACGCCTTCTATTTGCGAATCTGGGCCACGAATGATTGGCACATAGCTAAAGATAACATCCCGCTCCGACATCTCCCCCTCGAACGCATCAAAAGTATCACGATGTGAAAGATCGCTAAGAACTTCGCCCTCCAGCGCAGAAAGAAAACCATCATTCTCGCTTTTATCATCACCTATCTGGCTTTCCTCGGATGAAAAGATGGTCTTTCCTTCAAGGTCGTAAATTTTTACCTTGAGCACTGTTAGCCCTCTCGTTTGCTCCACAACAGCTTGATGGAGTTTTTCAGTTTCAGGATGTGCTCGTATCTCATCACCGCTCAATTCAGATAGCGAAGTTAAAAAAGGTGCGAACTCTGCCCACAAAGAATTGGAAAAGGTTTGCGTCAGAGCTACATTTTTGGCTTCACCCAGCTCAATTAATTCAGTCACCGCAATCTGTCGATAAAAAAGCCCTAAGACCACCGCGATAATAGAAAAGGCCACTAAGCTAAAAATCGAAAAAAAACGAAGCAATCGCAATGGCTGTTGATGCTCTATAATATTTATTTGTGTTTTTCTAACCATCTTATAGTTCCTTTGACCTTTTGAAGTGTGATTATATTATACAAAAAAGTGTTTTCAGATTTCCTTGCAATCACAAAATATTTTTTTGTGGATGAGTTCGTCCGAGACGAGCGCGTGGAGGTTTGCTTCTGTTTAAGGTGTGTTTATGCCAGTAATAAATCGGTGCGATTAAAAAGATATGCAGATGCTAACCGATATTAAAGGCCTATTTTGTAATCAACTCCATAAATATCTTCACGATTTGAGGGTCAAAATGTTTGCCGGAACCCTCTCGAATATGCTTCAATGTTTTTTCTTTTGACCAAGCCTTTCGATAGGGGCGATCCGAGCGCAGCGCATCCCAGACATCTACAACAGCGAAGATGCGGGCTACCAAAGGAATGGCTGTCCCTTCTAACCCACGTGGATATCCTGAGCCATCCCATTTTTCATGATGACAGTAGGGAATATCGAGTGCGGGGAGTAAGTACTCGATAGCAGAGAGCATATCGTAGGCTATTGTCGGATGCGTTTTCATAATATCCCATTCTTCCTCGGTGAGCTTGCCCTCTTTGTGTAAAACAGAATCAGGGATACCCAATTTGCCCATATCATGCAAGAATGCCCCGCGCCGCATATGCGTTAATTCATGCTCTTCAACGCCTATTATTTTGGCTATCTTTACACTTAGATCGGTTACACGTTGGCTATGTCCTTCCGTTTCCCTGTCGCGTAAATCCATTGCTTTGGACCAACCTAAAACCGTAGAGTCGTAGGCGGCAATCAATTCGACATGGGCATCTTCAAGTTTTGTACGCTCGTCAACTAATTTTTTGTAGCGGTTTACACGCATGATGCCGGCTACGCGGGCACGTAGTTCGTGACGGTCGAAAGGCTTGGAGAGAAAATCATCAGCACCAGATTTCAAAGCCATCAACATGGATTTATGATCATCCAAGGCGGTAAGAATGATGATCGGGATTTCAGCTATGCTTTTGTCTTCACGAATGCGTTCACAGACTTCGTAGCCTGTCATGCCAGGCATCATTACATCCAGCAGAATTAGGTCTGGCTTGAGTGTGCTGGCTTTTTCAAGTGCCTGATAACCGTTTTCAGCCATTTCCAGCCTGTAGCCTTCCCCCTCTAGTACGGATTCGAGAGTTTGACGACCAGCGTATTCATCATCGACAATTAAAATTGCTTTTTTCATAAAGTTCTCCTTCTAGGGTTTGAGACTTCGGAATTAGACCTAAGCCTTAAGACTTGCTAAAATCCAGTAAATCATAGTTTTGAGATATTCACGTCATTGCGAGCTGTTTTTGCGAAGCAATCTCCCTCGCAGATCTGATACCAAAAGTCTCAATCTACCAAACGATATTTCACCGCCAACCGAACCAAGCCAGCCAGGTTGCGGACGTTCAATTTCTTCATCAAACGGGCACGATGTTTTTCGACGGTTTTTTCACTGATAAATAATAGATCGGCAATCTCGCTACTGGTATGCTCTTCTGCGATCAGTTGCAGAATTTCTTTTTCACGCGGAGATAGATTTGAAAGCGGGTCATTATCCTGCTCAAGTGTGCGTGGATTGCTAATATTTTCAGTCACGATCTCTGAGATCGGCTTACTCAAATAGGTTTTATTTTGCGCAAGGGCATAGACTGCATTGATCAACTCATCACTGACAGATGATTTAAGCACATAGCCTTTAACGCCATATTGAAAAGCCTGATGTACCAGACCTGCATCTGAATACATGGAAAGCAGGAGGATATTGGTAGAGAGTTTAAGTTTTTGGATATTTTCAGCAGCTTGAATGCCGTTCATACGCGGCATCATAATATCCATGATCAAAACATCAGGAGCGTATTTCTCTGTTAGCTCTATTGCTTCTTGCCCATTAGCTGCTTCACCAAGCACATGAATATCACCTGCTCTTTCAAGTAGAGCACGGATACCATCCCTGACCAGCAAATGATCATCGGCAATTAACACTTGGATCATACTGCCTCCAGGGTTGCGATATTTTCCTGCAAGGGGAGATGTGCCGACAAGATAGTGCCTCTTTCTGATGTGGAATTTATGTGGAGTTTTCCGCCAGCAATGATCAACCGTTCGTTTAAGCCAGCCAGACCAAATCCATTCTTCTGAACCTTTTCGTATTCGAAGCCATGCCCATTATCCTGAACGGTTAGGGCAATCTCATCATCTTCGATGCTGAGCTCCACCCATATCTTTTTTGCCTCAGCGTGCCTGATGATATTGGTTAGGGATTCTTGCAATACACGATATAGTGTGATTTTGTATAGGTCAGAAAAATCTGGCAGGTTTTGATCTGCTTCAAAGGTGATTGGTAAATTCGTGCGACGTGTAAAATCGGTGCAATAGCTTTTCAAGGCATCTTTCAGGCTGAGTGTTTCCAAAATAGGCGGGCGCAGGTCTTGCACTAGTCTGTGTATGATTGCGTAAACATCATTTGTTTGCTGATGGAAATCATCTAGGCGTTCGTACAAGCCATCTCCCGGAAGAGAATGTTCTCTTTGCAGATTGCGCAAGGTAAGCATTTGTGTGGTTAGTGCTTGCCCCAGATCGTCGTGTAATTCGTGTGAGAGGCGTTTTCTTTCAGCTTCCTGGGCGATCACAACGCGTTCTGCCATTTTGCGCAGATCTTTGCGTTGGTCCATCAGGGTGCGATAGCGATTTAAGCGTGTGATAGTACGCGCACGCGCAATTATTTCTTGGCGGGAAACCGGTTTGCTAAGAAAATCATCGGCACCAGATTCTATGCCTTGCACGATCCACATCGGATCGTGCAAGGCGGTGAGGATGATTATAGGCACCTCAGCAAGTTGAGGTAAGGCGCGCAACTTACGGCAGACTTCAAACCCATCCATTGCGGGCATCATCACATCCAGCAGGATCAAATCTGGCGGGGTGCGTTGCGCCATCTCCAATGCTTCAAAGCCATTTGTTGCCGTTTCAAGCTGATAGCCTTCTCCGTCCAGCATGGCTGTCAGGGTTTCTCTCGCGGAGGGTTCGTCGTCTACGATCAGGATTTTACTTTTCATGATTCAATTCCCTTTAGATTTGACCAAGCAGTGCTTCGCTCTTGATTTAGGCTTGTGTGCCGTGCCCAAACCGATTCTCGGCATGAGGAGGGGTGTAGCAAGCTAAGGGCCGAGACGATGTTCTTTGGCGCCGACCCAGTTAGGTCAAGCGCGGTGCGGTTTTACTCATCCAACATTTTAGACCCGAAAGGTTTCAATTGAATAATTATTAGACTAAATTCTTTGCCTTCAAAAGTGATTTATCCAAAGTGCCTCACAATAAAACCTTTCGAGTCTGATTTAACTTAGGGTCACTTTTTCTTATCCGAGGAAAGATGTTTTTCTATCACATCTAGTAGTTCATCAAATTCGAATGGTTTGCTCATATAATCGCTCATCCCGGCTGCGAGACAGTCTTCACGGTCTTTTGGCATGGCGAGGGCGGTCATACCGACAATGGGAATTTTTGCCAAGAGCGGGTCACTCTTTATCTTTTTGGTGGCTTCCAACCCATCCATTATGGGCATCATTACGTCCATTAGGATTAGATCTGGTTGAACTTCTCTGGCTTTGGCGATTCCTTTAAGCCCATTTTCTGCCAGCGAGACCTGATAATTGCGTAGTTCGAGATAGTCTTTGAGCATCATTCGAGCGGCTTCTGTATCTTCAACAAGCAGAATATTTTTTCCTTTTACCCGGAGGAGCGTTTCCTTTTTCGGCTTCTTCTTTGGCAAAGGCGGGAGAGGGCCTGTAACTTTTGCAGGATTCCACGGCAAGCTGATAGTGAATGTGCTGCCCTGATCAGGCTCGCTCTTTAATGTCAGATTACCATGATGCATATGAGTTAGTTCTTTTACAAGGGCTAAGCCCAAGCCTGTGCCAACGCCTTCGCGTGCCAGACCAGAATCCAGTTGTACAAAGGGGGTGAATAAGAATTTTCTATTTTCTTTGCTAATGCCGATGCCTTCATCCCAAATATTGATGAGGATTATATTTTTTTGCTGCTCTGCTTCAATTTCTATGCCCAATTTGCCACCTTCTGGGGTAAATTTGACGGCGTTGCTTAGTAAGTTGACGATCATTTGTTTCAGGCGGCGTTCATCTGCCCAGATCTGTTTAATGCTTTCATCAATCTCACAGGTTATATTTTGGTTTTTCTTCTTTGCTTGCTGTTTGAGCATACGCATACTGGCTTCACAAATATGGTGAATATCCACCTTTTCTATATTCAGGGTCTCTTCCCCAGATTCTATTTTTGCAAGATCGAGAATATCGTTGATCAGCTCAAGAAGGTGATGACCGCTCTCGTTGACTGTCTGAAGGTATTTTTCTTGCTTATCATTTAGAGGCCCTGCTGTTTGCTCTATAAGACTTTCGGAGAGTCCCATAATTGCATTGAGCGGAGTACGGAGCTCGTGGCTCATATTGGCAAGAAATTCATCTTTTATTTGCAAGGCGTGCCCTAATTTGATATTTGCTTGCTGCAGGGTACTCTCCGCTTTTTTTCTTGCGGTGATATCTATATCTATGCCAATGATTTTCCTTCTATTTTCTTCTTCATCATGCAGAAGAATTGCGTGTGTAGATATGTTGCGTTGAGAACCTGTACGTCCTCAGACTTTTCGGACACATACTTAATGGAGGCTTTCCGCCTCGC
>JABGOQ010000188.1 GCA_018645405.1 Anaerolineae bacterium | reverse complement strand
GTAATTTTTTTCATCATATCTCTCCTAGTAGACCCGTTTCTTTGGTTCGAATTTGGTGAAGACAACGTCCTTATAATCTAGCCTGACTCCATCTTCTTCTAGCCAAGCAAGGGTGTGTTTCATCCAATTTTCATCGTCTCGTTCTTGGTAATCGTTGCGAGCATGTCCGCCACGGCTTTCTTTGCGATTTAAGGCAGCAGCAGTGGTGACTTCGGCGATATCGAGCAAGTTGCTCAATTCCCAAGCGTTGAGTAAGTCCATATTGAATAGTTTGCCCTTATCGTCAATTTTGATATTTTTGAAACGGACTTTCAATTCTTTGATTTTTTCCAGTGCTTCTTGCATACCTTCTTCTACACGGAAAACACCAACATGCTCAAACATGACTTCTTTCATCTCTCTACCAATTTCTGAGAGACGTTCGTCGCCATTTGCATTTCGTAAATCTTCAAGTTGTTGTTCTGCGTATGCCGTGGGATTTTCAGGAAGCGGAATATATTCGGTCTTTTTGGCATGGTTGGCGGCTTCTATACCTGAGTATTTGCCAAAGACAACCAAGTCTAGCAAGGAGTTTGAGCCAAGGCGATTAGAGCCATGCACAGAAACACAGCCGTTTTCACCAACAGCATAAAGCCCGGGCATGATTTCTTTACGGTCTTTGTCTACAACTACGCGGCCATAATTATCGGTGGGGATGCCACCCATGCCATAATGAGCAGTAGGCTGAACGGGCATAGGATCTGTTACTGGATTCACGCCCAAATAAGTTTCGCAGAAGTCAATAATATCGGGGAGTTTCCCTAGGATTTCTTCGCCCGTGACCCGATATGGGGTGCCGTCTGGACGCGTTCTTCCGTCGAGAGCAGCGTATTTATTAACGGTTTCAGGTGTCACGTCAAGGTAGAGATAACGCTCACCATCAACGCCGTTGCCTTGCTTCATTTCTTGATACATGGCACGGCTAACGACGTCGCGAGAGGCTAATTCTTTTACGTTGGGTGCATTACCTTCTTTTTCCATGAAGCGTTCGCCCTTGCCGTTGAGCAAGATGCCGCCTTCGCCACGAACACCTTCGGTGATGAGAATACCCATCTTGTAGATGCCGGTGGGATGGAATTGGAAGAACTCCATATCTTGTGCAGGGATGCCGTGTCTGAGCGTAATCGCTACACCATCACCCGTATAAGCAAAAGCGTTCGAGGTAATTTCCCAAACGCGTCCCCAACCACCTGTTGCCATAATGATAGATTTTGCGTGGAAAACGTGCATCTCGCCAGTGGCGATTTCGAGTGCAACTACACCAGCAATACCTTCATCAGTTTTGATGATATCTAAAACTTGGAATTCATCATAAAACTGAACATCATTTTTAATGCTTTGCTGATAAAGCGTTTGCAAAATCATATGACCCGTTCGGTCAGCGGCATAACAAGTTCGCTTTACTGGTTTTGTGGTGTCATTATTTGTATGACCGCCAAAAAAGCGTTGTGCAATTTTCCCTTCATCGGTTCGACTGAAAGGAAGCCCCATGTGCTCTAGTTCATATACAATGCCAGGCGCTTCTTTGCACATAAATTCGACAGCGTCTTGGTCAGCGAGATAATCGCTACCTTTTACGGTGTCGTAGGTATGCCATTCAGGGCGATCTTCTTCAAGGTTGCCAAGTGCAGCACCAATACCACCTTGAGCGGCACCAGTATGTGAACGTGCAGGATAAAGCTTAGAGATTACAGCCGTTGAAGCGGATTTCGATGCGTACAGCCCTGCCATGAGACCTGCACCACCTGCTCCGATTACAACGACTTCAAATTGATGAGTTTTCATATATTCACTCCTTTATGAAGCCAAAACAACATAGATGGCAACAAGCATCATAAAAATCCATGAGAAGAAAATAAAGCCACGCCATAAGGTGCGCCAGATTGTGCTACCCATAAAATCTTCAACAACGGTTCGCAGACCATTTAAGCCGTGTGTTACACCAAAGAAGACAGCTGTGATTTGCATAATTTGCCAGAACTGATTAATAAAGCCATCAAGGTTTACCAAATCACTGCTGAAAACATGGCTAGGATTTTGGAAAAAAGTCCAGCGAATAAGGGTGCTAATGTCGGTTTGAGTTCGTGCGCCCATAATCAATGCGGCGGTAAGCCCTGTTAGCCCAACTGCATAAAGAGCCAAGGCTGAAAGACGCATGAAGAGCCACATTATATAATCGAGGCTGAAACCCCGTTTTGCTACTTTTCGTGAAGTCATTTTATCTCCTATCCACTCAACGCGTCTTTAAGAAGAGAAAAAATTATAAGCGCATATAGTGGCGCAATAATGAGCCACTCAGCCCAAATCATCTCGCGTTGATACTCAATCAGTTTTGGCGCAAGGTCAAGAATAGTGACCCGTAAACCATTCACCGCATGAAAAATGACAAGGAAGAAAATAACGACTTGGAATAACCAATTTTCATAAATAATATTGATCGACAATCCAACTTCACTGCCAAATTGTTGAGTAAGGAAACCCGCAAGGATGTGAAGCCCTACAAAAAGTACCATGGCTAAGCCACTAGCACGATGTAGAACCCACGCCCACATGGGGCCGCCTCCTTTATATTTTAGTCCCGTAAAGAAACCAACTTTCCGATTTAGAGCCATTTGCGCCTCCTGAATAGGATATTATTAAGTCGATGAACCGCAACGCATCTTTTAAGATGCAGTGCAGTTTATGAATAATTAGAATTACTGGATGAGAAACCGCTCCGCTCTTGTTTTTGGCTTGATTGCCCTCCCCAAGCTGGGGGATTCGGCGTGTGCAGAAAAATGCCTCTGCCGAGAAGATGCCCATTGCGGGCAAGCAAGTTTAGGACACGTGCGTTTCGGTGCTTTTCATCCAATAAAAAATAGCCTTATTAATCTAACGTATTTATTATCTCATTCTGACAGAATGACAGAAAGTGACGATTTGCACCGATATTTAGTTTCAGACTTCCTCTAATAAAGATTAAGTAGACCCTTATAATCGTAATGTCCAATAACTAATGTATCTATTTAGCTAATTATTAAGGAGGCACGCATGGCAAGTTCACATCGAATAAGCCGGCGGGATTTTGTAAAGGTTGTGACTGCAACGCTCAGCGGTATTATGGGCGCGGCTCTGGGTATTCCGATTATCAGTTATCTGATTGATCCGGCGCTCAATGTTCAATCTTCTGAAGCATGGATTCCGCTAGGCCCGCTGGAGGGTTTTTCCATTGGTTCACCTAAGTCATTTTCTTTCACTCGTTCAAATGTTAACGGTTGGGAAAAAACGGTCAATAGCTATGGTGGTTTTATTTTAAGAAAATCTGGGGGCGAGTTACTTGCGCTTTCTAACCGCTGTACACATTTGAGCTGTAGCGTAAATTGGGATGAAGCAAAGAAATGGTATGCCTGCCCCTGCCACGACGCACAGTTTGACGCAGACGGTGAAGTGCTTGCTGGTCCTCCACCACATGCTCTTGATCAGTTTGAGACGAAGGTAGAAGAGGGTAACCTCTTTGTCCATTTCCCTGCTGTGAAAGCCCACGAAGGATAAATAATTATGATGAAAAATATCTATGCTTGGCTGGATGAAAGACTCGGCTTCGACGATATGTACAAGATGTTGCTCGATCGTCCTGAGCCACACGGGAATTGGTGGAATACGCTCGGTAGTGCCAGTCTTTTCCTTTTTATTATGCAAGGTGTTACGGGCATCTTTTTGACCGTTTATTACACACCTTCTCCCGACCATGCTTATGACAGTATTCAATATATTATGAATGGCGTGGCTTTCGGCTGGCTGATTCGCGGTATGCACCATTGGGGCGCGTCTCTAATGGTTTTAGTTGTTTTCATTCATATGTTGCGAACCTTCTTCTCGGCATCTTATAAGTATCCCCGTGAGTTGACTTGGATCGTTGGCAGTGTTCTTTTCTTGCTGACTTTGGGCATGGGCTTCACCGGCTATTTGCTCCCTTTCAACCAGCGTGCTTATTGGGCTACGGTCGTAGCGACAAATATCGGTGGCGTTGTGCCGGGCGCAGGACCTTTCATTTTGAGAGCCTTGCGCGGTGGTAGTGACGTGAGTGCGCTGACGCTCTCTCGTTTCTTTTCTGCTCATATTTGGATGTTGCCCGCCGCTTTGGCTGGTTTGATCGGTCTTCACCTATATCTGATTATGCGTCATGGTGAATCCGCATATCCAGATAAGGACGATTAAGGAGTATACCGATGAATGATGAAATGAAGAAAAAAATAAACGAAAAATATGAAGCGAGCATCCAAGGTGCTGAACGCTTTTGGCCCGATAGCATCTATAAAGATATATTGGTCGCTTTTGGATTATTTATCTTGCTGATTGGTTTGGCAACTTTTCTTGGTGTTCACCCCGAACCCAAAGTTGACCCTACTGACGCATCCTATGTTCCCCGCCCTGAGTGGTATTTCCTTTTTCTATTTGAGTTCCTGAAATACTTCCCCGGCGAATTGGAATGGGTTGGCGCCGCTGTAATTCCTGGCGTCTTGGTGATGGCATTGATCTTTTTGCCTCTATACGATAGAAATCCCAAACGCCACAATTCTACAAGAAAGTTTGCTGTTGGCTTGATGAGCGCGATTGTTTCTGCGATGGTCATTCTGACCCTGATGGCTTCAACAGATGTATCGCCTCTTATGGCGGGCATCCTATCTCTTTTGCTTGCTGGTGTGCTTTTCTTCTCCCTATATAAGAAAGCGGGACAAGAAATCCCTTGGCGAAAAACGGCTTTATGGGTTGCAAGCTTTGTCTTTATTGGGCTTGTAGGCCTAACTTACCAACAAACTTTGGCGATGGCTGAGCCAGTAGAAACAGCACATATTGCTTCTAGCATTGGCGAAAAGATGAGCTTAGGACAAGATTTATATTCTATCGAATGTGTAGAATGTCATGGTCCTGATGGTGAAGGTGGAGAGATTGTTGGGGTTGAAGGTCTCGAAGGTGTTGTCGTCAAATCCATTAGTAGCAATGATGAGATGTACACGCGTAACGATGGCTCTCTCTACGATATTACCGCTTATGGTCAACCTAATTTAGGTATGCCTCCTTTTGGCGGTGCCTATGGTGGAGAACTCTCCCCAAGTGAGATCGAATATATCGTCACCTTCATGCGCTATACCTGGGATGACCGAACGGAAGTTCCTGCAGACGCAGTCTCTTCTGCTATCCCCGTGTTGGCTGAAGGCGAAGTGCCTTCTTACGAAGTTCATGTCTCTGCTGTGGTCAAGCGCCAATGTCTTTCCTGTCATCGTGAAGGGAAAGAGAATAATGAGTATCTGATGGATACCTATGACAGTATTCTGAA
>JABGOQ010000187.1 GCA_018645405.1 Anaerolineae bacterium | reverse complement strand
GCTGCCTGGGCAACGGTAGCAGGTCTCCCCACGTACCTTCCGATGTAAATATCACGGCAGATGGTGACGCCACGTATTGGGATGACTGCAATATCCAGTTGACGCATTCCTGCAACAACGATATTGGAAACAAAGCCAACGCCCAAACCTTCTTGCACGGCTAATGAAATTGCTTCCGAATTTCCCAGCGTGAGCAGGGTGTTTAGATCGTGTATGGATATATTGACAGTATCGAGGGCATCCCTTGCTGTAGCAAAAGTACCAGATTCTTCTTCGCGCAAAATAAAATTAGCTTTATGCAACTCTTCGGGGGTAATATCTTCGCGCTTTGCCCAAGGATGATTTTGAGGGGCTATTAACATCACGGGGTCTTTCATAAAGAGCCGGAACTCAGCATCGTTAGAACTTTGACGATGGCTATGGCTGGATAGCGCAAAATGTACTTGCCCATCACAAAGACTTTCTATTGATTTTGCCTGCGGTGCAACCAGGCAAGTTACCTTAACCATTGGGTATTGATTATGGAAACGTGCCAAGAGTTGCGGGAGAATATATTTTCCTGGCGTGGTGCTGCAGCCTACTTTCAGATGCCCAAAAACTTCTCCATTGAGCGACGCCATTTCTTCTTCTATGCGTACCGATTGGGTGACCATTTCTCGTGCCAAGGGAGCCAAGGCTTCGCCTGCATCAGAAAGTTGCAATTGTCGCCCCGAGCGTTCGAAAAGGGGGGTATCAAAATGTTGCTCTAGTGATTTGATGTGTTGGCTTACACTCGGTTGAGACATGTGCAATAACTGCGCTGCTTGCGTAAAACTCAGGGTTTCTGCAGCCGTTAGGAAGATATTTAGTTGGTGTGCGTCTAACATTTATTTCTCCTTAGAAGAATATCTGTGAATTTTATAACATAGCATTTATAACAATATCAAGTGTCAAAGGTCAGTTCAAAATAGTTTCTGCTTATAGATTAGCATAAGTAGAAGCTATAAGCAATTATTATCTTTATCACTTGTTGGTATGACGTTTGCTTATTATAATGGTGAAAATTATTACAAAGTGCAAAGCGAAGATGATCTTGTTTTGAAAAATAGCCCAAAAAAGTGGTACATCTTGCGCTAAAGAAGGATTTACATAAAAGAGGAGAACCAATGACGAAAAAAGTACGAAGGATTTTTACTCTATTTTTGACAATGCTTTTCTTGGGGTTGTCTGGATGCCAAGGAGCGATTCCGGTACCTGAAGCATCTACCGCTGAACCAACAGAAGAAGCTGCTCCTGCCCCAAAACTTGCTTCCGCTGTGGAGACAGTAGATGAGAACCATTGCTTGGATTGCCACGGTGATAAACAGAGTCTCGTTGACACCGCGAAGCCAGTTGTAGAAGTTGTTTCAGAAAATGAAGGCGCTGGCTGAGGTGGAGAAGTGGCTCCGTTGGAGCCTTGGGAAAAAGTTTTAGTAGATGCAGAAGTCTTCCCGACCACTGCACATGGTGAAATATCCTGTCTCGAATGTCATAAAGGCGTTCAAGACCCAGATAAAGAAATAGCTCACACCGATCTAGTTGTTCAGCCTAGTGAAGATAGCGGAGCGAACTGCTCTGAATGCCACCCCGTGATTTCAAATATGTTCCCCGATAGCTTGCACGCTGGGCAAGGTGGTTATTGGACAGTTTTAGATGCGCGTAGCACCCCCGAAGATCACCCAGAAATTGAAGAAATGTTTGGCAATCACTGCCAATCTTGTCACACCAGTTGTGGCGATTGTCACGTCAGCCAGCCTAAATGGACAGGCGGCGGATTTATCAGTGGTCATGTTTTTGAAAAAGAACCTTCAATGACGCGTAATTGCACTGCTTGTCATGGTAGCCGCGTAGGGAATGAATACCTTGGCAAACATGAAGATCTCAAAGCCGATGTTCACTTTAGGCAAGAACGCATGAAATGTAATGATTGTCATACCAGCCATGAAATGCATGGACAAACTACAGGCTGTTCTTATTGCCATGAAGAAATGCCCGAATCAGAACACGCCCCAACGAACCATCGCTACGATGATGATGATCTCCAATTCCCAACCTGTGAGGCTTGTCACTGGGATGCAGCAGACGGAAATGATGAAATTGAGATGCACCAGAGTCATGAAGAAAATACACTCTCTTGCGAAGTTTGTCATTCGATCAGCTACGCAAGCTGCGATAGCTGTCATGTTCAAATTAGCGAAGAAACGGGCAATCCCTTCTTCACAACCGAAGGCGATTATCTGACCTTTATGATTGGGCGAAATCCCATCCAGAGCGAACAAAAACCTTACGAATATGTAACTGTGCGCCACATCCCTGTCGATAGAAATGCCTATGATTTTTATGGTGAAGATTTGCTTTCAAATTTCGATGCACTTCCCACATGGGCATATAGCACACCACATAACACCCAACTTCTTACACCACAGGCAGAAAGTTGTAATGCTTGTCATGGAAACGCCGATTTATTCTTAACAGCGGATAAAGTTATTGCAGAGGAACTCACAGCGAATAAATCTGTAATCGTTGAGAAGGTTCCTTCTACAGTTGAAGAATAGCCTAAATATTAGGTAAAAGGAGAAGAAAATATAAGCCTTGTGCTTGTAGAGAAATCAGTTTTCCAAAACCAATCATATGGGCATAACGCGAGATATATCTTGCCTAGCCCATCAAAAGCGACAGTTATGTCGCACCATAATCTTCAAATTATTAAGGAGAATCAAATGAAGAAGAACAAAATTTTAACCCTGCTTTTCACCCTCGTAATGGTGTCTAGCATCATCCTGAGTGCCTGCTCACCGGCACCCGTAGAAGAAGCTCCTGTAGCAGAAGCTCCTGCTGAAGAAGCACCAGCAGAAGAAGCTCCCGTAGCAGAAGAGCCAGTGGTAGCTGATCCCGCCGATGCTGACTTGGACGGTGGGTATGGCAAATTGATCTCAACAATGGAAGGCTATAATGCTCTCAAAGACATCGCAGCCATTGCTGAAATGCTGGCAGATGATAATCCTCCCTTCCTGTTGGACGTACGAAACTTAGAAGAACTTGAAGAAAAGGGACATATTGAAGGCGCGGTTCATATCCCTCTTCGTGACTTAGCCCAACACCTTGATTTGTTACCCGACTTTGATACGACCATCATCGCTTATTGTGGCAGTGGATGGCGTGCAGCCATTGCTATGCCCGCTCTGACAGCTTTGGGTTGGAATGATGTCAAAACCTTCCACCCGCCATCCTACGGTGGTTGGGTAGCTGAAGGGTATCCCATCGTTGAAGGTGCTGCACCTGAGGCTATGGTGCTTGATGTTGCCGATCCCGATCCCGCTATGGTTGCCGCCATGGATGAGATGCTTAGTGCCATCCCTGAAGGATGGGGAGTAATTACGGCAGAAGGCTTGGCGACAGAGATCGTTGAAAACCCAGAACTGATTTTAATTGATGTTCGCACACCCGGAGAGGTCGAAGCAAGTATGATTGATGCTCCTAATGTGACCTGGGTGACGTTAGATGACTTCATTGGTCAAAAAGATCAATGGCCTGCAGATTTGGATACGCCAATTGTGACCTATTGCAAAGCTGGGCACCGCTCCACCGTGGCTATGACAATTTTGATGTCCTATGGTTATACCGATGTCCGCAGCCTTAAGGGCGGTTTCGTTGGTTGGAAAGAAGCAGATTATCCCATTGTTGGCGGTCTTGTAGAAAACTACAGCACTATGCTGACCAATATGGCTGGCTACAATACCATCAAAGCCCCCGACCTCTTGGTCGAAATGGTCGAAGATACCCCTCCCTTCATTTTGGATGTGCGCAGCGCAGCCGAACTGGAAGAACAAGGACATATCGAAGGCGCATTCCACATTCCCTTGGATGAATTAGCGCAACATATTGATCTGCTCCCCAGCTTCGACACCCCGATTGTCGCCTATTGCGGCTCCAGTTGGCGTGCCACCATCGCCATGACCGCATTGCACGGCATGGGTTGGACAAATGTCCGCGCCCTAAAAGTCACATTCGCAGATTGGGTCGCCGATGGCAACCCTGTTGCGGAAGGCATCCCCGAAGAGATGGTTCTCGACGTTGCTGAAGTTCCTGAAAGGTTGCTCGCTCCCGTTGATACTGCTGTCGTCGCTCTCAAAGATAAAGGTTGGGGCGTCAAGAAAGCGGACGACCTGAATCTTGCCTTAGGCGATAATCCTGACCTGATCCTGATGGATGTCCGTCGAGCTGAAGAATTGACGGAAAAAGGCGTAATCGCAGTTGTAGACCAAGAATTGATTGCCCTCCCCCTTGAAAACTTCATCGCCGACTCCAGCATGTGGCCCGCCGACAAAGACGCAGAAATCGTCGTCTATTGCGGTAGCGGACACCGCTCTACAATGGCAATGGCTATCCTTCTGACGCAAGGCTACACCAATGTCACCAGCCTCAAAGGTGGATTTGGCGGCTGGGCAGAAGCCGGTCTCCCCGTTGCAGAATTTGTCGCAGCTGAATAATTAAACAAACCTGACAGGTTTCCAAAACCTGTCAGGTCTCTCCTCCTCGACAAAAGTCCCCTGAAGATTTTCTTCAGGGGACTTTTTCTTTTTTTGATGTAGAGCACGGCACGCGCGCGATTTAGGCTCGCTACCCCTTAAAGAGCATCTCTTTGATCTAATCTTTCTTTTTCCAAATTCCTCCTCTCGCTCTATGTCTCTGATAAAATATATGGAAACTATCTGTTTACACAGGAGAATATATGTCACTAATCAATCACTATTCAATGCTTTGGGGTGTTGCCTTTTTGTTTGGGCTTTTCCTTTTTCTTTTTCGCAAAGATGATGCGAAAAAGAAAAAACTATACGCTGTCACAGGCGTTGTCGTTCTTTTGCTCGCGGTCTGGTTTACAACTCGCGCCCAAACGGGGAGCAAAGAATCCGCTTTGGATTTGCGTGAAGAGATTGGGCAGGGGCAACCGATTTTGCTAGAATTACAATCGCCTTTCTGAGCGGCTTGTGCTGCGGCACAGCCCATCGTTGATGGGATAGAAGAAGAATTTGCAGACGAATTGGTTGTTTTACAAATCAATATACAATCAGAAACAGGCAAAGATTTTGCTAAGGAATTTGGTTCTTTCACACCCACATTTGTTTTTCTTGATCCAGAAGGTGAAGAACTCTGGCGATCGTTAGGGACTTTAGATGCAGAGCAAGTGAGAGATTCTATGAAATAGATGAGAGCTGACAGATTTTCCCCCTCAATAGCTGACGGGGTACTTCGTAAAACCCGTTAGGTCTGGAATCAAAAAACGCTTCTCATGTGAACTGCACCCCAAAAGGTGGACAGGTAATAAAAAGAGCCTAGTGAGTTAGT
>JABGOQ010000104.1 GCA_018645405.1 Anaerolineae bacterium | reverse complement strand
CCACTGAATACTGACCACTGAATACTATAATGACCTATATCCCCCACTCCCCGAAAGAACGGGATGAGATGCTCGAGGCGATTGGCGTAGAGAAGATGGAAGACCTCTTCACCGCCATCCCTGAAAAGCATCGCTACCCCAAATTAAACCTGCCTGACGCACTCACAGAAATGGAAGCTGCGGCAGAGTTGAGCGAGATTTCTCAAGCTAACGAGACCGCGAACGATTTAGTTTCGTTTTTAGGCGCAGGCGTCTATAACCACTATATCCCCGCCGCGATAAATCATATTTTATTGCGCGGCGAATTTTATACCGCATACACCCCCTATCAGCCAGAAATTTCACAGGGCACGCTACAAGCGATTTTTGAATATCAATCCATGATCGCGAATCTGACAGGCATGGATGTAGCGAACGCTTCCCATTACGATGGAGCAACGGCTGTTGCCGAATCCGTCAACATGGCGATGGCGAAGTTTCGCGGTAAACGCAAAAAGATCGTCATGTCGGCGAGCGTACACCCCCAATATCGGGCGACTACGGACACATACACGCAATTCGCCGAGGTGAATTTCGTTAGCGCGGAAGCAAGCCCAATGCAGGCGAGTCCCGATGATCTCATCCCACTAATTGACAAAGATACCGCGCTGGTCGTTGTCCAATATCCCGACTTTTTCGGTCGCATTTTCGACTATACAAAACTCGGTGAAGCGGCACACGAAGCAGGTGCGTTATTCTGCATCGTGGCAAACCCGACCGCGCTCGGCATGTTGAAAACGCCCGGCGAAATGGGCGCAGATATGGTCGTGGGCGAAGGACAGCCACTCGGTATTTCGATGAGTTTTGGCGGACCCTACTTGGGATTTTTCACCACACGCAATAAATTTGTGAGAAAAATGGCAGGACGTTTGGTCGGCGAGAGTGTTGATTCTCGCGGACAACGCGGCTTTGTTCTCACGCTCACCCCCCGCGAACAACATATCAAACGCGAGCGCGCGACATCAAATATCTGCTCAAACCAAGGCTTGCTGGCACTTGCAGCGGGCGTTTATATGAGCCTGCTCGGGCAAAGCGGCATGAAGCAGGTCGCCGAACTTTGCTATCACAAGGCACATTATGCGGCAGAAAAAATTGCCGAAATTGACGGTTTTGAGTTGAGTTATGACACACCTTTCTTCCACGAATTTGTCGTTTCCTGCCCCAAACCCGTTGCCGAAATCAACGCGCATTTGCTTGAACATGGCGTTCTTGGCGGCTACGAATTGGGCGAAGAATTTCTCGGCATGGAAAATAAAATGCTGGTTGCTGTGACAGAAATGAATAGCAAGGAAGAAATTGATGCCCTTGTAAGTATTCTCTCGGAGGTGAATCATGACTGATTTTAACTTGGATACTGCTCCGAAAATCGTTGAACCCACCGTTTACGAACTCTCCTCCCCCGGGCGGATTGGCGTGGACTTCCCTGCCCCAGACGTGCCACACACCGAGTTACCCGATTCTCTTCTCCGAACAGAATTGCCCTTACCCGAACTCTCTGAAGCAGATGTAATTCGACACTTCGTGAAACTCTCCACCTTCAACTACAGCGTGGACAGCGGATTCTATCCGCTTGGCTCCTGCACGATGAAGTACAACCCGAAAATTAACGAAGACACCGCCCGCTTGCCTGGATTTGCAAATGTGCATCCGCTACAACCAATTGAAACCACGCAAGGTGCATTGGTGCTGATGTACCAACTGCAAGAATGGCTCAAAGAAATCAGCGGATTCGACGCCCTGACCTTACAACCCGCCGCTGGCGCACATGGCGAATTTGTGGGCACATTAATGATGCGTGCCTATCACGAAGACCGCAAAGATGCAAAACGCATCAAAATGCTTATTCCAGATTCGGCACATGGCACAAATCCTGCCACATCGGCGATGACAGGGCTGAAAGTTGTTCAGATCCCCTCCGATGAACGCGGCAACGTAGATTTAGACGCACTCCGCGCCGAAGCAGACGACACTTTAGTCGGCATGATGCTTACCAACCCGAATACACTTGGTCTCTTCGATGAAAATGTCGAAGAAATTTGCAAAATTGTCCACGATGCGGGCGGCCTGATGTATGGCGATGGCGCGAATATGAACGCCATGCTCGGCATCACCAAAATGGCTCATCTCGGCTTCGACGTGATGCACTATAACCTGCATAAAACCTTCTCCACACCACATGGTGGTGGTGGACCTGGTTCTGGTCCCGTTGGCGTTGTTGAAAAGTTGGCAAATTTCTTGCCCGCGCCCATCGTCGATATTGTCGAAGAAGAAGCCGATGGTCTCCCCCCGCTCTATGGATTTGTTGATCCCAGCAAAACCATTGGACGCGTCAAAGCCTTCCACGGGCATTTCGGGATGTTTGTACGCGCCTTCACCTATATCGCCATGCACGGACCAGATGGGTTAAAAGACATCGCCGAATATGCCGTGCTAAATGCCAACTATATCTTGGCGAAATTACGCGATGTCTACCACGTCCCCTATGACAGAATTTGCATGCACGAATTTGTCGCCGAAGGACGCTGGAAAGATGCCCCTGACATCCACGCCTTAGATATTGCCAAGCGGCTGATGGATTACGGTTTCCATCCTCCCACAAACTACTTCCCCCTGATCGTGCATGAAGCCTTGATGATTGAACCAACCGAAACCGAGAATAAAGGCACGCTCGACTCTTTCATTGACGCCATGCTAAAAATCGCCGAAGAAGCGCATAATGAGCCAGAATTATTACATGACGCTCCACAGAACACACCCTTTGGCAGATTGGACGAAGTAAAAGCAGCCAAGGATTTGATCCTTTGCTGTTGGTTGCCAGAAGATTACGAGAATCAGTAATCGGCAAATCAGTTTTCAGTAATCTGTACAGGCACCGAGTGTTTTTGAAACACTCGGTGTTTTCTTAAAACAAGGAACGCAAACATGCTCACATTAATCATAATCGGCGCGGTTTCTGGTCTCACAATGGGAATTACAGGTATAGGCGGCGGATCAATCATTGCCTTTTCGCTGGCTCTTTTTGCTCAATTCCCTCAAAAGATGGTGCAGGGGACAACACTCTTCATCTTCGCCGCGCCGATTAGTCTGCTTGCGGCTTATCGCTACTATCAAGAAGACTTTGTTGACGTGAAATCTGGTTTAATCGTGATGGTTACTTTTGCCATTTTTAGCTTTTTGGGCGCAAATATCGGCTTAGAATTACCCAATCATCTGCTCAAGAATTTTATGGGGATTGTGCTAATCGGGATGGGATTGAAGGTGTTATTTTTCTGAGATTACGCAGACTTTCGAATCCTTGAAAAATTCGGAAGTCTTTTTATTTTCGCCTTGTAGTAAAATCAGCAAATATGCGAAAATACTTAGTTTGGATTATCCCCCTATTTTTATTGATAACTAGCTTTCTTTTACCAAAAGAAACTCTTGCTCGATCCTTGGGACAAGATTCAACACCGTCAGCTACTGAAGTGATCCAAGCAGTAAATGCGCTTCGTATTGCAAATGGTTTGAATCCTCTAAACACACATCCAGCGCTGATGCAGGTTGCGCAATGGGAAGCGAATGCGATTGCTGGTGGCGCACCTGGACACACTCGCCCAAACGGGCTCACGCTTGGGCAATGGATGATCTCTTTGGGATACCCTCTTGCGGGAGATTTATCACTGGATGGCTATCGCTCCGAGAACTGGGTTGCCGCTCGTATAGTAGATGAAGCCATTCAATTTTGGCTCGGAGACGGACCTCATACCAATACCATGCTTTCACTAGATCGTAGTGACATCGGTGCTGCGGTGGCAGTGAGTGACCAAGTTTATATTGTCATCGAAACAGCCTTGCAGACCAGTAATGGTCAAATGCAAACCGATGCTGAAACTTTTGTTCCAGAATCAGAAGATGGTGCAACGCAAAACAGTCTCTTACCACAATATATTATGCCCGTTATAGTCAGTCCAGCACGCCCAGATGGAGATGTATTACATAAGGTGCAATATGGCCAATCACTTTGGAGTATTGCCACAGCCTATCAAACGACGGTGGACCAAATCCGCGTCTGGAATAACCTTGATGATGATACTTCAATTGTTGAAGGTTATCTTTTACTTGTTCAAAAGGGTGCTACTCAACCCGCGCCTATTACTGCTACTTCCTTTGTATTAGAAACATCTACGCCTATCATTGCGTCACCTATGTCAACAATGCCTGCTAGCACCCCAACGATAAGCATACAACCAACATCAACAATTCCAATTGAGATTGATGAACCAAATCCTTCATCCGCGCGAAGTTGGCTGGTGGGTCTTATAATCGTTGCGATGATTGCAGGATTTTGGCTTGCCTTATCAATTCGCTCGCCTGAATAATACATTCCCACTTCGACAAAATCCAATATAGGGCTTTTATGGCAAAATTAAAACTTGACCTTCACGACATTTACAACAAAGGCTATAAAATTGACTCAGAGCTCAATCGCATTATCCAGGAAGCGATTGATAAGAAAATCACGCTTGTAGAAATTATCCCCGGCAAGGGTAGCGGGCAACTCAAAAAGAAGGTTTTGCGTTTTCTAAACCAAAAGCATATTCGCCCTCTTTATCATCGTATAGACAAAGACAGCAAGAATTTTGGGCGGATTTTTGTACGTTTTAAGCATTGAAAAGAAATGACACTCGTCCTCGTGACATAACCCTTTGCCAGCGAGTATAATACTCAATATGAGCATTTATATCGCCGTAGATCTGGGCGGGACGCATATCCGCGCCGCGTCTTTTTTTCCTGAAAGCACAGAACCCATTAAGCATAATAAAATAAAGACCCGCTCAAAAGATGAAACTATCTTTGAGCGAATTCTTGGTTTAATTGAGAGCGTTATCCCCGCAAATGAGATACTTGAAGCTATTGGGATTGCTGCGCCAGGGCCTTTAGATCCGCGCAAGGGGGTTATTTTGAATACGCCTAATATTCCTGCCTGGAAGAATTTTCCCCTTGTAGAAAAACTTAATGCCCATTTTAGCGTTCCTGTTTATTTGGGCAATGACGCAAATCTTGCTGTGCTAGGAGAGTGGAAATATGGCGCGGGACGTGGACACGATTATCTGCTTTATCTGACAATTAGCACCGGCGTTGGGGGGGGAATCATCTCTGATGGACACTTGCTGGAGGGGGTGGAAGGTTTGGGTGCAGAGTTGGGGCATGTGACTGTGCTTGCAGATGGTCCAGAATGTGGATGCGGGCATCGCGGTCATTTAGAGGCTTTCTCTTCAGGGACGGCAATTGCAAAATACGTTGAAGACCAGCTAAAAGATAAATCAACGGAATCAAGCTTAAGGTCAAGTGCGAAGCGCACGGCAAAATCCATTGCAAAAGCGGCGCAAAAAGGCGATCCCCTTGCTATATCCGCTTATGAGCGTGCGGGGAAATATCTGGGCATTGGCGTAGCATCCTTTTTACATATTTTCAATCCATCCATTGTTATTTTTGGTGGAGGCGTTTCGCAAAGCGGGGATTTACTTTTTGATCCTTTTAGGGAGAGTTTGAAAAAAGCAATTTTTGCGCCCGCTTATTTAAAAAATCTTACTATCACCACAGCCGAGTTGGGCGACAACGCAGGATTATTGGGCGCGTTGGCGTTGGTGAAAAAAAAGATCTAATTTTCGAGGAGGCATCACTTGTCAGAATACCCTGGGCCAAAAGCCCGTGCGCTGATCGAGCGCGATTTACCTGTTGTTTCACCTTCTTATCCCCGTGCATTTCCCTTTGCGATGGATCATGGCAAAGGTAGCGAAGTTTGGGATGTAGACGGCAACCGTTTTCTCGATTTTGCGGCAGGCATTGCCGTAGCATCAACGGGGCATAGCCACCCAAAAGTTGTCAAAGCCATTCAAGAGCAAGCTGAGAAATTTATTCATATTTCTTCGGATTTCTATCACGAAAAATGGATTGAGCTAAGCGAAAAATTAGCCGCGATTGCACCTTTTGAAGAAGAAGCGCGCGTGTTTTTGACCAACTCAGGGACTGAAGCAGTGGAAGCGGCAATCAAACTTGCTCGCTATAAAACCGGACGCTCTGGATTCATCGGATTCTTGGGTGGCTTCCACGGGCGCACAATGGGGTCGTTAGCTTTTACTGCCAGCAAGGCAAAATATAAACGTGGATTTGGACCTGTAATGGACGGCGTAATACACGCACCTTTCCCAGATACTTATCGTCCCCTTTTGGCACGCCGTGCGGGTGAAGGCTATGGCGAAACCGTTGTACGTTATATAGAAGAAGAAATTATGGGGCGCGTTATGCCCGCCGATGAAATTGCAGGCATTGTGATTGAGCCTATTCAGGGTGAAGGCGGATATATTATCCCGCCACCTGAGTTTTTCCCTGCTTTACGTGAGCTTTGTGACAAGCACGGTATTTTGCTGATAGCAGACGAAGTGCAAGCTGGCATGGGGCGCACGGGTAAATGGTGGTCTATAGAAAACTTTGGCGTAGAGCCAGATATTGTCACTTCTGCAAAAGGAATCGCTTCTGGCGTTCCGCTTGGCGCAATGATTGCTCGAAAATCAGTCATGACCTGGACAGTAGGCACACACGGCAATACCTATGGTGGAAACCCTCTCGCTTGTGCTGCCGCTTGCGAAACCATTGACCTGATTGGTGAATCTTTCATGCAGAACGCTGCAAAAGTTGGAGAGTATGCCTTAGATGCTCTCGAGGAAATCGCAGCGCATCATCCCAGCATTGGCGATGTACGCGGTAAAGGCTTGATGATCGGTGTTGATTTTGTCAAAGATCAAGAAACGCGTGAGCCTGCGAGTGCTTTCCGTGACCGTGTTTCTGACCTTGCCTTTGAACGTGGTGTTATTACGCTTGGATGTGGCGAAAGCACAATCCGCGTTTCACCGCCTTTGAATATCACCAAAGCCGAAATTGATGAGGGCTTAAGAGCCTTCGATGAGGCCATTGGGATTGCTGAAAAAGAGTAATTGCAATAGAACGCGGATGACGCTGATTTAGCGGATTCTTGCAGATTTTTTAAAGCTTTTGGTTTAGGTTTGACGCAAAGCGTCAAACCTAAACCATTTTTGTTTTTAAAATCTGCTTAAACCCGCCTAATCCGCAAAAATCCGTGTTCCATCCTTCTCCAAGATGATAAAATACCTCCATGCTTTTCTCTGTGCCCTTTGTGTCTCTGTGGTGAAATAAAATGCTCCCTACCCTCCCCGACTTCCGTGTTCGTCAACGAGATTATCTTCTCGAAATAACCCGCGCCATCACCCAAGAACTTGATCTCGATAAACTTCTCGCGCGCATTCTACGCATCTCTATAGAAATGCTTGCTGGTCAAGCCGGTCTCATCGCCCTTAAAAAAGATGATGGCTGGCATGTGGGCTCGGCACAAAAAATCCCCCCTGCATTGCTCGATTATCTTAAACCCCTTCTTGCCGAAGAAACTGTTTCTGAGTTTAATATCAACGAATTAAATAGAATGCTCAAAAGCCTTGCCTATACCGCCAGTCGTGGGCTACTTAACGGCGTTGGGCTTCCTCTCCTTGCTCACCAGCAGGTGATTGGTGTAATCTTCATCTTCCGCAACTACTCCGACACATTTTCTCTTAACGATAAAAGACTGCTCCGTGCCTTCGCCGACCAAGCCGCGAGCGCGGTCTATAATGCGCAACTTTATGGGCAAGTGACTTACGAAAAACAACGTCTCGATGCTCTGCTCGAATCTGCCGCCGACGGCATTCTCATCCTCAATGCCGATCACACAATTGAGCGCGTTAATAGCGCATTTCAGAAATTATATGGGCAGCCCCGTGAGGAAATCACGGGCAAAGCACACGCCGAAATTATCCGCTGGGCAAGTGATCCACACGGCGCAACCCTCGAAGAGTCTGAATCCGAAGGCTGGCCCCTGACCCCCAACGCATCTCTCTATGTTGAAGGCGATTTATATCGCCCCGATCCCCCTAATCTTCCCGTAGGTGTCACTTACGCGCCCCTTTTTGCCGCCGATAATAGCCTCCGTAATATCTTTATTTCTGTGCGCGATATCACCCATTTTCGCACTGCCGAACAGGTTAAAAGCACCTTTATCTCGGTCGTTAGCCATGAGCTTCGCACGCCCGTTGCACTCATCAAAGGTTATGCCAGCACCCTTCGTCGTGATGATGCGCGCTGGGATCGGGATGTCATCGAAGATAGCCTGATGGTCATCGAAGAAGAAGCCGACAGACTCTCAAAAATGATAGACGATTTACTGGATGCTTCGCGACTCCAGGCAGGCGGATTAAGCCTCAACATGAACGATATCTCCATACAGAATCTTGCATCCCAACTAGCGGATCGCTTCGCGTCTCAGGCTGGCTCACGTTCAATCAACACCGCCTTTCCCGAGCATTTCCCGTTAATCTCCGCAGACGAAACGCGGATTCGCCAAGTGCTCACCAATCTCATCTCCAATGCCATCAAATACGCCCCCAAAGGCGATATCACCATCAGCGGAGAAGCGCGTCCTGAACAAATTATTTTATGTGTCAGTGACGAAGGTCCCGGCATAGACCCCAAAGACATGCCCCATATCTTCGATAGATTCTATAGAGCCAGCGAATCAGTCAATAAAACCAAAGGGGCTGGGCTGGGACTCTACCTCGCCCGCGCCATCATCGAAGCCCATAATGGGCGCATGTGGATAGACTCTAAATCCACGGAAGGCGCACGGATTTGCTTCTCGTTGCCGAGATAGAACCTCCGTAACGCGATATTTACTATAGTGCCCTTTAGAGCGTGTCGCCTTTATGAGCAAGTGCGAGATAAATCTCGCGCTACGTAAATAGACTATATAAGGAATTCCCCATGACCAAAGTCCCCGCAAGAAACGAAGTAGACCCAAAATATACCTGGAACGCCGAGAGCGTTTACGCCTCCCCTGAAGCGTGGAGCGCAGAAGCTGAGCAAATTATTGCCGATATTGCCACTGTGAAAGTTTTTCAGGGGAAATTGGGCGAAAGTGCCGCATCTCTAGCCGATGGGCTTGAAGCAGTTGAGAATCTGCTTGCTTATATATGTACGCTGGCTTCTCCTACAGCGTAGACACTGCCGACCAAGATACCGCTGCGATGGCTGATAAAGCGGGTGGCGTTTATGGGCAGGTCGTAGCGGCTATATCCTTTGTCCAGCCGGAGATGTTGATAATCGGCGAGCAAGTTTTGGGTCAGTGGCTGTCTAACGATGCTCGTTTAACGAAGTATGAGCATTTCGTCAGCAATCTGTTCAGGAAACAGGCGCACGTTCGGTCATCCGAAGTAGAAGAGATTTTGGGCATGTTGGCCAATCCCTTTGAAGGCGCATCTGCCACTACGAGTATGCTCACCAACGCCGATTTTAAATTTGTGGCGGCTGTAGATAGAGAGGGCAACGAGCTTGACCTCACGCAAGGAACATTGGGCAAAATACTAAATGGCACAGACCGCAAGGCGCGCAAAAACGCGTGGAATAATTATCTCGATAAATATCTGGGGCATAAAAACACACTCGCTTCCAGCTTGGGGACATCCATCAAGCAAAATGTTTTTCAAATGCGGGCGCGCAAACATGAAAGCACGCTGGGTATGTCGCTTTTTGAGAACGATATTGACACAGCGGTTTTTCATAACCTAATTGACGTTTTCAAGAAAAATCTCCCTGTTTGGCAACGCTATTTTGAAATTCGACGCAAAGTTCTGGGCGTAGAGACCTTGCACCCCTACGATTTATGGGCGCCGCTCACCAAAAATAGCCCGCCCGTGAGTTATGAACAAGCAATCGATTGGATTTGCGAAGGGCTTAAGCCGATGGGCGCAGAATATGTTGCCACCCTGAGCAAAGGCGCGCTCGAAGAGCGTTGGGTGGATGTTTTCCCTAATCAGGGCAAACGCAATGGCGCATTTTCTTGGGGCGCGCCGGGCACGCACCCCTTCATTATGATGAGTTTCGGAAGCAATATGATTGGGCTGAGCACCCTTGCACATGAGCTGGGGCACTCGATGCACTCTTATCTCACTTGGCAAAATCAACCTTTGGTTTATAGTGAATACTCCCTTTTTGTGGCGGAAGTTGCATCAAATTTCCAGCAGGCCATGGTGCGCGAGCATCTGCTAAAAAGTAATCCTGAGAAAGATTTTCAGATTGCGATTATTGAAGAAGCAATGATGAATTTCTTGCGCTATTTCTTTATTATGCCGACTTTAGCCCGCTTCGAACTTGAAATCCACTTGCGTGCCGAAAAAGGGCAGCCGCTGACCGCCGATACAATGATGGCGTTAATGGCAGACCTTTTTGCCGAGGGCTATGGCGAGACTGTAAAAATTGACCGTGAACGCGTGGGCATGATTTGGTCAACTTTTGGTCATCTCTTCTCAGATTATTATGTCTACCAATATGCTACGGGCATTTCTGGTGCACACGCCCTCTCCCGCCGAATTTTGGATGGCGTGCCGAATGCTGTAGAAGACTACACCAAATTCCTAAAGGCTGGCTCGTCCATGTATCCGCTAGATGCGCTCAAGATGGCGGGCGTTGATTTAACTACGCCCGATGCTGTTGAAGAGACTTTCGCGGTGATGAGTGAGTATATTGATAAATTAGAAGAGTTGACGGCGTAGTTTCTACAACGATAAAAAAGATGCTCAAAGTAAAATCTTGGGCATCTTTTTTTATTGGTAAAGAGAGGGGGAATCGAAGAAAATTCTTAAAGAAGTTTTCTTCAATCAGGCACTATAAAAAACTTTAGGGAGGCCAGAAAATCAAATTTAAATCACTCGCTTAAAGACTTAAGTTCAGGTAGAATGAAAATATAATTGCATTGGACGGAAATTAACAAAGAAGCTTTTTAACCTTATTTCACTCACTATATAGCCTATTTCTTTATATAGTCCAAAGCAAAAAAAGGAAAATATAATGACTATGGATCCAAACTCCGCAAGTAATACAATCGACTCCTATCGAAAACGTCAAAAGCGCGGTCCCGTAATTATTTGGGGACTTGCCGCTCTACTCGTTATTGTTGGGATTATCATCCTCATCATCTGGTTTACTGGAGATAATAAACCACAAATCTCTTTCTTTGCGACAGAAACCCCGACACCGACCTTAACTCACACTGCTACCGTTACCTCATCACCTACTGCAACCGCAACGTTCACCCTCACCCCCACCATGACACTGACGCCGACTCCATCGGCACCTTTCTCCTATATTGTGCTGGAAGGCGAATCTCTTGCTTCTATTGCAGAAAAATTTGGATTAGATGAGAACGGCATCCTTCTAATAATGGCTTTGAATCCTGTCGTCGAAACACAAGGCAGTATTGTCTATGTCGGCCAAGAAGTTTTAATCCCCAACCCCGGTATGGAATTGCCAACCCCAACCAGCGTTCCTGTAGATCTCGCTCAAGGCACTCTACTCAACTACACTGTTCGCCCTGGTGATTCCATCGCAGCGATCGCGGCTAAATTCCGTAGTACAGAAGACGCGATCATCGAGGAAAACGAACTAGAAAATGCTAATTCTATTCAGGTTGGTCAAATCTTAATCGTTCCTGTAAATATGGTCACGCCAGAACCAACACGGCTTCCCCCAACCGCACCAGCCGATTCAAGGGTAACGCCTACTGTGCCAGCCTCAGGAGAGACAACACCTACACCACCAGCAGCGGCAAGTTGTGACTACCAAGAAAATGCAGACTTTATAGCCCAGATATTTGAACTCGTAAATAATGAGCGCGTAACACAAGGGCTATCTCCTCTGGCAGAAAATTCGCAATTAACAGCAGCCGGACTTGTTCACGCTTCTGATATGGCTTGTAACAGCTTCCTGAATGAGACGGGCTCTGATGGCTCAACTCCAGAGGAACGTGTCGTCGCACAGGGATATCCTGCTTCTCTTGTTCTTCAAGATATTCATGCCCAACCTCCAGAATACGGTGGTGATGGGCAAGCAGCGTTTGATACCTGGATGAATGGAACGACTCTCCTTAATCCTAATGCAACTGAAATCGGTATTGCCTACGCATACTCAGTTGATAGCGCATTTGGCGGCTACTTTACAGTTGTACTCGCTGCTCCATAAATTGGCTGCCAAGAAAAGGAGCAAAATTAATTTGGCTGTTAACTGCTATTTACGCTAAAACACACCTTCACAAAGAGTACAGTCACCTGTGCATCAGAAACCAAAAGCCTTCCGAGATTATCCAAGTCTTGGAAGGTTTTTGCTTTTTGCAGGAAAAACCAGTAAGATAAATTTATCCTTTTATAAATTGCTTATCCCCAACAGGAGCTTCTCATGTCCCAAATTACTTTTAACGGCAAAACCTATAATAATCTCGCTGAAATGCCTGCATCCGAGCGGCAAGCTTATGAGCAATTGATGGTGCATTTCAAAGACGAAAATCAGGATGGCGTCCCCGATATCTTTCAAGGGGATGTAGTCAGCAATATCATCGAAGCAGTTGCGACAACCAATGTCGTTGTAGATGGAAAGCACGTCGGGGGATTTAAGAATTTGACACAAGAGCAACGTATCAAGTTGGAGAAGGGTATGTCCATGCTCAAGAAGATGGGTATTATTTCAAAGATGCCTAATCTTGATCGTGGCATTCATGCTCCGCACCCTACGGCAATGCCCACTTGGGATGATACCGAAATCCGCGCATCGAAACCGCTTATACAGCAAAATTCTGCTATTCAGGAGGATAGAGGTGGTTCTCGTTTACTCATTATTACTTTGGTTCTCGGTAGCTTGCTTCTTTGTGGCGTTGGCGCATTTTTCTTTTTTACTTTGGGGTAGGGAATATAATATGAGCGAATGATTACGTCGCTCCGAATGCACTTAGAGGAGCGGATCGAAACCACAAACCAGCCGTTTTTAACAATTATTGGTTTCGATACGGTGAAAAGCACCGTCTACTCAACTAACGAGCAACTCTTCTAAACTGTCGTTAAAAATTTCGTCGGCGTTTATTCAGGAGCAAATTTACTCTTCATATCCTGATTCTATGGGGGCGTGTCGTGATACAATCAGACAGAGTTAGTCCAATTTAGATATACATTCAAAACTTATTCATCAAGGCCATCTTTATTCATAGTAGATGGCTTTTTTTGCAAAAGGAGCAATAAATGTCAAAGAAAATATTATTGATGGTCATTCTCATAGCTACATTATTAACCGCTTGCGGAGGTAATTCTGAAAGCCCGCCCTTAGTCTATTTGGTCTCAAATGAGGAACTGATAGATGGGTTCCAGAGCTCCTATTGCTGGGATAGTGCTGGGAGCACGCTCTGCGTGGATACAATTGAGACATACTTTGATGAAACTACATATCTTTTAGCAAGTGCTCCAATCCGATTTCAACTTGATACGCCCCTCCCAGATAATGTGACCATTTCAATTAGCGAAGAACTCTTTGGTGAAACCATCCTTTCGGAGGAAATGCCCGTATCCGATTTTATAGACTGGTCTCCAACAGTTGCTCCAGGCACTTACATCATTGATGTTCACACTAGTTGGAAGCAAGGTGATGTCTCTTATTGGTTCAGTATCGTGCTTGAATAATTTCAATTAGAATTAGGAGAAATTGTTTTCTAAAAGGGAAATCTTGTATCCTGAAGAAGGAGAAGTTCATGCATACAGTCAGCTTTAATGGGAAGACCTACAACGATGTCACCGAGATGCCTGCTAAAGAACGAGAGGCTTATGAGAAATTGATGTCTATGTTTAAAGATGAAAATCAGGATGGAATCCCTGATATTTTTCAGGGCGATGCGGTTAGTAATATTATGAAAACCGCAACCAATACCATTATTCTGGATGGGAAACAGGTCAGTCAATTAAGGGAATTATCTCCAGAACGGCGCAAAAAATATGAAGAGAGTATATCCATGTTTGAAAGACTAGGGATAATTTCTCGAACTCCTGATCTTGAAAGTATCTCGCAAGCCTCTCATCCAAGAGCGACGCCAATCTGGGATGATACTGAAATCCGCGCATCGATGCCGCTCTTTCGGCAGCCATCTGCAATCCAAGAAGATAAAGGTGTTTCCCGCTGGCTGTTCATAGCTTTGGCTCTCCTTGGCATACTCATTTGCGGGGTTGGTGCAATTACCTATTTTCTCTTAGGATAAGGAGCCATCCGCACCGCCACGCTCAGTTAATTGTCTATCCCATATATTTCTGTTTCAGGGAACCAATCTTTCCATCCAAATCAAAAACTAGATGTACTTTTGATCGGAGTTAGTCTTTGGCCAATCAGAGAACCCTCGATCGCTTCTCCACTTAAACCATCCCAGACAGTCTTTGTTTCAATATCCGTGATCGTAGTGCCATCAATCTGTGAAAAAGAGAGCGTCTGGTCGTTGATCTCACGCTTAAAGGCTGCACCAGCACCAGTTTCGGTATCGAAAACAATCAGGATAGCCTCACCTCCTATTTCATAGTTGACCACAGGTTCTTTTTTCAAAACGCTAGCGGGAAAAGCAACGGCTTCATTATTTAGCTCAACACCAATGACAAATCCTTTTCTGGGCAGTCGCGTATCCCGAGTGGATTCTCCCAGTACGCCTGCTCTATTGGAAAGATAATAAGAATCATAAGGATCACTAGCACCAAAATATCCTTTTCGCAGGGCAACTGTATCTGGATATTGTTTTTTCCAAGCCGACCATGTTGTCTGGATAGACGGCATGAATTCAAGTTTTGTGCCTTCTAATTCCCCTTCAATAGCTTCTCCGATAAGCTGGCTCCACAAAGTGCCCGTTTGCCGATCATACATGACAAGCACATTCTTGATCAATTTGCCGCTAACGCCAAAGGTATATTCTTCTTCGTCAATCATGCGGGAATACACGATTCCCGTGAAACAAAGCGGTCACCACGTGACGGCAATTTTTCTGCCGCCGACAGTGTCGTTGACAATTTCATGTTGTGAAAGAAATGGAAGTGAATAAGCGCGAGCATCGCCATCATAATTAACGCCAATTACCAATTCGCTTGGCTCATATTCCTCATCAGCTTCCTCAGCAGAGAGAAATTCAGGATCATCAATAGCCGGGATTCCGTCACGAGGAAGGACGGTCAGGGGTACTAAATCATCCTTCTCTTCTTCTCCCGCGCTCTGGGCGCAAGCGTTTATCCCCAAAATTAATACCAATCCCGTAAGTGATATTTTCATCCAACGTGACATAAGAACTCCTAAGCTATTTTCTAAAACTAAAAAGTGTGCTTATAAGATTTGTTGAACGCAAACTTCCTTACCAAATCCCAATGTCAAGAATCAAGTCTTTTTGAAGGCCTATCTACTTCAAAAAGATTGTCTTTTGTGGAGAAAAAAGGTAAGATGTTTTATCCATTATTCAGGAAATGAGCATATGAAAAACTTCGATCCGAAATATAACGACATCCCCAAAACACATCTTCACGTCCATCTCGAGGGCGCCATCCGCACCGCAACAATCGTTGGTATTGCCAAAGAACATGGATTGGATTTACCCACCTATGATGTGGAGGAGTTAAACCCATATGTCAAGGTTTATGAGCAATGGGAGAGTTTGGATGAGGTATTGGAAGCTTTCCGAATTGCTCAAATGAGTATCGCCTCCTCGCAAGTTTTAGAGCGGATTGCATGGGAATTCTTCGAGGATTCGGCACGCCAAAACATCAAATTGCTCGAAGTACGCTTTTCCCCTGATTGGGCATTTAGCGGTCACGACCTTGATTGGGACTTGGCTCTGCATGGAATCTTAAGTGCGAAGAAAAAAGCTGAGGCCCAATTCGGCATGGCAATCGGATTGATTGCCATCACTTCCCGTAGCATGGGCGTAGAATCTTGCGAAAAAACAGTAGATTGGGCAATCAAGCATAAAGACGTGATTTACGGCATAGATTTAGCAGATAGCGAAATCCAACATCCGATTAGCGAATTTGTGCGTCCCGTGCTGCGCGCCAAAGACGCAGGGCTAGGAATCACGATCCACTCGGGAGAAGACACACCCGCTTCAGCGGTTTTTGACACGATCCAAGCCGTGGGTCCAGAACGTATCGGGCACGGCATCCACATTATCGAAGATATGTCTGTCGTCGAGTTGGTGATCGAGCGCGGCATCACGCTAGAGGTCAATCCCTGGAGCAATTATCTAACCAACGCTGTGCCAACGATTGAATCGCATCCGCTGAAAAAACTTTTTGATCTAGGAGTGCGCGTCACCATCAACTCGGATGATCCCCAGATTTTAGAAACCAACTTAAATAATGAATATCGCATTGCCCATGAAATTTTGGGTATGACTTTGGATGAAATTAAAACTTGCAATCGCTACGCAGTAGAGGCTTCCTTTTTGCCTGATGCGCAAAAAGCCGCCGTGATACAGGAGCTAAAAATATGAACTGGTCAACACTCACACAAGAAAATTGGATAGATATAGGCATCTCAGTTTTAATCTTTTTTGCCACCGCATTTTTAGGGCGTTGGGTCATTAAATTCATTTTCAGAAAAATTATTAGTAGATTCACAAAACATACAAAAACCACCTTTGATGATGTTCTCATCGAATCAATTGCCCCACCACTCTATTGGCTGGCTTTAGTATATGCTTTTCAAATTTCTCTCAATCGCTTGGGTTTTATTTTCGACAAACTCGATTTTGAACTTGATTCCTTCTACTTCGTCCTCTTCTGGTTAATTGGCACAGTTGTAGCATGGCGCTTGATTGCCAATCTTGCCAAATGGTACGAAGAACAATTGGCCGCAACACAAGAAGTAGAACTTGGCGAACAATTAATGCCCTTTTTGCGCCGTTTACTTCTAATCGTTTTGATCGTCATTGCCGCCATCATTTTCCTTGGTTATTTCAATATAGAAGTCGGTGGGATGGTAGCCACGCTAGGCATTGGTTCACTTGCCATTGCCCTTGCCGCACAAGCGACGCTCTCTGATACCATCAACGGCTTTGTCATTATGTTCGATCGCCCCTTCCGAATCGGAGACAGAATCGAAGTACAAGATTTAAGCACTTGGGGTGATGTAGTAGATATTGGTTTACGCAGCACTCGCATCCGCACGCGCGATAACCGTATGGTTATTCTCCCCAACTCGGTGATTGGCAAAAGTCTTATCGTTAACCACTCTTATCCTAATTCTGAATATCGTATTCAAATTCACGTTGGTGTCGCCTATGGCACCGATATCGAGTTGGCACGTGAAACTATTGTTAGTGCCGTAAAAACAGTTGAGGGCGTTCTCACCGAGCATCCTGTAGAAGCCCTTTTCCTTGAATTTGGCGATTCTGCTCTCGTTTTCCGTGCCCGTTGGTGGCTAGAATCTTATGCCGATACGCGCCGTATGTTCGACAAAGTGAACACCGCTATTTATAAAAACCTCAACGAAGTAGGCATTGAAATCCCCTTCCCGCAACGGGTGATCACTTACAAACCGAACACCATCGAACTAGGGGCAGACAAGGAAGAATAAATGTCTGATGATATTTTCTCCGTTACGGCAGTTAGTGATTTTCAAAAGGCACGCCAAAAGGCTGGAATTGAAGGTATTCTTGCGCGTATCACAGGGAAATCGACTGCATTACTTTCATATGAAGAAGTACGTCAAAAACTGCGTGCTGTAGAGAATAATAAAACCGTATTACGTAATATCCCGCTCGATGCTATTGTAGGTAGCGTGGGGCGAAATAAAGATTTTTCACGGAGTTTCTTACCTCTCTTCGATAGCGACAAAGATCGTTGGGTTCGAGTGATGACTGGAGCTACAGGCTTGACAGGGCTACCTCCCATTGATGTATACCAAATAGGGGAAGTCTTTTTTGTTCTCGATGGAAATCATCGTGTATCGGTGGCTCGACAATTGGAAGCTCCCAGTATTCAGGCTTTTGTTAGGGAAGTACGCACACGAGTTGGCATTACCCCAGAGACCCAACCCGATGATTTGATCATCAAAACAGAAGAACTGGCGTTTTTTGAAAGAACACAGTTAGATAAACTTAAACCTGATACCAATTTTAGGGCAACGAATCCGGGTCAATACCCGATCCTTCTGGAGCATATTGAAGTCCATCGCTATTTCATGGGGCTTGATGAAAAGCGCGATATTTCGTATGAAGAAGCTGTTCTTCATTGGCATAACGAAGTCTATGCACCCATCATCCAAATCATTTCGGAAAGAGGGATTTTACGACATTTCCCAGATCAAAAAGAAGTAGATCTATATTTGTGGATTTCAAAACATCGTACTGATCTGGAAAACACCTTAAACTGGCAGATTGGCACAGAAGAAGCTCTCGGTGATCTGGAATATCATTTTAGCCCTGAATTTTCACAGCGATTTTCACGATTATTTGCAAAGATATATGATGCTGTCACCCCTGATGCGCTCGAGTCTGGTCCGGCCCCAGGCCTTTGGCGTGAAGAAATGCAGAAACGCCCTAGCAAGAAGAATTTGCTTTCAAATATCCTGGCTTTGGCCAGTGCTACCGATAGAAATTGGCTAGCTCTCGAACAATCTATTATTCTTGCACGGAAGGAATCTGGGCAAATTCAGGGTTTACACGTTGTCAAAACAAAGGCTGAAACACAGGCCGATTTTCCTCTAAAGTTAAAATCTGATTTTGAAGATCGATGTAAATCAGTCGGCATAAAAGGAACAATGGCAATTGAAGCTGGTTCTGTTGCACGTATTGCCTGTGAACGATCCCACTGGACAGATATCATCGTTACCAAAGTCACCTTTCCGCCAGGAGATAACCTTGCTGCACGATATGGCTCAGGCCTCCGCACAATGATCCGTCGCTGCCCACGCCCCATGCTTGTCGTGCGCAATCAGCTTTCAAATCTCGATCATGCCTTGCTTGGCTATAACGGCACCCCCAAATCCAAAGAGGCACTTTATTTGGCTGCCTATTTGGGAAGCAAGTGGGATATCAAACTTAGTGCCCTGGTTATTGAGCAGGAAGAAACAGATACAGATGTAATATACGCTGATGCACACGAATATTTCACAAAACACAATTTATCTATAAATCTTATACGCCATAAAAGAGGAAAACGAAGTGAGATCATCCTAAAAACAGCTAAAGAAAATCATTGTGATTTCATCCTTATGGGGGGGTATAAATCGAGTTCTGTTGTAGAAGTCGTTCTTGGTAGCATTGTGGATGAGGTATTGCGTCAAACTGAAATTCCACTCTTGATTTGTAGATAGGATAATGAGACCATGCCCACAGAAAAAGAAGTTTATGAAAAATATGCGGATGAGTACGAGCGCCTGATAGAGCAGGAAGATTATCAGGAAAATCTCTTGCAGGAGATTGAGAATCTCGTCTCGCTCGTGAATTTAGACGTGGCCGACTTCGGTGCAGGGACAGGGCGGCTGACACGTCTGCTTGCCCCACATATTCGCTCAAAAAAATGGGCTTGAGTAACTGGGCCACTGGCGTCGCCGATTATCGCCAAATCCCTATAGAAGCCTTGTTTTTGGAGTTTGGTGACCCCGTATTTACCTTCCGTGTTCGCTGGTGGCTTGAGTCTTATGTTGATACGCGCCGCATGTTTGATAAAGTGAATACCACCATTTATAAAGGATTAGGCGAAGCAGGCATCGAAATCCCCTTCTCACAGCGGGTGATTTCATACAAAACAGATTCTGTCGAAGGCACAGAACATGTTGAGGCCTTTCCGAGTAAAAATAAAATTGAGTTTAAATCAAAAGGCTCTGAATTGAGAATTCAGAGCCTTTTATTCCTCTTATATGTTCGCTATACGGGTTGAATTGAATCCCTTAACTTTTGGTCGAATACGGCCATTTGCGCTTCGCTTTGTCCTTTCATAATATCTTTATGCACCGTACCACCATGGGCCATGGCTTTCTTTAGAGTTTCTTCCTTTGTCTCAGCAGTTGCGACAAAGTCACAATCAATTCCGAGATCCTTACAGGCAAACTTATTCATTATTTCTCCTTTGATTCAGGTACCAATAAAAACTACACTTATATATTAGCACAAATTAGGTCTTATTTGCATTAATCTAATCTTAGGAAATGATGAGAATAAGACTCCACTCTTCGGAGTGGGATTATTTTTTCAAGAGGAAGATAATACTATGCCCACAGAAAAAGAAGTTTACGAAAAATATGCAGATGAGTACGAACGTCTGATCCAGCGGGAAGATTATCAGGGAAATATTTTACGAAAGATTGAGCATCTCGTTTCGCTCGTGGATTTGGACGTGGTCGACTTCGGTGCAGGGACAGGGCGGCTGACACGTCTGCTTGCCCCGCGTGTCCGCTCGATCAAAGCTTTCGACAACTCGGCTCACATGCTCGAAGTAGCCGCAAAATCGCTAAGAAAAATGGGACTGAGCAACTGGGCTACTGGCATCGCCGACCATCGTCAAATCCCTGTAGAGGATGACAACACCGACTTGATCGTTTCAGGTTGGAGCTTTTGTTATTTGGCTGTTTGGGGTGGAGATAATTGGAAATCTGCATTGGAAGATGGGCTGAAAGAAATGCGCCGTATCCTGCGCCCGGGCGGGATGATCATCATCTTTGAGACTATGGGTACAGGACACACATCGCCACAACCACCAGAGCATCTCACCGAGTATTGTGCCTGGTTAACAGAAGCAGGTTTCGGGTCAAGTTCGTTCCGAACAGATTATAAGTTTATATCCCTTCAAGAGGCTGAAACGCTATCCACTTTTTTCTTTGGTGAGGAGATGGGTATCCAAGTCATCCAGAAAAATTGGCGAACCCTGCCAGAGTGTACAGGGGTTTGGTGGCAACAGTTTTAGCAGAAAACGAAAAACCGCCGAGATTTTCAAAAATCTCGGCGGTTTTTTATTTCAATTAAGACCCTTTTCGCGACTTGTGCTGTCTGTGCGAAGGCTTAGATTTATGCTGATTACGTCCCCCAGACTGACGTGGTTTTCGCTTCTGCCTAGGCGGGCGTGGCGTATGTTTCGGCGCAGGAGCGTCATAATTTACATCATCAAGCCAGCGGCGCACCAGCGTTTGCTTCATGATTTTTTCTAATCGTCGAATCATAGGCTCATCATCAGGGGTGCTGAGGGTAAATGCTTCCCCACTTCGTTTGGCACGCCCCGTGCGCCCAATGCGATGAATATAAGCATCTTCGGTATCGGGCATATCAAAGTTAATCACGTGGGAAATGGAGTCAATATCCAAACCACGCGCCGCAATATCTGTGGCAACCATAATCTGGAATTGTCCACTTTTGAAGCCTTTTAACGCGCGTTGGCGTTGACCTTGTGTTCTATTGCTGTGCAAGCTGGTCGTTCTATAGCCCGCCTGCCCAATCTGACGCTCTAAGCGGCGTGCCCGATGTTTGGTACGGGTAAAAATTAGCACAGAATCGGTATCTGTCTTTTTGAGCAATTCCAGCACTACAACTCTTTTCAAATGTTGTGGCACGGGATAAAGAGCATGGGAAACCGTATGTACGGGCTTGATTAAGCCAATGGAAACTCGTTCTGGTTTTTTGAGGGTTTGTTTGGCTAATTGCTCTATTTCTTTTTTGAAAGTCGCTGAAAAAAGCAAAGTCTGACGTTGAGCAGGAACAGCCTTAATAATTCGGCGCACATCGGGCAAAAAGCCCATATCAAACATGCGGTCGGCTTCATCTAAGACCAAAATCTCAACGCGGTTGAGATGCGCCTGTCCCTTCGAATGCAAATCTAGCAGGCGACCGGGGCAAGCCACAATAACTTCAACGCCACGCTTAAAAGCATCGATTTGCGGCTGTGCACCAACGCCACCGTAAACGGTTGCGCTCTTTAGACCCGTCCCCGCAGAAAGATCACGAACAGTTTGGTGAATTTGCTCTGCCAACTCTCGCGTTGGCGTAACGATGAGGGCGCGGGTTTGCCTACGCGGTCCCTTTAATAATTTATGCAAAATGGGCAATACAAAAGCGGCTGTTTTTCCCGTCCCTGTTTGGGCGGTGCCAATCAAATCTCGTCCTGCCAACGCGGCAGGAATCGCTTTTTCTTGAATGGGTGTGGGCATTTCGTAGCCCGCGTTTTTAATTCCCGTGTTGAGACGAGAATCGAGGTTGAACTGGTTGAAGTTCACAAAATCTCCTTTTCTTCAGGAGCCAGGCAGATGTCAAAATGGGGGTGTGAGCGAATGCTCGTAACAAAGGCAAAAACTACTGAACTTAAATATACGGATGGTAATTTACTCTATTGGTGGGGGGATGTCAAGTTTTTTCTCCCTCGTTTAAGGGTTTTAGCCCTTTGGGTACTATGAGGGGATTTTTTTAGACGGATTCCAATACATGCGTCACCGCAGTGGATGCAGGTCCACCCAGCGATTGGATTAGGGCGATTTGCCCCAATTCGCTCGTGTCCCGGAGCTTGCTGACTGCTTCGACAGCTTGGTACACGCCCGTAGCACCGCCGGGGAATCCGCGCGCTTTTAGTCCGCCCATTGTGGCACAAGGGATTTTGCCGTTTTCTGCAATTTCGCCGTCTCTAGCTAATTCCCAGCCTTTGCCTCGCTCGGCGAAGCCAGCTGCTTCCAACGAAAGCGCGGCGTAGATGGAGTAGGCATCGTGATATTCGAAGAAGCTGATCTGCTCGCGAGTAACGCCCGCCTTTAATAGTGCGGAATCTACAGAACGGCGCGCGGCGTCGAAACTTAACGGATCGCGCCTATCGTGGAGAGTGAGCATATCGGAAGCGGAAGCAGACCCAGAGACACGGACGAGGCGGTGATGATAATGGGCAGGCAGAAGCTCGGAGCGAGTCAAAATGATCGCGGCTGCGCCATCCGCTGGGGGCGCGGCATCAAACATATTCAAAGGTTCTGAAACCATCCCCGCGCGGGCGTAGGTGGAGGCTTTGATGGCACGCTGAAACATGGCGTTGGGATTATCCACCGCATTCGCGTGCGCCGTGACGGGGAAACCCGCGAGCGCATCGGCGGGGAGATTATATTCACGGAGGTAGCGGCGCATGAGCATGGCGGCCTGGGAGGTGGGGGTGAGACCCTGCACGGCTTCAAAATCGCTGTCGGTGGCGGTGGCGAGGGCATCTTCTACACCGGAATCGACCATATCGGTGAATTTTTCGACGCCGACGATGAGGGCGACATCAATCATGCCGCTTTTGACGGCGAGATAACCCTGACGGAGGGCTGCTCCGCCTGATGCGCCTGCCGCTTCAATGCTAACAGCTTCAATGCCGATCAGCCCACTAAAATCGGCAATCAGCGCGCCGAGATGAGCCTGTTTAGAGAGATTTGGCGCGAGCATATTGCCCACAAAAAGGGCTTGGGGACGCAGACCGCCTGCATCCTTGATGGCGTCTTCGAGAGCGAAGTGAGCGAGTTCACGAATAGAGTATTGCCAGTGTTCGCCAACTGTGGTTTGGCCTATTCCTGCTATAACGATATTATCTGTCATCATTTTTTGCCTTGTTCATTAGGATGGAACGCGGATTTACGCGGATTGGGCGGATTCTCGTGGATTTTAAAAATCTTTTTTGGTTCTTAAAAATCCGCGTTCTATCTCTTTACTTCATCGTAATTTTGCCACGCATCCGCGCATAGGTTGCGTAATCAATTTCTTTGCGTCTGGCGATATAGTCTTGGGTTTTTAAGGCAAGGTCGCGTCTATTGAGCAATTCATCTGTAACGAGAATTGACATACAATCTGCGCCTGCACCGGAACCAAAAGAAGTCATTAAAATTCTATCGCCAGGTTTTGCAATATCTAGTGTGGCAGTCAGCCCAATAATCGCCGCGCCAGAGTAAGCGTTGCCAATGACAGGAGCGAGTAATCCCGGTTCCCATTGTTCTTGTTTGAAACCGAGCATTTTCGCCGCCCGTGTTGGGAATTTGGCATTCGGCTGATGGAAAATTGCATAGTCATAATCATTGGGGGTGGTGCCAAGTTCGCCCATTAGCATTTCGGTGGCTTTGCTGATATGTTCAAAATAGGCTGGCTCGCCCGTAAAGCGTGAACCATGTTCGGGATATTTCTGATAAGCCCGTCGCCAAAAATCGGGCGTGTCGGTGACGTAGGAATAAGTCGCTTCGATGATGGCTAAAGATTTGTCAGTGGGACCGATGATGAAAGCTGCGCCACCTGCTGCCGCGGTATATTCGAGCGCATCCCCCGGCTTGCCTTGCGCGGTATCCATGCCAATCGCGAGAGCATAATCTGCCATCTCCGAGCCGACTAGTCCCATTGCGGCGACCATCGCTTCCGTCCCCGCTTTGCAGGCGAATTCCCAATCCCCGGCTTGGATGTGGGGGACTGCCCCAATCGCCTCCGCCACAATCGTGGATGTGGGCTTGACTGCATAAGGATGCGACTCCGAGCCGACCCAAACAGCGCGCAGCTGATGTGCGTGGATTCCCGCGCGTGCAATTGCGTTGCGTGCTGCTTCGATAGACATGGTTGCCACGTCTTCATCCAGCCCGGGGACGCTTTTCTCTTTAATCGGCACGCCGCCTTGTCCGCCTTTCCAGACGCGGGCGATTTCTGTTGCAGGGAGTCTATATCTCGGTACATACGCGCCATAGCCAATAATCCCGACGGGACGGGAGGGGGTTAGTAAAAGACTTTTCTTTTTTGTCATGGTTTCTCCGTTTTTTTTCAACGCGAATTTCGCGAATTAGCGAATTGTGCTAATGTTTTTTTGGCACAAACCTGTCAGGTCTCATTCGGTTCAACTAATTATTGTTCACTAAAATCAACTGTGAATTGCATCAAAGCCACTGTTTCTTTCTTTTTGCCGAGCCCAGCATCTTCTTTCCAATTCAACGCCCATTCAATAAGATCATGCCATTTGCCGAAATTCCCCTGCACCCATTTTGCGGACGCAGGCTTCGAGGCAATCTCGTCATTTTCAAAGGTGTAGAGCATACGGCACATGGTGAGAATTGCATAGGCTTGATAATCTTGTTTTTCTAGTTTGACAGGATTCTCCAACATAGGAATCCACCATTCATTTAGAAATTCTAAAATAGCTCCATGAATATCTTCTGTGCCCACAGGGTCAATAAATGTTGCTGGATTTATTCCTTCGACAATAACGGCATTCTTGCGCAAGAGATAGCACTGAATAATCCAATGGCTTTCGTGACCTGCGAGATAAAAATTCCCTTCGTGGACACTGGAATAGGGTCCGTCTTCGGGATTGTAGCGGCGCATATTTTCTTTTGGCGTATACGAGCCTTCGAGTTGATACCACCATTTGACATCAACTTCCTTTAAGGAAGCGTGCATCCCTTCTAGAGCAGAGATTATTTCATCAGAGAGTTTTTTTTTGTTACGCACAGAAAATCTATATCGCTGCTCTCAAGATTGAAATCTCCTGTTATTAGAGAGCCATGCAAATATAAGCCTACAAATTGCTCGCCGAGAATCTTCTTTATATTAACGAACAAATGGTCAACGATAGTGTTGACTTCGGGATATGGTGTTGGATAGTTTTTTTGCATTTCTTTGTTAATTTGACACTGCAACGCACCCTGCGGGTGCAATGCAGGTCTTATTTATTTTTTATCCTTTTGAATATCTAGACCTGATAGGTTTTGAAAACCTGTCAGGTCTTATCGTTTAACTGAAAACAGATTACTTCTCTTTCAAAATCTCCTCTGCCCGATCAATTCTCACCATTCCCTCCGACACCATCTGCGCGGCGACTAGCTCAACCATCTCGTCACCCGCGCCTGCTGCGATGGCGACTTGGCGTGCGTGCAGAGACATATGTCCGCGTTGGATGCCTTCGGTGGCGAGGGCGCGCAGGGCGGCCAGATTTTGCGCTAATCCAATCGAGACGATGATTTCCGCTAATTCGGATGCAGTTTTTACTTGCATTAATCTTAATGCCGCTTGCGCGGTGGGATGCACTTTTGTCGCGCCGCCAACGATGCCGACAGCCATCGGCATTTCAAGAGTCCCGACTAAATTGCCTTCATCATTTTTGCCCCAAGTGGAGAGAGATGTATATTTCCCATCTTTTGCGGCGTAGGCATGTGCACCTGCTTCAATGGCTCGCCAGTCGTTGCCGGTGGCGATGACGACCGCATCCACGCCGTTCATGATTCCTTTGTTGTGGGTCGCGGCGCGGTAGGGATCAGCTGCGGCGAAAGCATAGGCTTCTATGATTCCGTCGCGGACTAATTCACCTACGTAATCATCAAATTTTAGTGCATCTACAGGAATAACACACCTTGTCCGCGCCATTCTTTTATCGGATAAATTCGACAGAATTTTCAAATGCACCCGTCCGCCGGTGATTTTTTCTAAGTGCGGTGCAAGTTTCTCGCAAGCAGTATTGACTGCATTCGCGCCCATCGCATCACGGACATCGTATATTAAATGTAGAACAAGAAATTCTCCTATGGGGGAGTTCTCTATCACGCGCACTTCTATATCTCTTGCGCCACCGCCGAGTTTTTTGAGAATTGGGTCAATATTATCGGCAATAGCGAGCAATTCTTCTCTCTTTTCATAAATCGCCAATTTCGCTGAGTGAATATTTGCTACGTCTAAAACTTGGATTTGTCCGATCATCTCGGGGGCAGAGGTGGTAGCAAAAAAACCACCGCCAGCACGGGCAAGTTTTGCCATGAAGGAGGCGCCAGCAACGACAGATGGTTCTTCGATGACCATCGGGATAAGTCTATCCACGCCATTGATTTTGAAGTTGAGCCCGATGCCGAGGGGCAAGTTATGCGTGGCAACCACGTTTTCGACCATCTTGTCTGCTTGTTGCGTGGTCAGCAAGCCAGAGGTCAGGAGCGTGCCAAGCGTCTCATCATCCACATCTGTCGCTTTTTGCAATGCGTCCAGACGCTCATCCAAGCTAAGTTTATAAAATCCAGAAATTCGAGAATTGGTCATCTTTTATCCTTTTAGAGAGATACCGAGTTTTTTGTTCGCAATCATGACTTAGAATATGAGTATCTTTTTCTCAACAGGTTTTTTATCAAGAAAACTCGGTATCTACGCACGCCCCATTCTACGCCATTTTTCTAGCAAAAACTATCAAAAAGGTTATAATAGGCGGCGAGGAGTATTATGACATTATCTTGTGAAGATCTGCAAGCGCGCTTGCTGGCGTTGCATCGCGCTAATTTAGACTTGATTAAAGACATTTCGCTCGACACTTTGCTCAAGCGAATTGCAAACATAGCCAAAGAGCAGGTAGAGGCGCAATATGCCGCGCTGGGTGTTCTGGATGAAGAGGGGAGTTTGATCGACTTTGTATCTGTTGGCATGACCAAGAAAGAACTTGCAAAGATGCCTAATAACCCTAAAGGTTTGGGTTTATTAGGTGCGTTAATGGATTCGGATGAACCCATCCGTTTAACGAACCTGGCTGATGACCCGCGAAGTGTCGGCTTTCCCGAACATCATCCCACGATGCGCTCGTTTTTGGGCGTGCCCATCCTCACCGCAAATCATCAGCTTGGACAACTTTATCTGACCAATAAAATCGGTGGCGAAGCCTTTAGCGAAGAAGATGAACAGATTATCCAAATGCTAGCGGGGTACGCAGCAGCCGCTATCCAAAACGCGCGGCTATACGGTAATCTGCGTGAGCGTGATATTACTCTCACACAGCATAGCGAAGATTTGGCTCTACTGAACGACATCGCCTCTGCATTGGTCCCCACACAGGGGCTTGATGAGATCGTTCATAAAACCCTTGCGCTGGTAATGAATTATCTTAATGTAGAAGCGGGGGAGATCTTCCTGTTAGATGAAGAGACCCAAACTTTACGCTTGGTTTTACATCGCGGCGAAGAGGCAGAAGCCTTCTGGACACGCAGCCGCTTTAAAATGAAAGAAGGATTTGTAGGAATAGTAGCCGCAGAAAATAGAACGCTGGTCAGTGAAGGCCTTTCTAAAGATATGCGTTATCTGCGTTCTGCCGTAGTAGACGCCGGCTTCCGTCAATTTGCCTGTTTGCCGCTTACATCAGGAGAGAAGATGATCGGCGTTCTCGGTACCGCCAAACGAGGCGATAAACCTTTCGATGATCGTAGCATTCAGCTTCTCACTGCCGTAGGCAATTGGGCGGGTTTGGCTATAGATAACTCTCGGATGCATACAGATGCACGCCGTCTAGCCGTTCTCGAAGAACGCGAAAGAATCGGAATGGACATGCACGATGGAGTCATTCAATCTGTTTTTGGCGTGGGATTGGGATTGGAAAATGTACGCCACCTTATAGATGAAGACCCAAATGCCGCTAAAGAAGGCGTTAAGGTAGCGATTGATGGACTAAATCAAGCCATCCGTGATTTGCGTACTTATATTCTCGATTTACGTCCACGCCAATTAGGCGAAGAAAATCTGCTCGTTGGTCTGCGCCGTTTGCTAACAGAATATCGCGTCAATACCCTTTCAGAAGCCATGCTCACGGGCAAAGAAAGTGATTTTGCCCATCTTGGACAAAACCATGCGCTTGTTCTTTTCCATATTGCGCAAGAAGCCCTCGCCAATACCGCCAAGCACGCACAAGCCAAGCGCGTCAGCATCAATCTCTGGACAACGCCAAAGCGTGTCTTGATGGAAATTGAAGATAACGGCAACGGATTCGATCTGGATAAAATGAGCATGACTCTCGGGCATGGTCTTTCAAATATGCATACACGTATCCGAAATGTCGGTGGTGAAGTGGAAATTACCTCCGCTCCTAATAAGGGTGCGACCATTCTGGCTTGGCTCCCACGTGATGAATAAAGGTAAAACAGAAACAAAAAACGCATCTTAAAAACGAATCCCGAATATCAGTGTTTCACAGTCGCTGCGAAAAAAAATCTTCGCGGCGCAATTCTTTAAGGTTCGTGAAAGCATCTGCATTTTATTCCCAACCACCCCCCATATATGGGGGGTGGTTTTAAAGATGATACGCTTTTATATACGGAACAAATATTCTGTTAAAGTTTTTAAATCTCCTTTTTTCATAAATGATTCTTTAAGATTGGTCAACCTTAAAGAATCAGAAATTTTTAAGCTTTCGTAGGCTGGGCGTGTAGCAAAAAAACTTTTTTTTTGCTACAATGTGGGTAGTTCAAAAAGGGCTTCTATTGGAAATACGGAGCCCATCCTTCAGCAAAAACAAAAAAATATCAATTCCTTATCAAGCCCCTTGCAACGGGCTTTGTTTCGAACACCCTATTTTCAATGAGCGAGTGGAGAACGTACATGGACGCAAATCAAGCTTGGCAGACAGTGCTTGGACAATTACAAATGGAAATGCCCAGAGCCTCCTATGATACATGGGTGCGTGATACAAGTCCAATGGGCTACGAAGATGGTCTTCTCACCGTTGGGGTGCGCAACGCCTACGCCCGTGACTGGCTCGAAAGTCGCCTTGCAAGCACTGTTAGCCGCCTGCTAATTGGCATCATGAATCGCACAGTAGATGTGGATTTTGTTGTCAGCCAAAGCCAACCTTTGGATGCTCTCGAAGAGCAGGATACACCCCTCGACGATGATGAAGCGGAATCGCCCTCGCTTCAACTTGCTCATTCCAGCCTCAACCCTCGCTACACTTTTGAGAGTTTTGTCGTTGGGGCAGGCAATCGTCTTGCACACGCAGCGGCTCAGGCTGTAGCTGAAAAACCTGCTAAAGCTTATAATCCGCTTTTCCTATATGGGGGCGTTGGGCTGGGCAAAACCCATCTTCTTCACGCGATCGGCAACGCTTGTATTACACGCGGACTAAATGTTCTTTATGTCTCCTCCGAAGAATTTACTAATGATCTCATCAATGCTATTCGCACTCAAACCACCTCTGCTTTCCGAGATAAATATCGCACCGCCGATGTTCTTCTCGTAGACGATATTCAATTTATAGCAGGTAAAGAATCTACCCAAGAAGAATTTTTTCATACCTTTAATACCCTGCATGGGCAAGATAAACAAATTATCGTTTCTTCAGACCGCCTACCCAAATCAATGGCTACGCTCGAAGAACGTCTGCGTTCTCGTTTTGAATGGGGTCTAACCGCAGATATTCAAGCTCCTGATCTCGAAACCAGACAAGCCATTTTGCGTTATAAAGCCGAGCGTTCGGGACGTCACGTCCCTGATGAGATTTTAGAAACCATCGCCGAGCGTATTCAATCCAATATTCGTGAATTAGAAGGTGCCTTTAATCGCGTTGTTGCCTTTGCCGAATTGAGCGGGACACCCGTTACAACTGAACTGGCAGAAATCGCTTTAGCTGATCTATTGCCCGTTTCCGCAGAAATTCAACCCCAAAGCGTTGTAGATTTGGTCGCAAAATCCTTCAATCTTACTTCTGACCGTCTGATCAGCCGTGACCGTTCACGATCTATTGCCTTGCCGAGACAAATTGCCATGTATCTGATGCGCCGAGAGATAGATATATCCCTGCCCCAAATTGGCAAAGAATTAGGTGGGCGTGATCATAGCACCGTCATGTACGCGATAGATAAGATTACTGACCTACTCGAACGTGATGAACGCCTTCGCAGGCAAGTGGTGCAGATACGGCAAAAATTGCATAGCCAACCTCCTGTGATGTAAGATTTTCCGTTTTCAAAAGAGCAACACTCTACAAAGTGTGTTGCTCTTTTTTCTTTTAACGGGAGTTGTCTATTTCCTGAAGATATATTTTAAAGGGAAGCAAGTTTGAGTTTGAGCGCGACGCGGTTCTACATCTGCATTTTGGTGAAGATTCATCTCGCCATCTCATGAATTTATGGTATACTTTTCGCCGCTCTCACCGTGGGTGAGAAGCATATCACACACGCTTCTGGACTTGCCCTGCGTGCCACGGATCGAATGAACGTGGTCAGGGTAGGGAAGAAAGAAGCGGAGGAAAAACGCAAAGGAGTTTCCCCTCATGGCTATTGTTTCTATGAAAGCCTTGCTCGAAAGTGGCGTCCACTTTGGGCATCGCACCAACCGTTGGAATCCAAAGATGAAAGAATATATCTTTACGGAGCGCAACGGCATCCATATTATTGATTTACAGCAAACTGTAATAGCGATTAGAGAAGTTTACGGCATTGTTAGCAAAGCTGTTTCAAACGGTGACGAAATTCTCTTTGTCGGCACTAAGCGTCAGGCGCAACAAACCGTTGCAGATGAAGCAGAACGTTGCGGTATGCCTTATGTAAACGAACGCTGGCTCGGTGGTTCGCTCACCAATTGGCCTACCATCTCTAAGCGTATTGATGAATTAAAACGCTTAGAAAAGATGCAAGAAAGTGGTGAAGTTGATTTATTATCCAAGAAAGAAGGGTTGATGATTCAACGTCAGATCGATCGTTTGCACCATCGTCTTTCTGGTTTGATCACAATGAAGCGTGTTCCTAAATTGCTCTTCGTTGTTGATATTGGCCGCGAACAAGCCGCTATTCACGAAGCAAATCTGCTCAAGATCCCCGTGATCGCGATGGCAGATACGAATTACGACCCCCGTTATATTGACTATGTAATCCCTTCAAACGACGATGCGATTCGTGCCATCAAATTGATTGTTGGCACAATGGCAAATGCTGTTCTTGAAGGCCAATCTGCTCGCGCAGAAGAAGAGGAAATCGCCCAAGCTGCTGCTGAAGCTCTTCCTGATAAAAAGAAACAACGTAAGGCAACAAAAGCCGTTGCGGATGCTTCTGATATGAGCGATGAAGAATTGCTTGGTGCAGCTACACTTAAAAAGATGAGCGAAGAACGCGAAGCCGCTGAAGCAAAGGTAGAAGCAGAGACCAAAGTAGAAGCAGAAACCGAAACGAAACCAGAACCTGAAGCGGAAGCCAAAACTGAACCTAAAGCTGAAGAAAAAGAAGAGAAACCTGCGCCTAAGAAAGAAGAAGCACCCGCAGAAGAAAAAAAAGAGTAGTATAAAAGATAGATATATAGAGGCACTATGAAAATTACAACTGAAATGATCAAGGAATTACGCGCTACCACAGGCGTAGGTATTCTTGAATGTAGAAAAGCTTTGCAAGCTGCTGAAGGCGACTATAAAAAAGCCGTCGATTTTCTGCGCGAAAAAGGGATGGCAAAAGCTGCCAAACGCGCTGACCGCGATGCATCTGATGGTATTGTTGAGATGTACTCACATGGCAATGGTCGTGTTGGCGTGATGGTTGAGGTCAATTGTGAAACCGATTTCGTTGCTCGTGGCGATGCTTTCCGTGAACTGGCACACGAAATTTCCTTGCAGATCGCAGCCGCTTCTCCCCTTTATGTCAAAGAAGATGATATTCCTGAAGATGTTCTCGAACATGAAGCAGAAATTGCCCGCAAACGTTCTATTGAAGAAGGCAAACCAGAAAAGATCATTGAGAAAATTGTAGAAGGCAGATTACGAAAATACAAGGAAGAAGTTTGCTTGCTACAACAAAAATATATCCGTGATGACAGCCTCACGGTTAAAGATCTCCTGATGGAAAAAGTCGGTTCTCTTGGCGAAAATATCGTCATTCGACGTTTTCAACGCTGGGAATTGGGCGAACATCTCTCCGATTAAATTTCAAAAAGGTCAACCTTATGGTTGACCTTTTTTATAATAAGACGGCAAATATATAGGAGCAAGAATATGCCTGAACTAAAATATAAGCGAGTATTGCTGAAATTAAGCGGCGAATCTTTATCATCCCCTTCTGGCTACGGGATAGACGTCTCAGAAGCCGAGGCGATTGGGAGGCGAATTAAAAAGATTCATGAAATGGGCGTCGAAATCGTTATTGTGATTGGTGCCGGGAATCTCTGGCGCGGAAAGCAAGGACTAGATCGTGGCATGGATCGGGCCACCGCTGATTATATGGGCATGTTGGCAACCGTAATGAACGCCATGACACTAATGGACGCCCTCGAGCGTGATGGCATTATGACCCGCGTCCAAACTGCGCTCGAAATGCGCACCATAGCGGAACCCTATATCAGGCGGCGTGCGATCCGTCACCTCGAAAAAGGGCGTGTCGTTATTCTCGGAGCCGGAACAGGAAACCCATATTTCTCAACCGATACTGCCGCAGCTTTACGCGCAATGGAAATCGGGGCAGATGTGCTCATCAAAGCCACAAAAGTAGATGGCGTATACGATGCAGATCCTAAACTCAATCCGGATGCCGTAAAATTCGATCAACTTAGCTATATAGACGTACTCAACCGCCGCCTAAACGTGATGGACAGCACCGCCATCTCTCTCTGCATGGATAATGAAATGCCTATTTTAGTGCTCAATCTTTGGGACCAAAGCGCGCTTCAATCTGCGCTATATGGTGAGAAAGTTGGCACAATTGTGAGCGCATAAGTTTTAGTGCTTTCAAAGTCTATTTCATCTATTATCGCAAAAAACTCTCGTGAGCGTGCAAATTTCATCATTTTAAGGTATCCTTATAGAGAAGATATTCGCCAACAAAACAGGAGGCTGATGTGCTAAACGACATTCAAGCAGATGCCAAAAAACGTATGCAGGAAGCCATTCAATCGTTAGAAAATGATTTATCTCGCATTCGCACAGGTCGAGCAAACCCTGCGCTGGTTGAGGCTGTCCGTGTCAATTACTACGACGTTCCCACCCCATTGCAACAATTAGCTTCAATCAGTGTTCCTGAACCGCGTTCCATTTTAATTAGACCCTTTGACCCTTCGACGCTTAAGGAAATTGAGCGCGGGATTCTTGCCTCAGACCTTGGTCTAACCCCCAACAATGACGGAAAGGTCGTGCGCCTGAATTTGCCCTCGTTAACCGAAGAGCGACGCAAAGATCTAGTTAAGATCGTTAAACGACGCGCTGAAGATGCACGCATTTCTGTACGCAATACGCGCCGAGACCTAATCCGTGATTTGCGTGAGTACGAAAATGAAAAACTCATCTCAGAAGATGATCAAAAGCGGGGGGAAGATGATCTGCAAAAAGAGACCGATCGCTTTGTCAAAGAAATTGACAGCATGTGTAGCGCAAAAGAAGAAGAAGTTTTAGAAGTCTAAATAAATTATGGGCGAACCCGTTCAAATCCCGCCCGAAAAAATGCCTCAGCACGTTGCCATGATCATGGATGGCAACGGTCGCTGGGCATTGTCGCGTGGAAAACCGCGACTTGCCGGTCATCGTGCGGGAACAGAAAATCTGCGTCGAGTCATTCGCGCCAGTGTAGAATTTGGGGTTAAATATCTCACCATTTATGCCTTTTCCACCGAAAATTGGGGGCGTCCACCTGCAGAAGTAAAAGGGCTGATGCACATTTTCGAAAATGTGATTGATAAAGAATTAGACGAACTCCACGAAGAAGGTGTCCAGTTGCGGCATATTGGACGGCTCGAAAAACTTACCAAGAAATTACGCAAAAAAGTATTAGATGCGGTTGAATTGACCAAAGATAATAATCGTTTAATTCTCAATATCGCCTTTAACTATGGGGGACGAGATGAGATCGTTTACGCAATTCAAAAGATGCTTAAAGATGGTATTTCTACAGAAGAAGTAAATATCGAATTAATTAGCCAATATCTCTTTACGGCAGGTACACCTGATCCCGATTTGGTCATTCGTACTTCTGGTGAATTACGAACCAGCAATTTTTTAATCTGGCAGAGTGCTTATTCTGAATGGTATGTTACGCCAACATTTTGGCCTGATTTTGACAGAGAAGAATATGCAAAAGCCTTGGCAATCTACGCCCAACGCGATCGTCGTTTTGGTGGTGTTTCAGAAGAATATTATGAGTAAAAAATGTTAAAACGTATCCTAACCTCTCTTGTACTTGCATCAATCGGAGTTCCAGCAATAATCTATGGAGGCATTTTCTTCTGGTTATTGATGGCCGTCTTTGTCGTCGTCGCTTCGTGGGAATATATTAATTTAATGCGCGGGGCAGATTTTCAACCCTCGATGATGATTTCAGTAAGTGGCGTTTTTATAATTTTTCTAATGCGCACATATTTCCCGACCTATGAGAGCGCGGCCTTAATAGGCTTTGTTTTTCTCTCCATGGCATATCATCTAGTCGCCTTTGAGCGAGGTAGAGATCGAGCCGCGGGAGATTTTGCCATAACGATAGCAAGCCTCGTTTACATGGGGTGGATCGGATCGTACTTAGTCAAATTAAGAGAACTGCCTAATGGTCTTTTTTGGTTTACGCTCGTTTTGCCAATTGTTTGGTTTGCAGATTCAGGGGCATATCTGATCGGGAAGAAATTCGGAAAACATAAATTATCCCCTCGTCTAAGTCCCAAAAAAACATGGGAAGGATATTGGGGCGGTGTTCTGTTTGGTGTTTTAGGCAGTATTCTTTTTGCTTGGCTTTGGCGGCATAATATAGAAATCAGTTTACTTCAAACTATATTACTTGGTCTTGTTTTATCCATGCTGACAACATTAGGCGATCTTGGTGAAAGCATGATAAAGAGACAATCCGGTATCAAAGATTCCAGTCATATCCTTCCGGGGCATGGCGGTATCTTCGACCGCATAGATACATGGCTCTGGGCAGCACCTATTGGATATTATCTCGTTCGTTGGTTTTTTATCTAAATAATGGAGACGATGAATATGGATGTACCTGAAAAAAACAAACCGACTCGCAATTTAGCTTTGGAACTTGTACGCGTTACAGAAGCAGGAGCATTGGGGGCTGGTCGTTTCATGGGACGTGGTGAAAAAGAAGAAGCAGATGCCGCAGCAGTAGATGCCATGCGGCTGATTTTAAAAACAATTGATATGGATGGGATCATTATCACGGGCGAGGGAGAAAAGGATGAAGCCCCGATGCTATATAATGGCGAAAGAGTAGGAAACGGAGAATACCCCGACGTGGACGTGGCTGTTGATCCCATTGATGGAACTCGACCATTGGCGTTTGGGCGGTTAAATGCGATTGCAACCGTTGCTGTAGCCCCACGTGGCACAATGTTTGATCCTGGGCCTTTGGTCTATATGGATAAAATTGTGGTTGGTCCTGCAGCAAAAGGAAAAATTGATATTAATGCCCCCGTCGTTGATAATCTTAATGCCGTGGCAGAAGCACGTGGGAAACATATATCCGATGTGACTGCGGTCGTACTCGATCGCCCTCGGCATGCAAAGCTCATTGAAGAAATTCGCAGAGCAGGTGCACGTTTACGACAAATCCCTGATGGGGATGTAGCGGCAGCTTTGATGACTTGTCTTCCCGATACCGGCATTGATATTCTCTTTGGCATTGGTGGCACCCCAGAAGGTGTTTTAGCTGCTTGCGCTCTCCAAGCAATGGGTGGCGATATTCAAGGAAAACTTTATGCAGGCGATTCTCAAACACTTGCTCTTGGGAAAACTGCTGGCTATGATTTTGACCAAGTCTTAACGATGACAGATCTCGTTGCATCCGATGATGTTTTCTTTGTTGCTACCGGTATTACAGATGGTGAATTGTTGAAAGGCGTAAAATATTTCAGCAATTCAGCCCGCACAGAAAGTCTCGTTGTACGAGGGCTAACAGGTACAGTCCGCTGGATCACAGCAACACATCACTGGGATAAACTACACGGAATTAGTTCAATCAAATATTAAGTGTGTTTTTTAGAATGAACTAACTCTTTCATCAATTCTATTCGGATTAGCTTAATTAATACTAGCAAATTCTACTAAACTCTTGACGTATCCTTAATCATGCGCTAAACTTTTGCCCGCTATGATAAAAAACATTGTTCGTCGTCCCCGTCGTAAATACTCCTCTACCTCCCTTCGGAAGGTCGGGC
>JABGOQ010000037.1:16294-36923 GCA_018645405.1 Anaerolineae bacterium | reverse complement strand
TAGTGTTTTTTTAGACATTATATTTCTCCTCAAACGGGGGTGGAACTTTCAATAGACTAAAACAGAATATGAGTGTTTTTTCAGCATACCTCCTTTTTTGGGTATTACTACCCAACAATAATGGCAATTCAAGAATACTGCTTGTGATAATAAACCCAATCATCATTAAAATAAAGTGAGAAACAACCCAGTCTCTGTGACAAATGTCACATAAGTTGGCTGACAAAAAAATGCTTAACTTTACTTGGCTAGGGTAAAATAAGCTTATGCTTGCACAAGAATCTCAACTTCTCTTCCTAATTGTCTTTTTTGTTTATGGTTTAGCCTTCTTTGTAATGGGAATCGCCCTATTCTTGGAAGCAAGCCGCTCCCCCTCACTGGCAGAGGCACAATTGCTCCTGCCCCTGGCTCTATTTGGGATTCTGCATGGGCTACATGAATGGTTTGAGCTTTTCTTAGAGCAAGCATCCTGGATGGAAACACAAATAACAGAGGATGTTTTCATAATACGCCTTGTCTTCTTGGCTATATCCTTTTTATCTCTGGGTTTTTATGGCTTTTTAGCCAGTCGGCTTCAAAAACGCGAAACACTTTTCCGCTTAAGGCTCCCACTAATTACATTGGGCTTTTATTTTGCCATAATCATATTCAGTGCCATCACTGCCTATAAGAGCCTGCCTCTCGATACCCCCAGCCTAGCAAATAACCTGATCCGCTATTTATTGGCGGTCCCTGCTGCGGTTCTCGCTTCAATAGGCTTGAGAATACAAGCCAAGGAAGCACAGAAAGATAAACGTTTTCCGCTGGTATCTAATCTAAATTGGGCATCCTTTGGATTCGGCCTATATGGTTTTTCTCAGCTTTTTGTTTCCCCATTAGCTGTCTTCCCAGCTACGCACCTTAATAATCAAAACTTTTTTCTGCTTACTGGCATCCCCCCCGAAGTCATCCGCTCAATAACAGCTTTGATCATCACTTTTGGTCTGGTACGCGCCATTCAAGCCATCGAGGTTGAAAGGCAGGAGCAATTTCAGATCGCGCAAGAAGCAAGGGTGGATGCACTAGAACGCGTCAAAGAAGAAATGGATGCACGCGAAGATATGCGCCGCGAGTTGCTCCGTCATATTGTCCAGGCGCAAGAAGATGAACGCGCCCGTATCTCCCGTGAGTTGCATGATGAGACCGCGCAAGTCCTCTCCGCCTTTTCGCTAGAATTGGCAGCGCTAAATAATATATTGGATGAAGAGCAGAGCGACCTTGTCCCGAATCTTGCTCGTTTGCAAGATCTGAGCAGGGATATGTCTCAGGGCATATTCCGTTTAGTACACGATCTGCGCCCTGCACAACTCGATGACCTTGGACTTGTCCCCGCCATCCAAAACCTGATCGGGCAAGAATGTTGTAAAATGGATTTGAAAGTCTCATTAAATATAGAAGGCAAGTCACAGCGTATAGACCCACTCATCGAAACAGTCCTTTTCCGTGTTGCACAAGCTTCTCTGACCAATATTGCCCGCCACGCAGAAACAGAAAAAGCTGAAGTTAAAATTCGCTTCAATAAAAATCAAGTTGCGCTAAATATTATAGATGAGGGAATCGGTTTTGATCCTGCAGAACCATTTTCCCCACCTGCTGGATGGGGACTGGCAGGAATGCGCGAACGCGTAGAATCAGTGGGGGGCAAATTCAACTTAGAATCTTCCCCTGGCAATGGGACTTCGGTTGCTGTTCTCATTCCCTGCAATAAGAAAGAGGAGTAAATAATATGGCAAAATCTATTCGAGTGATGTTAGTGGATGATCACGATGTAGTACGCACAGGGTTGAAATCTTTTCTGGATACACAAGAGGGGCTTGAAGTTGTTGCTGAAGCCAGTAATGGAGCCGATGCAGTCACACATGCACTAGATACACGTCCTGATGTGATCCTGATGGACATCACTATGCCCGGCATGGATGGCATGGAAGCAACCCGCCAACTAAAAACCCTCTGCCCAAATTGCCTCGTCCTTGCCCTAACCGTCCATGAAGACAAAGAATATTTCGTTCAAATGCTGGCAGCTGGAGCATCGGGCTATATCACCAAACAGGCAGCGGCTGAAGAATTGGTTTCTGCCATTCAAACAGTTGCTCAAGGAAATGTCTATCTGCAACCTGCGCTCGCACGCTGGCTATTGGAAGATTATCAACGCCTAAGCAGTCAAGAGCCTGCCGACCCAGAAGAATCTACGCCTTCAGAAGATTTTTCAATAGATTTAGCCCTTCTCAGCCAACGTGAGCTACAGGTGCTCGAATTAGTTGCTGAGGGGCACACTAATAAGGAGATGGGCGAAAGTTTGGGCCTAAGTCCTAAAACTATCGCCAGACACCGCGAGCGGATCATGAATAAGCTCAACATGCACTCGCGCACAGAATTAGTCAAATTTGCGATTCGGACGGGGCTGATTGAATTAGATTAACGCTATACACTATCTCATAGCAAAAAGCCCTGATTATCTAAAAACAATCAGGGCTTTTATTTTTCTTCTTATGCTATTCTCCCAATATCGGTGGCAGAATAGCAGGTGCAGAAGGTGCCATGCTTCGCAAGAAGGCAACCAGAGATTGAAGGTCATAGTCGTTCAGACGGTTTCCCCATGCCGGCATCATCGTGCCAGAAACACCGCCTGCAATAATCTGATAAATTGCAGCATCGGGAGTTTCTTCGAGAAAAAGCTGATTATTAAGTGCAGGAGCCATCGGTGAGCCATAGCCATCCACGCCATGACAAGATTTGCAAGCGATATTGAAAAGTTGCTGACCATCGGCAATCAGCTCAGGTGAAGCAGGGATGCTCATCACCTCCACTTCGGGGAAATCTACGCCCGTAGCAATGAGATCTTGCCAACGATAAATCAAATCAACTGTGGCATTGATTTCTTCGGAGCTAAGGATATTTTGCCAACTCGCCATGAGTGTTCCATTTACGCCATTATTGACCAACGCAATAATTTCTTCTTTAGGCATAGCCCGTAAATCAGCAGAATCTATGGCAGGAGCGATGGTTGTACCCGAACCATTTGCACCATGACAAGCGGCACAATTTTCAGCATATGTTTGCAAGCCCGCCGTGAGCGTTTCACCGCCTTCGAGGGAGGCTAACGAAGAAAGCATTTCTTCTGAGACTTCCATCTCAATGACTTCGGGGGGTATCAAACCTAATTCTGCCACGCGTGCACCTACATAATCCCAGTTGGCTTGCTGAATGAAGATCACAAAATCTTCAATTTGTGAATTGCTAAAAATGCCGCCTTCTTCTGCCGCCCATGCTGCCATGAAGGTATTATCCCGTCCGCGCGCGATGACTTTGGCAAGATCATTTTCTGACATCATCTGTACGGCTTCGCTATTTAACGAAGGTGTATCGCCAATCCCTTCGCCAACTGCGCCATGACAGACCACGCAATTTTCAGCATATAAATCTGTTGAGGTTAACACTGCGTTGGTATAGTAATTTTCTAATTGACTTTCTTGTTGACTCGGTTCAAGAAAGCTATAAACTGGGATAATGGCAAGAATGATAAGTGTTGCCAAAAGTCCCGTTATTTTCATTGGAGTGGTCATAGTATTTTCCTTAATCAAATTTGCCGATGTACATTGCATATTCTTTTAGATGCAGTGCAGCTCTATATTTTGGCGAAAGCTTACGCATATAACACATCTTCTACACTGGTTTTATCGCGCTGAATCGGAGAGCTGGTATCAACAACAATCTCGCCTTCTTCATTAATAGATAAGGCAAATATATCCAACGGACGTGGCGCGGGCTGATTGAGCACATCGCCTTCGTTGGTGAAGACTGAGCCATGACAGGGGCAAGTGAATTTTCCTGTTGATTGGTCGAATGGTACTGCACACCCTAAATGGGTGCATCTGCGATAAATGGCTAAAAACCCACCATTTTCTAGGCGTACAAGGTAGAAGCGTCCCATTTCAACGGGGGTAACGCTCCCAACCGGATAGCCTTCGTAAGCCCCAAGATTGAACTCTCCACCAAATTCGCCATCTGTGGCACGGGGAGATAGAAATTTGAAGCCAACAAAACTCAGTTCGGTCACAGCCAATGCGCCTGCTGCGCTCCAAGCCAGGTTAAGAAAGTCTCGACGTGATAATTTGTCCATGATTAACTCCAAGGAAGGATAAATGCCATCCCCTCACCACGAAAGTAGATACCGATGATGGTGAGCGTGATAAAGGCTGAAAATAAAAGGGTAAAAAGAGATTGACGGGCTTCACAGCTTGTTGCTTTCATCGCTTTTAGGGCTTCGTAGAAGCCAATGAGCAAAAGTAAAACACCAGCCATCGGGATCCATCCATTGCTGATAGAACTGGGCAAGAAAGGCAACCACCCCGGCAAATCGAGCCAGTATTCATCCACAAGAACGAAGGCGAACGCCCCGATCACGCCCAGATTCGCGCTGATGAGCGTGAGCCAGCGTCCATTCACGGAACGAAACCAGACTCCCACACTGTCCATATCAGCATCAAGATAAGGGATGGCAAACAAGCCCAACAAACCCATCCCCGGGATAATAATCGCTCCAAAAAGGGGATGAAAGTGCATTAGCAATTCCTGAAGTCCCATAAAATACCAAGCTGCTTTCGCAGGGTTTGGGCTATGCGCGGGATTCGCCGCTTCTTCTAGCGGGGCATTCACAAAAGTTGCCCATAGGAGCAAAATAGCGATCCAGACCAATGCAAAAACAAATTCGATACTCACCAAATGTGGCATCGTGGTCACTCTGGTTTTATCTGCTTGCCCATCAATTTTTCGGGGAACCGTAATTTTATCTTTACGTACCCGCCAAATATGGAAGGAAGCCAGCCCAAAAATCGAGAGCGGGATAATGGCAATATGCAAGCCATAAAAGTTGGTCAGGGTCGCCGCACCAACTTCAGAACCGCCCAAAAGTAAGCGTGTGAGTGGCTCGCCCACCAGCGGCACATAATCGAGCAAACTGACTCCCACCGTAATTGCCCAATATGCCAATTGATCCCAAGGAAGCAAATATCCCGTGAAATTTGCGCCGACAATGAGCAAAAGTAGCGCAATGCCCATCGCCCAATTGAACTCACGCGGCTTGCTAAACCCTGCTGTATAAAAAACGCGCAAAAGGTGCAAAACCGCCACCACGACCATCAAATTGCCTGACCAATGATGCAAATTGCGGATCAAATTTCCGAAAAAAACTTCTGTTTGAAGCGCAATCATGCTCTCATACGCGGCATCTGGTGAAGGTGTATAGGCAAAAATCAGCAATACGCCCGTTATCGCCAAAACCGTGCCAAGCAAAAGGAGCAAGCCGCCCAGCCCAAAAGTGTAACTAAATTTCAGCGCAGATTTCGGCGTTTTGGTGGGGTGAACATGCAAAATCAAGCTATTCATCACCATTTTCATTCTGCCACGGTCGTCTTTTGGTGCGAGCGGGTCACGCTGGATAGATTTGAAAATGCGTTTATAAAGCGGTGTTTCTTCAGTGGGTTTGGATTCTTTTTCTGTCATAGGTTTTTCCTTTTCAAGAAAAGAAGAAAGATCGGGACGCAACAGATCTTTCCTCTTTCTTCTATTCTGTGCTTCGTGCGTGACCTTTAGTTGTTACCGTTTCCCTTCCCATTTCCTGCTCCCGCCCAGAGAGGGCGACCATTGGGGTCTCGTAGCATCACACGTTCACCTGTAGAGACTTGGGTAATATCGCCAGCCTGAAACGCTTCGCCTTGATAGAAACCAACGACAATGATTTCATCTCCAACCTGAAAAGTAATATTTTGTTCAGCAAAGAAGCGGGGTTGACCTGTTTGGAAATTTAGAATTTCACCATCAGATGTAGACATGCTCATATTGCCGCCCTGAAAAGACATCAGCGTACCTTCAACAGTAATCCATTCATCAATTGTAATTTGGGCTTCGCCACTACCTTCTCCGTTTTGTCCCTGGCTATTGCTCACTCCACCACTCCACAAAGGCTGACCATTTTCATTGCGTACTTGCAAAACCTGCCCATCAGCAGTCAAAAGAGCAGTTGCGTGGATCATGCCCTCATTATTAGAACCATCTACTGTAACCGTCTGCCCAACTTCGAGAACAACGCCTTGATTTGTCCAGTAATCGGGAGGTCCTAATTCTACAAAGGCAGCTTCACCATTTTCTAAGACCATTTCAAAACCGACATCTTCGATTGTAGAGATAACGCCTGTTTCCATCCACGGCTCGCCAAGAGAACCTTCGGCTGCCATTTCTTGGTTGCCTTGCCCATTACTTTGCTGGACTTCATCTTGCTGTCCTTGTGCATTATTTCCTTGTCCTTGGCTTTGTCCTTGTACGAGTGCTTCTTCTGCCGCAGAAACTGACTCTACAGTTGTCACGTTATAAACCATCGCCGCACCACCTGCGCCTAATACTGTTAGAGCTAATAATCCTATTGCTATTTTCTTAAACATTTTTACTCCTTTTTCTTTACAAAACTTTTTTATTTATCATCTTGTGCGTAAATATAATGGGCGAATGTAAAGGATAGGTAAAGGTAATGTGAAGTGTTTGTAGTGTTTTTTCTGAATCAAAATCAGAATTCTCCAAAGAGATTAAATATTAATGTATGGTTGTAATACCCAAAACCTGACATTCTTCGTCCTGTTTTTCAGACTAGGTTAATCTAAATATGTGAAAATATACAGGCTTAGAAAAACCTTTTACTGGAGACTGTTCTATGAAAAACTCAAAATTTGTTATCGGTGGATTACTCATTCTCGCCGCTGTGATATATCTGATCGCTTCATCCACGCAAGCCAGCGCGGAATATTTTATGACCGTTGAAGAGGTCAAAGCACAAGAAAGCGCAATTGTTGGCAAGAGCCTGCGCATTTCTGGAGCCGTAATCGGCGACTCTATCAGCTACGATCCTGAAACACTTACCATCACGTTCACTATTGCTCATGTTACTGGGGATAATGATGAAATCGAATCGCAAGGTGGTCTCGCCAAAGTTTTGCACGATGCAACCCGTGACCCGAGCAGAAAAAAACTCGAAGTGCTCTATGTTGGTCCTATCCCCGATCTGCTGCAAGATGAAGCCCAAGCGATTATGACAGGGCATATCGAAGCCGACGGTATCTTCTACGCAGATGAGCTATTGCTTAAATGCCCAACCAAGTACGAAGAAGCTGTTCCAGATCAATCAGAGGGCTAGACAAAGCCCAGTATCAGAAAAAACTTAAATAGCAGCCACCAAGCTAAAATCAAGTACGAAGCGTGGCTGTCATTAATTATGTGAAAGACTCTATCATTGGTGACAGTCACCTTAAGTCACCATAAATCCTAAGGAAAACTTATGCTCCCAAGTCTAGGATACGGAATTCTTGTTATCACCTTGCTCGTCACGCTTTACAGCGTGGGCATTGCTATTTATGGGGAATCGCAAAAAGATGCCGCGATGATCGAGAGCGGACGACGCGCAATGTTGCTAACATTGCCATTGATTACGCTCGCATCGGCCATTCTGATTTATTTGCTCATCAACGACCGTTACGACGTGGAATATGTTTGGTCGGTGACAAACCGATCGATGCCAATGTACTTAAAAATTACGGCATGGTGGGGCGGACAGCCCGGCTCGCTCCTGTTTTGGAGTTGGTTGCTGTCTATGTTCACCTCGGCTGTAACCCTACGAAAATGGGATCGTGACCGAGATTTGCTCCCGTGGGTTTTGGTCGTTACGGGCATCACCTTGGCCTTTTTCATCTCCCTGAATGTTTTCTTTGAAAATCCCTTCAAACTGATCCCCGCTGGTGTTGATATTCCTTTAGATGGGCGCGGGCTAAATCCCCTCTTGCGGCATCCGGGCATGATCATTCATCCCCCTGCTCAATATTTGGGCTTTGTCGCTTTCACCATCCCCTTCGCCTTCGCCATCGCCGCGCTGATTACCGGGCGCACCGATGATCGCTGGCTCAAAATCACCCGCCGCTGGACGCTCTGGGCATGGCTTTTCCTTTCACTCGGTCTCGTTCTCGGGATGCGCTGGGCATACGATGTGCTCGGCTGGGGCGGATACTGGGGCTGGGATCCTGTCGAAATTGCCGCACTTATGCCGTGGCTGACAGGCACAGCCTTCTTGCACTCTGTGATGATTCAAGAAAAGCGGGGCATGTTGAAGCATTGGAATATGATTCTCATCATTCTGACCTTCGACTTAATCATATTTGGGACATTCCTGACCCGATCTGGCGTGCTGTCATCCGTCCACGCTTTTGCCGAGAGTGAAATTGGGCCGCTATTCTTCGCCTTCATCGGCTTTATCTTTGTCTTCTCATTCTCTCTGCTCATAAAACGCTGGGCAGATTTAAAATCTGAAACTGAGATGAAATCTATGCTCTCCAAAGAAGCTCTTTTCTTGCTCAACAACCTTCTTTTCCTGAGCCTGCTCGTCATCAGTTTCTGGGGCGTGATCTTCCCGCTCCTTTCTGAGCTTTTCACTGGCTCCAAAGTAACCGTTGGGCCACCTTTCTATGAGCGTGCAACTGGTCCCATCTGGGGCGCGTTGATTTTGCTGATGGGCGTTGCCCCCCTCTCAGCTTGGGGGCACTCCACCGTCAAAACACTGGGACGCTCTCTCTGGAAACCCGCTATCGCATCACTGATTGCCCCAATTTGGGCACTTGCTGTAGGCATCACCAGCTGGGTTGCAATCGGTGGGTTCACCCTCATTGCTTTGGTCATCGCCGTCACCATCCGAGAATTCTGGCGTGGCGCGCGTGCTCGCAGTCGCAGATCGGGTGAAAGTTTCTTCACAGAGCTCTGGAAACTCATGAAACGTGATCGCCGTCGCTATGGTGGGTATATCGTCCACATTAGCATGGTGCTGATCGGCATCGGTATTCTCGGCATCGAGCTTTTCCAAACCGATACCCAGCAACATATCTCCACCGGCGAGACAATTGAACTGGCAGGGTACAGCCTGGAATACGATCGCCTCGACCAATTCCGCCACGAAGACGGGCGTCTCATCACCCGCGCAGAGTTAAATCTCAGCAAAGATGGCGAATTCATCGAAGTCCTCACCCCCCGCTTCGATCTCTATCCCGACGGACAACCAATGACCATTCCTGGTGTTCGTAGCACCCTCGTTGATGATGTCTACGTGATCCTCGTCAACTGGGAAGGCATCACCGCCGAAAGCACCCCCTTCAAGCTCTATCACAATCCGCTTGTCAAATGGGTCTGGATTGGTGGGTACGTCTTCATCCTCGGGATTGTTGTCGCAGCATGGGTAGACGACGATGAAGAAGATGCGGATAAAAAACCGCACCGCACGCGACGTAAACGTGCTACCGTTCAATAGACATCGGTTTTCAGACATCAGCTTTCAGATTTCAAAAAAACAAACATCTGATGTCTAAAGTCTGAGGTCTGAAGTCTCAGGAAAAACACATGAAAAAAATCAACATCCTAATATTGCTCATCATCGTAATCTCCCTCTTCTCGGTGGGGACAGTTGCCGCGCAAGGTGGCACAGACGACATCAGCGATGATGAAGTAAACGCCATCGCTAAACAGCTTTTTTGCCCCGTTTGTGAGAATACGCCTCTCGATGTTTGCGAGACACAAGCCTGCAAGCAATGGCGCGAACTGATTCGCTTAAAACTCTCCGAAGGTTGGACAGAACCTGAGATCAAGCAATATTTTGTGGATAACTACGGCGCGCGCGTTCTCTCAGAACCGCCCGCCGAAGGCTTTAGCTTATTGGTCTACTTTGTTCCGCCAGCGATTATCTTAGTCGGCATCGTGGTACTTTTTCGTGCATTCAAACAATGGAAAGATGATGACGACGAAATAAACGCCCTTGAAGCGGAAGCAAGCTCAACATCCACGGGCGAGGCAACTAATCCAGATGAAGATTATCTCGCTCGTTTTGAAGAGGAAATGCGTAAGCAAGATTAATTTCCAAAATCTGGAGATTTCGAAGTCCAATGTCTCCAGACATTGGGAACGCAAGGAGAATGCTATGACAGAAGAAAATACCCCTGAAAACACTGCCCCAAATCGCGGAATGCCGCTCTGGATACAAATTACCGTCTGGACGGTTTTAGTTGCGTTGCTGGTGGTCGTCTTTATGGGGTTAATACGCGCACGAGAAGGAAATGTGCAAGCTGGCGCAGAGACTGAAAGTTTTGACTTCACGATGCCGCTTTTTGAAGGCTATTACTACAAAGATGCGCAAGAAGTTTCGCTAACCGATTTACGCGGCAAGATCGTGGTGCTCAATTTTTGGGCAACATGGTGTGTTCCTTGCCAGCAAGAAGCCGCTGAACTGGAAGAGGCTTGGCGTTTCTACGAACCCGATGGCGAGGTGATTTTTATCGGCGTGGACTATGTAGATACCGAGCCAGAAGCACGCGACTACCTTAAAGAATACGACATTACCTACCCGAACGGCCCTGATATGGGCACTGAAATTTCACAAGCCTTTCGTATTCAAGGTGTCCCCGAGACTTACTTCCTCGACAGGGATGGCGTTGTACAGCATGTCCAACTAGGGCCATTCCGCTCAACGGATCAGATCAAGAGTATCGTTAATTCCTTGTTGGCTGAGTAAAACACATAATATGTCATTGCGAGGAGCATCTTCTCGCGACGAAGCAATCTCCTAGACTATAAGGGAGACTGCCACGCCACCGAAGAACATCGATGGCTCGCAGTGACGCAAAAACAAAAAGGTAAAAAATGGATATTGGTGCATTATTTATACTTCTGGCATTGCTAATTTTGGTCGCGATGTATTTGGCGCAACCGTATATGGAAAAACGCGCGAAGTTCGTTTCTGCAGAAGAGCTGGAACTTTCCGCTTTATTAGCAAAACGAGATGACGCGATTAACGCGCTCAAAGAATTAGAATTCGACAATACGCTCGGCAAAGTTCCCGCGGAGGATTATCCCATTCAGCGGGCAGAGTTGATGAAGAAGGGCGCAGATGTCTTACGCCAAATTGACGTGCATCAGGCTGGGGGTGCAGGCAATGCTCCTGCCACAAATCTTGATGATGATCTCGAATCGCTCATCGCAGCACGGCGCAGTAAGCGCAAAGCGAAATCAGGCGGTTTTTGCTCAAATTGTGGACATCCCATCTTAAGCGGAGATAAATTCTGCACAAGCTGTGGGAAAAGAACGTAAAAAATTAAAGGTAATTACATGAAATCACGTTTATTTATTTTTTTAGCCATTCTGGCATTAGCTCTCTCAGCTTGTGTATCTCTTGCTGAGGATATTACCCCACCACCTGATCACGTTGCGCCCACGCCACGCCCAACAATGGAACCCATTTGGCCAAAAGACACACCCAATGCTGCTAATGGGGCATCTATTTTTGCCGAAAAATGCACCCCATGTCATGGAGAAACGGGTCTTGGTGATGGCGTAGACAGTGCCAAGCTCCCCAACCCTGCTGCTCCTATTGGAAGTGCTGCTATCGCCGTTCAGGCTTCTCCCGCTGATTGGTATCTTGCCGTCACGGAGGGTAATCTTGAAGCATTGATGCCACCCTTTGCCAGTCTCTCCGACTCTGAGCGCTGGGATGTGGTCGCGTATGCTTATAGCTTGAGCATATCTGATGAAGAGATCGCCACCGGCGAGAAAATCTTCCAATCTCAATGCGCTGAATGTCATGGTGAAGATGGCCAAGGCGGCACCTCCCCCACTGATTTTAGTGACCAGAGTTTTATGGCTACCCGCTCGGCAGCCGCGCTTGCAGATATCATCATCAACGGGAACGATTACGGGATGGATGCTCATAATGCTGAACTTGATGATGCAGAAATCTTCGCGCTAACGAGTTATATCCGCTCATTTACTTTTGATCTTATTCCTGCGGAAGTTGTTGAAACAAACGCGACCCCAGAGGTTGCTACCGAAGCTTCTGCAGAAGAGACGGCTGAAACAACGCCCGTTGCCGAATCCACTGATGAGGGTCAGGAGCAAGCCGAAACCACGTCCGAGTCGGATGTTGAGGGTCTGGGCACGATTACGGGCACAGTCATCAATGGCTCAACAGGTGGAGAATTACCCGAGGGTCTCATCATCCTGTTGGAAGCATATGATCACGATCAGGTAAGCGGTGGGTTCAACCAAGTCTTCACGCTGGAAACAGCACTTGATGCCGATGGCAGCTATCTCTTCAAAGATGTTGAGAGCCCAGAGGGGCGTGCTTTTTTAGCCAATATCATTAAAGACGATATTACTTATTCATCGCAACCCAATTTTGTAACCGAAGGCAGCACCACGCTCGATTTGCCGATCGTCTATTACGAAACCAGCACGGATGCTTCAAAATTAAGCATTGAGCGTCTGCATATTTTCTTTGAACCCCCAAATGCTGAGTTAGGCATTATGCAAATGGTGGAAGTTTTTGTAATCTCCAACCCGACTGTATTTGCGATCGCTCCTGCAGAAGAGGGAAAAGCTGTGATTGAGTTGGACCTGCCAGAAGGGGCAACAAATATCCAATTTGAAGATGGTGTATTTGGAGAACGTTATACACAAACAAAAGATGGCTTTGGTGATACCGCTGCTATTTTGCCAGGTGCAGGAATACATGAAATCATCGTCTTTTTTGAGATGCCCTATAAAAGAAGTTTAGATTTCACACAAACAATCAACTACTCCATTGACTCTGCGATCGTAATGAGTCCACAGGGGTTAAAAATCAAAAGTGATTTTCTTCAGGAAAGCGGAGAGCGCGAAGCACAGGGCTTGATCTACAATACTTTCTCCAGCCAGCCTTTGCCAATCGGAGCAACTTTTGAGATGGAAATTTCTGGCAAAGTTTCCTCGAGTGCAACGGGAGCCGACCCCAGCGCAGAGCAAAATATGATTTATGGTGCGTTAGCACTTGGCATCGTTTTGATTGGTGCTGGTATATGGTTCTACTTGCGTGAGCGTAATGAAGACGATGACTATGAAGAGGAAGAAATTGATGATGATGATGATGCCGTTGAGTATAACGATGCCGATAATCTGATGGACGCCATCATCGCTCTTGATGATGCCTACCGCTCTGGCGATATGGAAAAAGAAGTTTATAAGAAACGGCGTGCAGCGTTAAAAGCGCAATTGAAGGAATTGGTCTAAAAAATTCACCACAAAGAATACGGAGATCACAAAGTTTTTTCTGTTTAAAAATTCTCCGTGCTCTCTGTGCGCTCTGTGGTAAAACAATTTTATGATTAAAGTTCGCAAACTTGTCAAACGCTTCGGCTTAAAAACTGTCCTGCGCGGTATGGATTTTTCTGTTGATGATGGAGAATTCGTCGCCTTAATCGGCCCCAATGGCGCAGGCAAAACCACCTTTTTGCGCATTCTTGCCTCGCTTGCACGCCCTTCGATGGGTGCGGTTAACGTGGCCGGTTTTCAACTCCCCAAAGACGCCGCAGACGTTCGTCGCCGCTTGGGCGTTGTTTCCCATCAGCCCTTACTCTACGTTGACCTGACCGCTACAGAAAACCTGAAGTTTTATGGACGGATGTATAACCTGCCCGATGTAGATACACGCATCAACGAAGTGCTGGAGATGGTGGGACTCGCTTCGCGGCGGGACGACCTCGTCCGTACATATTCTCGTGGAATGCAGCAGCGTCTTGCTATTGGACGTGCTGTTCTCCACGACCCCAGCGTGATGCTCTTCGATGAGCCATATACCGGTCTCGACCAAGATGCCTCCACCATGCTCGACGAAGTCCTCCGCACCGTTGCCGCGCGTGGGCGCACCGTTGTCATGACCTCTCACGATCTCGCCCGCACCGAAGATTTAGCGACCCGCTTTGACGTGCTCTCACGTGGTAAGATTGCGGCGTCGGCAACACATGAAGATTTTGGCTCAGGCAATTTGTTGAGTTTCTACAAGGGTGTCTTGGAAGAGGGGAAAAAGCAATGAAAAAGAAAAACAGCTACCTTCGTGCCATCGGCGCAGTGGCATGGAAAGATCTCGCAGCAGAATTACGTTCGCGCGAACTCCTCTCCGCAATGTTGGTCTTTTCCTTGCTTGTCATCCTGATCTTCAACTTTGCCCTCGAGTTGGACATAAAAACACGCGACGCAGTTACCTCGGGCGTTCTTTGGGTCACATTTGTCTTCGCCGGGACTTTGGGCTTAAATCGTTCAATGGCTATAGAAAAAGATCGGGGTTGTCTGGATGGGCTACTCCTCGCTCCCGTTGACCGCAGCGCAATCTATTTTGGCAAAGCAATCAGCAATTTGGCATTCATGCTCATCGTTGAGATCATCATCCTCCCCGCTTATAGTGTTCTCTATAATACCAATCTTTTTCAACCGGGATTGCTGCTCGTTATTCTGCTTGGCTCAATCGGATATGCTGCTGTCGGGACACTACTCTCGGCAATGAGTGTCCAAACCCGTACACGGGATGTGATGTTGCCTATTCTGCTTTTTCCCGTTATCGTGCCGGTCTTGATCACAGCCGTCAAAGCCAGCGGCGGCTATTTGCAAAACCTGCCTTTTGACCAAATTCTACCCTGGTTGAATTTATTAGTTGTTTATGATGTAATCTTTATCGCCATATCCTTTATGGTTTTTGATTATGTTGTTGAGGAGTAAGAGTGGGGTGACCCCACTTTTACTCCCTCCCCTTTTTATTGGAGAAATTTATGAAATCTAAACCATCTGCCCTCAAAACCCTTGACATTGTGTCCTTCATTCTTCTGGCCGTTGCAACCTACCTTGCTCTTGTCTTCGCCCCAACAGAGAAAGTAATGGGCGCAGTACAGCGCGTCTTTTACTTCCATGTCGCGACGGCATGGGTCGGCCTGCTGGGGTTTGTCGCCGCAGGCGTGAGCGGTGTTATCTATCTGCGAACACAAAATCTCAAATGGGATTTAGTCGAGCAAGCTGCAGTTGAGATCAGCCTCGTCTTCTTCTTTATCACTATCGTCCTCGGTTCGATCTGGGCGCGCCCAATCTGGAATACCTGGTGGACGTGGGATCCTCGCCTAACGTCGGCATCCATCGTCGAGTTGATCTATCTCGCATATCTGATGTTACGCCAGGGAATCGAAGACCCTGATAGGCGAGCGCGTTTCGGTGCTGTATACACCCTTGTCGGCGCGATTTCTGTCCCGATCACCTTTTTATCAATTCGCATGTTCCGCACCATTCATCCCGTTGTGATTGGCAATAAAAGTGCAGCTGCAGAAGGTGGCTTTAGCATGAGCAGCGATATGAAAATTGCTTTCTTCTTCGCCCTCTTCGCCTTCACCATTATCTTTATCGACCTCTTCTGGAACCGCATCCGCTTGGGGCAGTTGCAGCAAAAAGTTGAGCAATTGAAGTTAAAGGTAATGGAATAGAATAAAAAATCTCACCACGAAGACACAAAGAGCACAAAGAATTTCTTTGTGTCCACAGAGAAAAACTTTGTGTACTCTGTGCCTTTGTGGTGATAAAAACAGGAGATAAAAAAATGTTATTTCAAAATACGATTGATACCTCAGGCTATATGATCGCCGGTTACGCAATCTTCTTCGCAGTAACGATCATCTACGTTGCCAGCCTTCTTACTCGCTGGAAGAAATTGGAAAAGGATTTGCAAACACTCAAAGAGTTAGAAGATTAGCAGGAGCACATTTTTATAACTATCACTTGAGAAAAGCCCGCTTCTGCGGGCTTTTTCTTTCCCAATGGTGCTATACTTTCTATATCAAACAATATTCACAGGCAACTATGAAACCAAAAAGGATCATTCTAATCAGGCACGGCGAATCCGAAGGAAATGTTGATTTACGTCAATATGGAAAAACCCCTGACTTCTCACTAAACCTAACCCAAAGGGGAATTGAACAAGCGCAGAACGCGGGGATAAAAATAAAAGAAATTATTGGCTCTGAAAAGATCAGTGTCTATATCTCTCCATTTTTCAGAACTCGACAAACTTTTAAAGCATTGAAGGGGAGTATCGAAGAAAATATTACGCGAGCAATTGAAGATCCTCGGATTCGAGAACAGGAATGGGGGCATCTCAGGCACCCCGAAGAGAATAAAGAAATCAAAGATGAACGTGATGATTACAGCACATTTTACTTCCGCATCCCTGACGGGGAATCGGGGGCAGATGTCTATGACCGCGTGAGTACATTTTTAGAAACATTACACCGAGATTTTCGCAAACCAAATTTCCCAGACAATGCCCTCATTGTCACACATGGTATGACTCTACGCCTCTTCTTGATGAAATGGTTTCATTGGAGCGTCGAAGAGTTTGAAAATGTGCGCAATCCAAAGAACTGTCAAATTGTCGTCATGGAAAAACAGGAAGACAGAAAATATAAACTTGGAAGTGAGTTGAAAACGAGAAAACCCTAATCTCATTGAAAACCCTCATCCCGAATTCCCAATTACCTAATCACTATTCCCCACCCACAAAAGGAAAAAATATGACCAATCCCCACCTTTCTCTCGACCAAGAAATTCTCGGCGACATCTACTCTAGCCGTGAAAGTATGAATAATCTTGAAATCCTTTGCGACGATTTCGGTTCTCGTTTTGGTGGCACGGAGGGCGAAAAGCTCGCAGCTGATTTCATCAAAGCCAAGTTTGAAGAATATGGCTTAACCAATGTGCATCTTGAGCCTTTCGAATATCTCGGCTGGGAACGCGGCGAAGCTACGCTGGAGATCATCAGCCCGATTCAGAAGACGATCCCTTGTATCACGCTACCACATTCGCCGCCAATTGAGATGGAAGCTGAGATTTTCGATATTGGCGAGGGTTTCCCCACAGATTTTGATGCGAAAAGCGATGAAATTGCGGGTAAATTTTTGATGACAAACAGCGTGTTATACCCGAAAGGGATCAAACGCTGGATACATCGCCAAGAAAAATATGGGCGCAGCTTGCTTGCAGGCGCAACAGGATTTATCTTTGTTAATCATTATCCCGGCTACGGCCCCGCAACGGGCGGAGTCGGCAGTCACGGCGTGGCAGGCCCAATCCCTGCAATTTCGATCACAAAAGAAGATGGCGCGTTTATTGAGCGGCTTGCCAAACGTAAGGGCACGGTCAAAATTCGCTTGAAAAGCACTGATAAACTCGCCAAAATGACATCTTGGAATGTTGTTGGTGATTTATCTGGTGCTGAAAAACCTGAAGAGATCATCATGCTCGGCAGCCACTACGACGGGCACGATATTGCGCAGGGAGCCAGTGACCCAGCCTCGGGCGTTGTTTCAGTAATGGAAGCAGCTCGCGTCCTCGCAAAATATGCACCCAAATTACCGCGCACGCTCCGTTTTGTGATGTGGGGCGTTGAAGAGATTGGGCTTCTCGGCTCATATGAATACGCCCGCGCTCACGCAGATGAGTTGCATAAAATCCGTTTCTATCTCAATATGGATGGCGCTGGTGGCGCCCCCTTCAAAGACATCAATCTCCATGCGTGGGATGAGCTCCAGAACACCTTCGAGGACTACCGAGAAGATATGGCACTCAATTTTGCCATTGGGCAAAGCTTCCACTCCGCGTCCGATCACTACCCCTTCCTGCTCAAGGGCGTCATTACAGGTGGCATCGAATCTGTTCGCCAGTCAATGACAGGGCGCGGCTACGGACATACCCAATATGATACGGTGGATAAAGTCACCCTGCTCGGATTACGGGATGCCTCATCCCTCGCGGCGAGAATCGCTCTGCGAGTCGCACGCGCGGATAATTGGCCTGCCTCCCCGCGGGACGCGGAATCTGTAGACAAACTTCTGAATCAGCCGTCAAGAACTGAAATTCAGGCATTCATCAAAGTAATGGACGAGTATTTCGATAAGCTCTAATCTTTTTACTCAAATAGAGATGTGCGTTGCATTTGCAAGATGCGCTGAACATCGGGTCACCAAACAAAGAAAAAAGCCGCTGGAGACAAAATCTCCAGCGGCTTTTTTTATCGTGTATATTACACTTCTAGTTCATCAACCCTTCATCTAAAAGCAACTCATGGACTTCATTGAAGCTATCCACTTGCTCTTGCGTCAACGTACCAGCTTCAACTAAAGCTGCAAAAATCTCATCCTGCTGACCGCCAATTCCCTCGGAACCAGGGCTAATATCATTTTCGAGAATATAAGCATCCAAGGCATCATGTACCAGCATAAAATTATTAGATTGGTCAGTATCAATCAAATCCTGAGAGAGTGCTTCAGCCAACATAGATTCGTGATTAGCACGCTCAGCAGCCGGGTCATAAGCAGCCCCGCCAACACCATTCTCTGGAGGCATAACATCACCGCTACCTAAAGCACGGATATAGTTGATCACATCCCAAATTTCCTCTTCACTAAGAATAGCTTTATAAGCAGCCATCCCCGTCCCCTCATCAACGCCACCTTCACTGACACGCCAGAACAGATAACCATCACCCATCATCTGGCTCGTATGCGCTACCGGCGCAGGCGAAGGATCAAGAGCCGCACCGGCAGGTCCATCACCCATACCGCCATCACCATGACAAACAGCACAGGTAAGTGTATAAACATCCATACCACGCGCGATAGATTCTGCATCAGCTTCAACAGAGCTTTTCATTCCGACATAGGCATCAGGAACTTCGGCATGATGAAAACTCATTGTTGTGCTATGTCCACCCATCATCATCGAACCAGGGCCACTCTCTGACGCAGCCTCCTCAGCAGCAGGTGCAGATGAACAAGCCCCTAAAACAAGCACCAAGACAAAGCTCAAACTTAACAAACGTTTCATTTCTTTCTCCTTAAAATATTTTTAGACATTTTCTATTCATTTTACCCAAGTTCAAAAGAGCAAACAAGGCAAAAGCATCCAATCTTTACCAAACCTACATAATTAGAAACTTGATTTGAATATCGGGAGTACTGTAAGGGTTTGACAATGCGGAGATTTTAAGATTTATCGAAAAAGTTGGATATACTGCTTCGCTCGCCAATTCAACTTGAGAGCCTTTTTCATCATCTCTTCTCCCCCAAAAAGTACCGTTAATTGGGTTGCATAAGCAGATGCCGCCTCCTGCCAAACGCGCAATCCTTCTTCTGAAACGGAGTAAATCTCGGCTTCTACATCTTCCGTTATTTCAGCCAATTGCTCCGGATACCAAAGCGCATAGGGGATATCAGCATAATATAAAAGCGGACGCCCCATCTCCTCAGCCGCCCGACGAACAATAACATGATCAGGGTGATTGCCAATGGTCAGCGGGCAAACAACGACATCATCGGGATGGAGATTCTCTTGCATTCTTTTTGCAATTTGGGGAACTAAAGCATCATCTGCCTTATGTGGCGGGACGAAAATATCATCAGTGTAGAGAGGTGAACTAAGCTTATCGTGTCGATAGATGCAATCGAGAAAATCGAAATAACGAGAAGATGCATCTACACGCTTCACTGCTAAATGATCTTCTGCCAAACGGCAATCTAAAACTTCTTTAGCGGAAGCAAGCCCCCATTCCGCGTGTACTGAGCGGGCTAGATAGGAAAGGGGCATATCAGCGGAAGGAATCCCACTCATCCAATTCCAAATTTCTACAGAGATTCCTGCTTTTCTTTGTTCAAATATAATTCCGCCGCAAGAAAAAATGGCATCATCGAGATGAGGAGAAAGGTAAATCCAGCGCATTACTTAATTGGTTCACGAAAATCGTAAATGCCCTTATTGATTGCATATTTTGCATCGCACTCGAGACAAAGAAGCATATCAGGTTTTTCCTCGAGTGGTGCGTGGCTACATTCTGGACATTGGAAGAATGCACCTTCTGGTGCAATTTCCGTTTTGCTCAGCGTTTCGCTAAGCGTAAAAACCGATGGCGTAAGCTGCCATAAATTCCCTGTAAATTGGGCAAGGGAGTCAAGCCACGCCAAAAAGGATGCAGGGAAAATACGTTTAATAATATCTATCCGAAAATGAGAAACGGTCAACTGACGTTCAAGTTTGAAATCTTCTTCTTTGAGCCATTTTCTAATCGTTTTGGGGTGAAAGTCGAAATTTAGGGAAACGAATTCAACTTGCTCAGGCGTGAAGGGACTCCAATCTTGGCGGCGGAATAAATAGCGCAAGATGGCTTTTAGATTCAGCTTGCTGGCATATTCAAGAATGAATTTTGACGCGGGCTGAAGAACGCGACGTACCTGACGTAAGACGGCTGGGGCATCTTGCATATGATGCAGGGTGCGAATCATGGTTGCACCATCGAAAAGTCCATTTACAAAAGGCAGTTTATAAGCATCAGCAGCAACGTAGACATAACGATCGTTTTCACCGAGCCGCTCCTGTGCCTGCTGGAGTTGGGTGCGTGAATAATCAAGAAGAACAACGCGCTCGTAATTTTGATAACGGGGCGTGTTGCGTCCTGCACCTGCACCAATTTCAAGGAGCAGTTTTCCGCTTTGAGGTAATAGACGTTTTAACGCAATTGCTTCGGCTTGGTCTTCATAAGCACGGCCACCTTCGTCCCAAAAGGAGGTTTGGTAGTCGGAGCCTTCGTAGTCACAGACGGGAGGAGTTGTCATAATATAGTATCAGGTATCAGGTATCAGGTATCAGGTATCAGGTATCAGGTATCAGGTATCAGGTATCA
>JABGOQ010000037.1:0-16194 GCA_018645405.1 Anaerolineae bacterium | reverse complement strand
GGCTTGAGGATAAAAGAAATCAGGAATCAGCGCAAGGGATTGCATGATTCCTGATTTTCTATTTCTTTAATTTACCGATTTACTGGTTTATATTCCAGTACCATTGAAACCACGCCCCATGCCTCGGTAATTGAAACCAAGTTCACGCACATGGGCGGGATCATAGATATTGCGTCCATCGAAAATAACAGGTTTTTTCTTCATTAAGCCTTTAAGCTTTTTAAGACTAAGCTGTTTAAATTCATTCCACTCAGTAACAACAACCAAGGCGTCACAGTCTTTTGCCATTGAGTAGGGATCGTCGTACATTTCAACGGCAGGGAGCATATCTCGGGCTACATCCATCGAAACGGGATCATATCCACGCACGGACGCACCAGCGGTGTTGAGGGCATTGGCGATGTCTATCGAAGGGGCATCCCGCATATCATCGGTATTCGGCTTGAAGGCGAGTCCCAGCAATCCAATGGTTTTGCCTTTTACGTTACCGCCAAGCATCTCGGTAGTACGCTCAACAACCATATCGCGGCGTATATAGTTAACATCGAGTGTCTTATTAAGAATCTTAGGATCAAGTCCTTTTTCTTCAGCCATAAAAGCAAGAGCTTTCACGTCTTTAGGGAAACAGGAACCACCCCAACCAAGACCAGCATCGAGGAACATAGGGCCGATGCGTTTGTCGTAGCCCATCCCAACAGCAACTTCTTTTACATCTGCGCCCAAGGCTTCGCAAATATCGGCAACTTCGTTGATGAATGAGATTTTTGTTGCCAAGAAAGCATTGGATGCATATTTGATCATCTCTGCCGTGCGGAGGTTTGTAATAACGATCGGCGCACGCAAGGGGAGGTGAAGATGAGCAACTTTTTCTGCTGCTTCTACGTCCTGCGATCCCAAAACAGTGCGATGTGGGTTCATAAAGTCGGTAATCGCCGAACCTTCACGCAAGAATTCAGGGCAAGAAACGACAGAGAAACCGATAGGTTCCACTTGTGCTTCTTTGACTATATTCGCAACCCAATCTCCTGTCCCAACTGGCACGGTGGATTTGTTGATCAGGATCAATTCATCGGTCATATTTTCAGCAACAGCACGCGCAGCGGATGCAACATATTGCAAGTCAGCATCGCCGTCTACGCCAGAAGGCGTCCCGACCGCGATGAAAGCAAACTCAGCACCCTTGAGAGCTTCTTCATAAGAAGTCGTAAAAGATAAACGCCCCGCTTTCACGTTGCGCTCAACCAACTCGTCAAGCCCCGGCTCGTAGATCGGCATTATGCCTTTATTAAGATTTTCTACACGCTTTTCATCAATATCTAAGGCAATCACACGATTACCAAGGTCGGCAAAGCAGGCCCCGGAAACGAGACCTACATAACCAACACCAACTACACATATTTGTTTCATAATTTTCCTCTCAAAAGTGTTTTTTACACAATTTTTAGCGGCTCTGAATATACCAGAAAAACCAAAGAGACGACAATGCGCATTGTCATCTCTTTTTATTGCAATTTTATAGAAAATTCATACACACTGCACTTATCCTGACGCTGTCGGCGTTGCTGTAAAAGTCGGTGTAGGCGTTATGGTTGGCGTTGGGGTCAGCGAAGGTGTTAAGGTCGGCGAGGGGGTAAAGGTTGGCGTGGGAGTTAGCGTAATTGCCGGTAGGCGTTTATTTTCATCCAAGCCCAATAGCTCAATATACACCCAGCCTCGCTCCAAATCAGCATACTCTTCAGGTTGATTAGGTGCGATCCGTAACCATGTCCCCTCCACATTCGCTGCATCAAAATACAAACAATCTTCACCACGCAAATTGCCAAATGCACCATATTGCGTACTTGGTCCCAAACGTACATTCACAGAAAAAGCATTGATGCAATAACGCAACCCTTCTGGTCGTCCCTTTTTAGTTGGGGTTAAAGAAGGTGTAAGAGATGGGGTTCTTGTTGGCGTATCAATAGGCGTTTCTGTAGCGGGAGGTATTTCTGTCGATGTACCTGTCGGTGGAATTCTAGTCGCAGTAGCCGTAGCAGAGAGAGCAATACGCGTCAGCCGTGCTTCAGCAGTCTGTGTTTGACTCCGCTCATATTTATATGGTGCCGTTGTCTGTAAATAGCCAAAATATGCTGTCACCCCAACACCAAATAACCCCAAAATAGCAACGATTATTTCGGTAGAAAGTTTGAACTCCATCTTCTTTTTCTTTTTCGGTGTTGGTTGCTCGCTCATAAAATAACTCCAAAACTCTACTTATAAAGACTCGCTAAATATACTATGCCTTGCCTCATCCTGCAACTTGGCAGGGGATTTTTTTCTTGGTATAGTCTAGTTCATGAAAATACTATTTGTCGCTGATGGACGCTCCCCCATCGCTCTTAATTGGATTAAATACTGGACGACGCGCGAATACGAAGTTTTCCTCGCTTCAACTTTTCCCGTCTCCCCAAATTTGACGTTAGCGCACGTGGACTTTATACCTGCTGCTTTCAGCCAAGCAAAATCTACACCTTCAGCTGGGTCCCGTCAAAAAAAGAAATCGCCCCTTTGGGGCGCGGCAACGATGAACCTGCGTACTGCCATTCGGCATTGGCTGGGACCACTCACCCTCCCCAAAGCCGCGCTGAAACTCAACGAACTCATCGCTGAGATTCAACCAGATATTGTCCACGCCATGCGCGTCCCCTACGAAGGAATGCTCGCATCAACCGCAAAAAAACTTGCTGGCAAAAACTTCCCACCACTACTGATCTCTATTTGGGGAAACGATTTTACGCTTCACGCCCCTGCTTCCCCACTGATGCGAAAATATACGCGCCAAACGCTCCAACTCGCTGATGCCCTCCACGCTGATTGTCACCGCGATATCAAACTCGCGGAAAAATGGGGCTTTAATACCGCACTTCCCAGCATTGTCTTACCCGGTGCAGGTGGGATTGATCGTAATCTTTTTTATCCGCCCACCCCTAATGAAGACCCAAAAGGTTTCAATCGCAACATAGTTAAACCAGAATCTAAACCTTCAACATCACCTCATAAAAAAGGTAACACAATAAAACCTTTCGGGGCTAGAGAACTGCTCGTCATCAATCCGCGTGGCTTCAGAAGCTATATCCGCAATGATATTTTTTTCAAAGCGATTCCGCTTGTTTTGGCGGAACGCCCTGAGGTAAAGTTCATCTGCCCAACAATGGCTGGTGAAGTTCAGGCAGAAGCCTGGATTCGAGAATTTAACGTGGAAAAATCTGTTGAGCTAACTCCGCCCCTTAAACGGGAGCAACTGGCAAACACGTTCCGTCGCGCCCAGGTTTTGGTATCCCCCAGCACTCATGACGGGACTCCGAATTCGCTCCTCGAAGGCATAGCGTGTGGGTGCTTCCCCATCGCCGGAGATTTGGAATCCATCCGAGAATGGATCACGCCCGAAGTAAACGGTCTCTTGATCGATCCCGCTGATGAAAAAGCATTGGCTAATGCGATACTGCGTGCCTTAAACGACGATGACTTGCGTGAGCAAGCCATCGTAGAAAATCAGAAAATCATCACTGAGCGTGCTGACTATAATCACAGCATGGCGCAGGCGGAGCAATTCTATAAAAACCTGAGAGGTCTTTAAGACCTCTCAGGTTCGGGGATTACGCCTCAGGCGGCGTGCGCAACTCATCTAAACGATCACGTAATTCGATGCGGCGCACATCTGCCGCATTGCGAATTTCAGCCTGCACAGACAAACCGCGTTCACGCAATTGACCGCGCAACTCTTCACCAGATTCGGGGGCGAGCAAAAGGGCAATGGTTGAGCCAACCAAAGCACCAACGACGATGCCAATCATAAAACCAAAGAATTTTCGCATGAGAGTCTCCTATTTTTAGACAGGTGTGCTGCACCTATGAGTCGAATTATAAATTACACTGCCCCTATTATAACGGGTTCTCTAACAAAAGCAAAAATACGAGAATGATAAAATTGAGATTGGCTGCATTAACGCAGCGAGGCATTCGAAGAAAAAGAGAAAATATGAGCAAAAAAATCGTGGTCATTATTAGCACATCAGATGCAGGAAAAGCCCGCACTGGCGCAATGTATGCGATCAACGCCCTCAAACACGGCTGGATGGAAGAGGTAAAGATCATCTTTTTCGGCCCCGCCCAAGATTTACTTTTAGTCGATGAAGAACTTCAGGTGCGCGTCAAAGAATATCAAGAAATAGACGAGGCGGTCGTAGCTTGTAAATTTATAGCAGATAAAGATAAGAAAAGTGAGAAATTAACTAAAATCGGAATCCAAGTAGAGTATGTAGGTGAAATGATCTCCAATTATATCCATGAGGGATATGTACCAATGGTTTGGTAGGCGGCATTCACAGCTATACTTAAATCCACCGCGCGCACCTGAGTGCGCTGAATTTAAATACAAGGATGATTAAAATGAAAGTAACTGTATGTGAACTCAGAAATGAACCAGAATATTTAGAACAAGATTGGCAGGAGCTTGCTGCGCATGTGAAATCTGAATCCAGTGATTTGGTATTGCTGCCAGAGATGCCATTTTACCCTTGGATCGCCCGTGGAAATCAAGTTGACGATGATGTATGGAAAGCCTCTGTCGAAGCGCATGATCGCTGGATAACACGACTCACTGAATTAGAATCGACACTCGTAATTAGCACCCGTCCAGTCGTTCAAAAGCAAAAGAAATTCAATGAGGGTTTTATCTGGGATAGCACGAATGGCTATCAAGGCGTCCATAGAAAATACTACCTTCCTGACGATGAAGGCTGGTGGGAAGCTTCTTGGTATGACAGGGGGGATGGCGTTTTTTCAGTAATCCAGAGTCAGAAAGGAACAATAGGCTTCTTAATTTGCACCGAATTATGGTTTAACGTTCATGCCCGCGAATATGCCAAAGAAGGGATTGAGCTCTTGGTCACGCCTCGTGCAACCGAGATAACATCAATCGACAAATGGCTTGCTGGAGGTAGAGCGGCTGCGGTAGTATCGGGAGCCTATTCTTTATCATCAAATTACAGTTATGGAAAGAAAGGCAATATAGAGTGGGGTGGGGGCGGCTGGATAATTGAGCCAGAAGAGGGGCATGTATTGGGTCTAACGTCACGCGAGCACCCCTTTCTAACGCTGGAGATTGATTTAAGCGTAGCTCAAAATGCTAAACTCAGTTACCCACGCAATGTAGTTGGTTGAACTAACGTTGTTGTATTTAGGCAAAGCAGCCCAACCCGCGTAGAGCGGACTCGCTTTCGGCAATGATAAATAAAAAGGACCTTCCAAGGGTCTTTTTTATTTAACCGCACTCCGTATACAAAATTTCCCCTTTCCTTTTCTCCAACTTTACGCCATAATAGCCCCACCGCGCGTATCTGTTTACGCATGAACGCGACGGCGAAATATACTAAAGACACTTTTTTTTCTAAAAAATCGAGTGTCTCCAATTCCTAAACGGACTCTACCCAAAGGAGAGTACCATGTCCACACCCCCCACTGCGCCCCTACACTCGCTTAGCTCGGCGCGCAAAAAAATCACCACGCATACATTCCAACAGAAGAAAAAGCAAGGGGAGCCAATTAGCGTCTTAACGGCTTACGACTACTCCACCGCCCAAATTATGGATCAGGCAGGCATTGATTCCATCTTGGTCGGTGATTCGCTCGGCATGGTCGTGCTGGGCTACGAAACCACCCTCCCCGTCACGATGGACGACATGCTCCACCACTGCAAAGCTGTCTCGCGGGGGGCAAAATATCCTCTGCTGATAGGCGATATGCCCTTCATGTCCTATCAAATCTCCGCACAGGAAGCCCTCCGTAACGCAGGGCGATTTTTGCAGGAAGCTGGTATGGACGCGGTCAAACTCGAGGGAGGAAAAGAACGTCTGGATGCGATTCGATTGATAGTGAGTGCCGGCATCCCCGTGATGGGACATCTCGGGCTGACTCCTCAATCCGTGCATCAACTTGGCGGATTCCGCGCGCAGGGTAAACTTGCTTCCGCTGGTCAGCAGATTCTCGACGATGCACATCGCCTGCAAGAAGCTGGATGCTTCAGCATTGTCCTCGAATCGATTCCTGCCAAATTAGCAACGTACATCTCCGAGCAACTCGACATCCCCACCATCGGCATCGGAGCAGGAGCAGGCTGTGATGGACAAGTTTTAGTCACCCATGATATGCTCGGTCTCTTCGATAGGTTCACCCCACGATTTGTAAAGAAATATGCTGAATTACATAGTAATACACAAGATGCTTTCAGCAAATATATTGAAGAGGTGGAAAGCAGGGCGTTTCCCGCAAAAGAACATTCTGTAGAAATGAAGGAAGAAGAGTGGGATGCGTTTCAGTTAGCAGTGAAGAGTGATGAGTAAAGAGTATTCAGTGGTCAGTTTTCAGTATTTCCCTCGTAGTAAGGACTTTAGTCCTTCTCTATGGCAAAATGGACGACTGAAGTCGTCACTACGAGGAGGAATATGAAAAAAGACAAAATTCTCATTGTAGGAACGGGCGCGTTGGCCACACTTTTTGCCGCAAAATTATCGTCTGTGGGCGTTGATGTATCGATGCTTGGCTCATGGGTTGAAGGCATTGACGCGTTAAATAAAAATGGAGTGAAATTAATTCTCCCGGATAATGATGAAATTATTGGGCTTGTAAAGGCTACGCGCAGTTGCGAAAAAGTACATTACGCGATTATCTTGGTCAAATCGTGGCAAACTGAAAGAATCGCGCATCAGCTAAAAAAATGTCTTACCGAAGATGGCATTGTGCTTACCCTCCAAAATGGTTTAGGGAATGGAGAAGTTTTGAGCGATATTTTAGGCGCAGAGCGCGTAGCACAAGGTGTGACGATCGTGGGCGCATCATTGCAAGCTCCGGGAATCGTGAAAATTAGCGGAGATGCCAAAGTTTTGGTGGAGACGCATCCACGTTTGAGACCGGTAAACGCTCTTTTAACGGAAGCAAATTTCTACCTTGAGAGCGTCCCGAATGTCCAATCTTTAGTTTGGAGCAAATTGGTGATTAATGCGGCAATCAACCCACTGACCGCGCTTTTGGATATCCACAATGGAGATTTGCTGAAAATTCCAGAAGCAAGAGTATTGATGGGAGAATTGGCGCGAGAGACCGCATCCGTTGCAGAAGCACAAAATATCCCGCTTTCGTTTGAGGATCCCGTTGATGCAGCAGAAAATGTAGCGAGGCGAACATCCACGAATATTTCTTCGATGTTGCAAGATTTGCAACGTGGTGCACCAACCGAAATTGATGCCATTTGTGGAGCAATTACGCGCGTGGGGGAAAAGTTCTGTCTGCCAACACCACTCAATAAAACCTTTTGGCAACTTCTAAGCGCAAAGGCTAATCGTGGTAAGATTCGGGAAATAAAAACTTAGGAGATATTCTCTAATGCGAAAAACTTTTCTTTTCATCTTGGCAATAAGCTTGCTGCTACTGCCAACATTGGCTTATGCACAAAGCGATCTGACGATTAATGAATTAAGCGTTCAACTCTGGCCCGAGTACGATCGGTCGGATATGCTGGTGATGTATTCCTTCTCTTTAGCAGAGGATACCCCCCTCCCAACCGAATTACGCGTCCGTGTACCTGCAAATGCTGAAGTAAATGCGGTCGCCAAACTTTCAGCAGATACGATGCTGACCGTCCCTTATGATCCTCCTATCCGAGAGGGAGATTGGATGATCATCACCCTTGTTATTGATGAACTAACAGCGTATAGAGTGGAATACTATACCCCTCTGGAGAAAAATGGAGGAACGCGTAATTTCTCCTTTTTATGGGAAAGTGATTATGATGTAAATGCGTTATTTTTAGAGTTTCAGGAACCCCCAAGTGCAACGAATTTGGCACTTACACCCGTATTTTCAAATGCTACTCCTCTACCAGAAGGGATGACATACCATACACTCGCAATAAATGGCGTAGAAGCAAATAAAGCTTTTACTTTATCGCTCTCTTATGAGAAAAACAACGACAATTTTACCGTCTCTTCGATGCCCGTAGAAGTGGGCGGATTAGACGAAAACTCATCAGGTAGTTTTTCCATAAGCGAGTCTATGCCTACTGTTTTAGTGGGCGTAGGCGTCTTGTTGATTGTTGGTGGGCTACTTTATTTCTTCCTAGCAGGACGTGGTGACAATACATCAAAAGAAAGCCGTAAACGACATAAACCCAGTGGCCCAGCAGTTCACTGCCACGATTGTGGTAGTCGCGCTCGCTCTGGTGATAAGTTCTGTCGTTCTTGTGGAGCAAAGCTGAGATTGTAATAAAAAGGCTTTTTCTAAAATGAATAACCTAAAACACGACGACCCCAAAATCTTCGAATTAATCCAAAAAGAAGCTGAGAGAATCGAAAATACGATTGACCTCGTAGCATCCGAGACTCATATGCCCAAATCCATTCTTGAAGAAATGGGATCGGTTCTGAACCATAAAACAATTGAAGGTTATCCGGGCAAGCGATACCATGCTGGCTGTGAGCACGTGGACGTGATCGAAAACCTCGCCATTGACCGAATGAAAGAACTCTTTGGCGCAGAGCACGCTAATGTCCAACCACATACAGGATCGGCGGCTAATTTCGCTGTCTACTTTTCTGTGCTGGATATTGGCGATAAAGTGCTGGCGATGGAACTTTCTCATGGCGGACATTTGACGCATGGACATTTCGCTTCGATGACAAGCAAAGCCTTCGATTTTCAGCATTATGCCGTTGACTTGGAGACCGAGCTAATTGATTATGAAGCCTTGGCAAAAAAGGCGGAAGATTTCCAACCGAAAATGATCGTTGCTGGCGCAAGCTCGTACCCAAGATTGATTGATTACGAAAAATTTGCTCAAATCGCAGAATCTTTAGGGGCGTATTTATTTGTAGACATGGCGCATATTGCTGGATTGGTGGCAGCGAAGTTGATTCCCAGCCCCGTTGAGTATGCCGACTTTGTCTCTTTCACCACCTTCAAAACGATGATGGGCGGCAGGGGTGGCGTTATTTTATGCAAAAAAGATTATTCGAGCGCCGTAGATAAAGCCGTTTTCCCTGGCACGCAGGGAACCACAGCCGTTAGCAATATCGCCGGAAAAGCAACGATTGCGAAGCTCGCCCAAGAGAAAAGCTTCATAGAAGTGCAACACAAAACTATTGCCAGCGCAAAACTCCTTGCGGCAACACTTGTTCAAAAAGGCTATCGTTTAGTTGGTGGCGGCACAGATACGCATCAGGTCGTTGTTGACGTCACATCCAAAGCTATTGGTGGCACGCAAGCCGAAAACACGCTCGAATCGATTGGTATCATCACCAATCGAAACTATATCCCCAAAGATACTGGCAAAAGGGCAAGTGGTCTGCGGCTTGGCACAGGTCCAATATCTGTTAGAGGGATAGAGGGAGAATATGTGGTACAAATTGCAAATATGATTGATAGCGCGTTAATGAATTATGAAAATCAGGAAGTTTTGAGTGATTTGAAAAGAGATATTCTCAAAATTTGTAAAAAGTTTCCTGTTTACAAATAGATTCAATAAATTAAGGAGAAATAGATGGATTCAACAGCTACCATCATTATCACAGCAGCACTGGTCTTTTACTCCATTGGCGTATGGAGCGAACGTATTTCTGGAGAGCTGAAAAAATGGCATCTGGTCTTCTTTGTTCTCGGGTTAATTTGTGACACTTGGGGAACGGGAATGATGCTCGAAGACGCTGGTGGGATGACCTTTGATGTACACGGGATTTCAGGATTGCTCGCTATTATTCTGATGTTTATTCACGCTCTTTGGGCTTATATCGTTCTTCGCAAAAATGATGAAAAGGCGATTAAAAGTTTTCACAAATTCAGTGTTGCTGTTTGGCTGATTTGGTTGATCCCCTATTTCAGCCCAATGTTCTTTGCGATGGCGGGATAAAAGAACACGGATAATACTGAAAATCCCACTTCGTTGATTACGAAGTGGGATTTTTTGTGGTATAGACTTATCGTTATTCTGCTCTAAGTAAACGCTTCTGCTCTAGCTTCGCACTTGGTGAAAAGAGTTGAATATATTCTTGAATCTTCTCTAATTGCTCCATAACGACTTCTGTGGGAACACCATCTGGGGCATAAGCAACATAAAGTACATGAGATGTCTCTGGCGAAATATAAGAACGGTTATCTTGCCCATAAACGATCGAACAACTAACACCATCCGCATCTCTCATGATCATATCACCAGCGCGGATTGGCTTACGCTGACCGTTCATCTGCGTGATTATATCTCCCTCATTCGAAATATCTATCGAAATCGGCTTTTGTAATTTTTCTACATCATGTCCTGCTGTTAGGATAAAAGTCTCCATTTCTGCGATGAAATTTGCGTCCACCAATGGAGAGACATTTGGCAACTTTCTCCCTTTTTGCGCAATTGATTCGACTTGAAGTTGCACATGATATGTCTTTTTGAATCGGCTGTAGTACCGCTTATAAGCTGATATCACAGGGAGAGAGACTAATTCCTGCCGTGTATATTCTCCATATTGAATGCGAAGCTGCTCTTCAACTTCCCTCTTTCGATTGTCCAAGGGGATACACTTTTTCATATTATCCACGCCTGATATTTCTAGCAAACCTATCACAGCATCAGGATGTACGGCTTTCCATTCAATAGTTTCTGAGATCAAAATCATATAAACTCCAATTCACAAGCAGAAGGCTTTTTTATTATCAGCAAAAAAGTTATTTTGTTGGCGTTCCAATAATTTCCCAGTTATTGGCTTGCGCTATCTCATTTAGCTTAAGATCAGGGAATACTGCAACTGGGTTTCCAACCAAATCGAATAGTTCCAGATCCGTGATCGAATCTGCATATGCAAAGCTTGCCTCCCAATCGATCTCCTGATTTTGGGAAGAAAACAATTCACGAACCCTAAGATTTTTATCCTGACCGACAATAACCGGAGGGGTAATTCGGCCTGAATAGCGGTTTTCTGTTTTTTCAACTTCTGTGCCAATGATTGCATCGGCATTAAAGTATTTTCCTAGAATTTCAAGTGAGGGCAAATACTGAGCTGAAACAAGTACGATTTCATGTCCTTTGGCTTGGTGAGAGCGTAAGCGAGATACGACCTCATCTCGTTGGGTGGAGAGCAAATATTCGTTCACTACCCAATCAAAAGCTGCCTTGCTTTCTTCATCATTCCAACCCTTAATGAACATAGCCAGGTTAGCAATAATTCTACGCGAAAAAGTTTCTTCCGAAATCAGCCCTAATTTCTTTAAAAAGAATGGAATTAAAAGAGAAGCATAGTAAAGACGAACCAATCCCTTACGACCTTTGGAATTCGTGTATTTCATCAACCCACGTCCAAATAGAGCAGAGAAAAGCGTACCATCACAGTCAAATAAAGCAACGATCATGATTACCTCAATAAATTTACTCTTTCACCAACAATTTCACTCCAAAGCCAATAAAAACAATTCCTGAGAACCTTTCTATCCATACCTTGCTATTCAAATATAGTTTCTTGAAACGGTTGGATGAGAAAATATGGGCAATGGCTGTATACCAAAAGATAGATATGATGGACATCTCAGCAACGCTTGTAACCCCAATCCACAAAGGGGCATTTGAGGGCATCGTTGCAGCGAAGAGACTTGTTACAAAAACAGCGGTTTTGGGATTTGCCAAGTTTGTGAGAAGCCCTTGTTTATATCCTTGAAAAGAAGTGATATTCTCCAAAGCCATAGCTTCTTGGGTAGCCCCTGCTTTACTATGCGATGTAAAAAGCTTTAAGCCAAGATATACAAGATAGCCTCCGCCAAGGAGTTTAAAGGATAGGTAAATCCAGGGGGCGGTTTTAAATAATAATGCTATCCCTAAAAACCCAGATAGCCCCCAGATCACCGCACCAGTACTCGTACCTAGCGCGACGAAAAATGCAGTACGTCTACTTTGCCCGACAGCCGTCTTTACAGTGATGAAAAAGTTAGGGCCGGGGGTAATCACAGCAATAAACCAGATAAGAGCAACATTTAGCAAGATGATTGAGAAAGGCATAATAAAATCCTATTCAGAGATATTATCCTGATTTAGACGGATAGAAAATTCAATGGCATATCCTAACATATACCGGCTTCAATCACTACTCTAATTTGACATCTAAAAACCTGATTTTATCGAGCTGAATTTCCACCCCAATCTCTTCGTCCGCTTGTGGAGGGTCAGAGAGATAAAAATAAAACCCGCCCTCCAAACTGACCTTATATTTATTTTGCTGGAATCGGATATCCTCCACACGCCCACGCAAAGGGGATTTTTCATCTCCAAGAGCTATATCTTCAGGACGGATCAAGAGCGAAACGGACGTGCCCTTAGCTTGCTCCCGCTCAAGAGGCATTTTCACGATCCCCAAGAACGTCTCCACCAAACCATCTCCCAACATCTTGCCCTCTAGCACATTTCCTGCATCCAAAAACCCTGCCACCCACCCATCAACGGGATTTGCATACACCTCCGCAGGATCCCCTTCTTGGGCAATTTTCCCCTCGTGGAGCAGCATCACGCGGTCGGCGATGGTGAAGGCTTCCTCTTGGTCATGGGTCACATAAATAGCAGGAACACCGCTACTCCGCAAAATCCCGCGCAATTCTGCCAAGAGATATTCACGCAGTTTTCGATCTAAAGCCCCCAGCGGCTCATCAAACAACAACAATCGCGGGCGTGGAGCCAGAGCACGCGCCAACGCCACCCGCTGCTGCTCGCCACCAGAGAGATCGGTCACACGCCGAGATTCAAAGCCGAGCAAATCTACCTGCTTAAGAGATTCATTTACACGTTCTCGGGTTTCTTCTTTCCCCATCTTCTGCATCTTCAAGCCAAAAGCCACATTCTCAAAAACATTCAAATGTGGAAAAAGCGCATAATCCTGAAAGATCAAACCAAAATTACGCTCATGTGGTGGTACAGTTGAAAAATCTTTTCCCTTCCAAAACACATCGCCAGCTTCGGCAGTTTCCAAGCCTGAAATAATCCGCAACAAAGTAGATTTCCCACTGCCCGAGGGGCCTAATAAGCAAACGGTTTCCCCCTCGGCAACTTCAAGAGAGATGCCATGTAAAAGCGGCTTTCCTTCGTAGGTTTTGTGGATATTTTTTAATTTCAGCATTTTTTATCGTCGTTGAAAAGTGGCTTTGGACGGAAGATTCACTAGAAGATGTCTACGTCAAAAAGATATTAATTAAGGGCAAGCAAGCCCAAATCACGTGCGACGCGGCACATCATCCCTTAATCACTCCTAAAGGCTTGAGCTTCACAGACACTTTCACCAAATCCTTCTGATTTTCCATCACAATATCAATATCTTTATACGCTCCGGGGGCTTCATCGAGGCCTTTTTTTGAGCGTAATCCGTGAACGATGCCTTTCATTTTTACCTGCTCATCTCTGAGATTTAGCTGATGCTTTGCCGCCTTGCGCCCCATTTTTCGACCCGCGCCATGCGAGCAGGACATGAAAGATTCGGGGTTGCCGAGACCTTCGACGATATAACTACTCGTGCCCATCGAGCCAGGAATAATGCCCGCCAGCCCCGCCGTAGCCTTCGTTGCGCCCTTGCGGTGGATGAGCACATCTTTGCCAAAATGATTTTCAAAAGCCGCGTAATTATGATGGATATTGATTTCGCGCTCAACCTTTGCGCCCGTAATCTGCTGAATAATGGAAAAAATTTTCGCCATCATCAGATCTCTATTTGCCTGAGCAAAACGCAAGGCGTAATTCATGGCTTCGTAATACTCTCTGCCGATTTCCATATCCATTGGCAAAAAGGATAGATCTCGATTAGGAATATCAGAACGCCACTGCTCGCAGAGTTTCTTGGCGATATTATGATATTCTCTGGCTGTTTGATAGCCAAAATTACGTGAGCCAGAATGGATCATGAGCCAAATATGCCCATCGTCGCCGCGCTGAATTTCGATAAAGTGATTCCCGCCGCCCAAAGTACCAAGTTGCTTGCGCGCCGATTTCAATTCCCGCTGAATGACGGGAATATCGGGGGCATCATCAAAGCCATCCCATTTTTGCGCAGTTTCGTTATGCCTAAAGCCAACGGGGATTTTTTCTCTAATTCCCGCCATAATTTCTTTGACCGTTGGCGTATCAATCTCGGTCAGCGAGAGTTTCGATGCAATCATCCCGCAGCCAATATCCACCCCGACCGCGTTCGGCACGATCATCTCTTTTGAAGCCAGCACACCGCCGATCGGCATCCCGTAACCCTGATGGCTATCTGGCATGATCGCGATCCATTTCCACGCGAAAAAGAGATTGGCTAAATCGCGCGCCTGTGATAACGCGCCCTCTTCAATATCATCCAGCCACATTTTGATAGGCAATTTTTGACTTCTATTCACTTTCATCACTTTTTACCTCGGGGATATTATAACTGCATCTATTTTGGATGAAAAACCGATTCGTACACGTTTTGAGCTTGTGAGCCTTCGATCAATATTTCTTCAACGTGAATGTTTTTCTGCTCATCCCAGACCCAATCTTAAAAAAAACAGGGACTTCGTAAGGAAGTCCCTGTTTGTGTTTTTTTGTCTAAGAGTTTTCTAAGTAGACAGCCCACATTTTCGTAGAAGTTGGGTTAGGCTGGGAAAAGTCTACCTGAGTTTTTTAAATAACCTCATAATATTATAATTGATAGATGGCATGTATCGGCCAATGGTCTGAAGGCGCAAAACCTTCAAAATAGAACTGAGGGACAAAGGCAGCAATTGTTTCTGCTTTTCTATTGCTAAAAAGCCAATCAATTGTCTGGTTTTCACGGATATCAGAGGTGGTAGGCAAAGCTGGAAATGTTGAGGGGCATAATAAATTCAGCTCTTTAAAACAAGATTCATACCCTGCCTCAGGAAAAAACAAATGCGGAATAACTGGGTCATTAAGGTCGCCCATAAAAAAGGCCGCTTCATCTTTATTAACCAGTCTTTTCAAATGCGCGAGGGTCTGACGTGCTTGTCTATTACGTGCAGTTAAACCAGTCTCTATTTCTTCGTGGTGTCCTTGCCAGGTGAAATGGGCAGTGGAGATGAAAATTGTTTTGTCCTGCCCTTTAAGCTTGAGCCGCACCCAAAAAAATCCCCTGTCTTGCTCTGGCATCTCTAACTCTTCCAACCCATGTGCAAGCTCTGTGAAATAGTCTTTATTCCAAAAGATATTACTTTCGCACGTCCACCCTGGCAACGCATCTTTGATATATGCATGGGTGTCCAGACTTTCGCTAATGCACTGAAGCGTCTCTTTTCTTAATTCTTGTATACACAAGATATCTGGCTTGAAAACTTTTAGATATTCTCTGAGAGCTGGTTCGCGCGCCGGCCACCACTCTGTGTTCCACAAGTTGTAAGTTACCAATGAAATTCTATTTGGCATCATTTTTTCTCCTTTTAACCTAACGATAGCGTAAGCTGCCCGCCGACTTTGTAAACGCAACCCAATTTTACTAGAATCTGAAACATCAAAATTTATGCCGAATCCTCTAAACTGAAGGCAGGGCCGATTAACGCGGGGTTAACTTTCATTTCAAATAACAAAAAAATCACGGGAAGTTACAAAAAAAACTGCATTAGCCTTGTTCTATTAGAGAACTGTCGCCTCATATTAATTATAATGGGTGTTTCAGTCTATTCTCCAATATGCTTCTTTCCAACATAATATGCTGTACGAAATTTGTTTCCCAAAGAAGTAACTTTATAATAAATTTGACCGAAATCGTCAAGTTGTTCGCCACCAACAGATATTGTGAAACCTGATGGAAGTAAAAACGCCAAAAATTCTTCTTTTGATTTATCTGGAACTTTATGCAATTTTACCAACTTCTTTAAATCATCAACAAAGGAACGATCAATTGCTTCACTCAATCTACGAAAATCGGTTTCTCTAAGATGACCAAGACCATAAGCAACAAATATCTTTGCAATTATTTCAGATTTTTCAGTACTGATTGTCCTTTCCAAAATTGCCAAAGTCGTTTCTCCAACACGACGAGCTTCTTCAGGGTCAGATGCCATTTTCTCAAACAATTGTTTCTGGGTTTCGTCATCAACTGAATTTACATCTTCTATAAATTTCTAGCGACATGACAGTTAGTAATTAGTTGGTTGATTGGCAGGCAAAATCGA
>JABGOQ010000124.1 GCA_018645405.1 Anaerolineae bacterium | reverse complement strand
TAAAAGTTGGCTGAAAATTAAAAAGCCAAAAACTATTCAACCCTATTTAAGGAGTAAGAAGAATGAAGAAGCCCCTGTTCGTAGTTTTTAGTTTATTGCTGATCTCCGCCTTTGTGCTTAGCGCATGTGGCGGTGCAGCAGCACCTGTAGCTGAAGAACCTATAGCTGAAGAACATGCAGAAGAACCCATGGAAGAGGCTCCTGCTGAAGAAGCCCCTGCTGAAGAAGCTATGGAAGTTATTGAAGTAACTTTCTGGCACGCTTACGGCACCGGCTCCGCCGAAGAGACCGCAATGACCGCGCTCCTCGCCCAAGCTGCTGAGGATATGCCCCAATACAAAGTCTCTGCATTGCAGATTCCTTTTGACGATATCTACAATAAATATCGCACCGATGTTGCTTCTGGTGCTGGTCCTGATATGTTCATTGCCCCCAACGATTCTTTGGGCGACGATGCACGCGCCGGACTCATTGCTGATATCACCGCTTTGGCTGATGGCAAACTCGGCGACTACGCTCCCCTTTCTGTTGAAGGTATGAGCGTTGACGGCGTACTTTATGGTATTCCTGAGTCCCTTAAAGCTGTTGCTTTCTGGTACAACACAGAGATGATGCCTGAACCTCCCGCAACCACTGCTGATCTTCAAGCGATGATGGAAGGCGGCACCCCCGTTTCTTTGAGCTATGGCTGTTACCACCACTGGGGTTTCTTTGGCTCTTTCGGCGGTCAAATTTTTGATGATAGCTGGACAGTTGTAGCCGGTGACGGCGTTGCTGACGCAGTGGGTTATTTGAATGACCTTTATCAGGTTTCTGTTGAAAATGGTTGGCCCAAAAATGATGGCGATGGCTTAGCTCCTTTCACCGAAGGCACCGTAGCCGCGATCACCAACGGCAACTGGGCAATGGGCGATTATTCAGCCGCTCTCGGCGATAAATTAGCTGTTGCTCCACTACCAGCTGGGCCTGGTGGCGCCGCCAATCCTCTTCTTGGTGTTGATGGATACTATTTCAACCCGAACAGCGCAAATCTGGAAGCAGCTATTGAAGTTGCTCTCTATCTCACAGGCGCAGACGCTCAAGCTATGATGATGAACGATGCTGGTCACGTTCCTGCACTTACCACCGTTGAAGTTACTGATCCTCTTATGCTCGGTCTCCTCGAAGGTTTTGGCAATGCTTACGTCCGCCCGCAAGTTCCTGAATTAGGTCTTTACTGGTCCAACTTCTGTGGCACCGACCAAGTATTTGAAGCTGGCACCCCCGCTGCTGATTGGGTCGCTGAAGCAACCACAAACGCTAATAAAGCTGAGTAGTTTTTCTAACTTGGCAATATGATATAACTAGCGTGGATGAGAAATCGTCCACGCTAGTTTTTCTACCACACTCGAAGGAATCTCTCATGATGTCAGAAGCCGATAAAAAAGCGCATCGTTGGGTGAAATTTCGCCGCTTTACGCTCCCTTACGTTTATTTACTCCCTGCATTTATAGTGATGGCTTTTATCACTTTTTATCCCCTTATCTATCAAGTCATCATTTCTTTTACTGATTTTCAACTTAAAGATCTCATGTTCGGATTAGAATCTCCAAACTTGAATCAAGTCGGCTTCAAAAATTATATCGATATTTTTACAAACGCACTCCCTGTTCAAAATTTTGAGTTCTTACGTATCCTTACCTACAACTTTTGGTGGGCTATTTCAAATGTAGCGCTTCATGTCCCTGCCGGGGTTGTGATCGCGGTTTTGCTCAACACACCCGGATTATGGGGAAAACGCATTTATCGCGCTGTTTATATTCTTCCTGTAGTTATCCCCCCTATTGTTGTTGCTACAGTTTGGCGAAATATTTTCCATGAACAATATGGAGCAATGAATCAATTTTTGACGGCAATCATGGAACTTCTTGGTTCAACAGACCCAGTTCGTCTTCGCTGGCTAGAAAGTTTTGCTCCACCTATAAAGTGGCTCTTGCCAAACTCCCCGCTGCCTCTTGCTTATTACGCAATGATGATAGCTAACTTCTGGCTTGGCTGGCCCTTTATGACCCTCGTTGCAACGGGCGCACTTCAAAGTATTCCCAAAGACCTCTACGAAGCCGCCTCTATTGATGGCGCATCCAATACTCAACAGTTTTGGAATATCACCGTGCCTCTCCTAAAAACAGCGATGATTCCCGCCTCCGTTTACGGATTTACGCTCTCGTTTAATCTATTTGCTTTCGTCTTCTTCTTCACAGGGGGTGGACCCGCTCGATCAACTGAAATTCTCGTCACTTTTGCTTACGATCTTGTTCGTAACTTGAATCTCTTCGGTGTTGCCGCCGCTTTTGCCGTAATCGTCTTCTTTGTTGCGCTTTTTGTTTTCCTCGTTACCAATCGCATCACCCGTGCAACCGAATCTTATACGGAGGCTTAATCATGACAATTCAAAACGCCGCTCCGAAAAAGAAAAACTTTATCATTCGCTTTCTCAATATCAACACATCTAAAGAAACCAGCGGACGCGACCTCCCGCTCTGGCGACAACTTCTATTGCAAGTTTTAACACTCTTTATTGGTGCAACGGTGATGTTCCCTATCATGTATATCATCACCATGTCGCTTAGTTCGCAAACAACTCGTCCATCCAGTTTACAACTTTTCCCTAAAGAGATTTCTTTTGTTGCCTACCAACAAGTGCTAGATCATCCAACCGCGAACCCCGTCAGTTTTATAGAACTTCTCCGAAATAGTGTTGTTCTCTCTACCGTGGTTGGGCTAATTGCTGTATTCGTCGCTGTTTCTGCCGCTTACGCATTTTCTCGTTTCAAATTCTCAATGCGTCAAACCCTGATGGTGATGGTTTTCATTCCCCTTCTCATGCCCGCGATTGGTTTGGCAACACCTCTATACTTATTACTCAATAGCGTCCGTCTTGCTGATTGTGGTGATGGCGTGATGGCATTAGCTCCCTTTGCAACCTGTGCGGTTGGGGCAGGCAAAATGGTCTTTAATTTGCGAGACTCCCTTTATGGCGTAGGTATTTCGATGGTTGCTGGTGCGCTCCCCTTCGCTGTTTGGAATTTGAAAGGCTATATTGACACCATCCCCGAAGCCCTTGAAGAAGCTGCCGCTATAGATGGGGCCGATGCTAATCAGATCTTCTTCCGTATTATGCTCCCACTCGCTGTGCCGCAACTTGCTGTCACATTTTTCATCGGCTTTATCGGGCATTGGCAGGAATTTGCAATGTCATGGCTTTTCCTTACCAAACCAAAAGACTATACCCTCGCCATGACCCTCTATAATATGACCGGTCAATACGCTAATAGCATCCCCTGGAATCGCTTCGCGGCGATGGCAGTTATTGTTGCTTTGCCGGTGGCGATCATTTTTATCGCCCTTCAAAAACAAATTGTCGGTGGGCTTACGACTGGTGGTGTCAAAGGCTAAACAAAGTCTTGCCCCAAAACCTAGCCCATAGTAAACTATATCTGTGAATACAACTTACGCCCCTCTTTCAAACTATATGGCTATGCCCTGCTCCATACGGGCAGTGCTGGAGGGCGCGCGTTAGTAAACGCAAGTCTACTCATTTGAGGCTGTCCGATATTTTGGACAGCCTTTTTCTTTTCATAAAGTTCGTAAAACGTATCCGTAATGATTTTACGCAATACGCACACCGTTAAGCTTTTGAATAAATGCCTACTCTCTAATCTCTTGGAGCAAAAAAATGACAGAAAACATTCTTATCGCCATTGCCTGGCCTTATGCCAACGCCGAAATCCACGTCGGGAATATCACTGGCTCACATTTATCAGGTGATATTATCGCTCGTTATCATCGCCTGAAAGGGAATAATGTCGCGATGGTCAGCGGCACCGATTCGCATGGCACGCCCGTCACCTTGCGCGCGGAAGCCGAGGGAAAAACGCCTGATGAAACTTATAAGCGTTTCCACGAGGGATTTCTGGAGCTTTTCCAACAGATGGGCATTAGCTATGATATGTTCACGACCACGCATACTGAAAACCACTTCAAGGTTGCGCAAAGTATTTTCCTTGCGCTGAAAGAAAATGGTCATCTATATGCAAAGAAATCCATGCAGTGGTATTCCCCCGAAGCAAATCGTTTTTTGCCCGACCGCTACGTTGAAGGGACATGTTATATCTGCGGCGAGGATGGTGCGCGCTCTGATCAATGCGATAGTTGTGGCAATGTGCTGGAACCTGCTAAGCTACAGAATCCCAAAGCTAAAACGGGCGATACACTCGAGCTACGTGAAACGGAACATTTTTATCTCGACCTTTCCAAACTCGAACCGAAGGTAGCAAATTTCTTGCGCGAGCGTTCCGCCCATATGCGCGATACCGTGCTCGGTGAATCCCTCCGAAAAATGGAGGCCGAGGGGCTGCTACCTCGTCCCATCACCCGCGATCTCGATTGGGGCATCCCCGTTCCCGTAGATGGCTGGGAGGGCAAATGTCTCTATGTCTGGTTCGAGGCGGTCATTGGCTATCTTTCTTCCCCCATCGAGATGTCACAAGTGAATGGAACACCCGATTCCTGGCAAGATTGGTGGACAGACCCGAAGGCGCGCCAGTTCCACTTTATTGGCAAGGATAATATCTTCTTCCACGCCGCGTTGTGGCCCGCCGAGTTGATTGGCGCAGGCACAGAGTTTATGAAGATATTTGCAGGAGAGGAAAAACCCCTCACTCTGCCCTACGATGTGCCCGCCAATCAGTTCATGAATCTCGAGGGGCAGAAAATTAGCGGAAGCCGCAATTGGGCGGTCTGGGGGCGGGATGCACTCACGCGCTACGATCCCGATGCGCTGCGCTATTACCTGACAGTGAATATGCCCGAAACAAAGGATTCAGATTGGGATTGGGAGTTCTTCGTCGCCCATAATAATAACGAACTGGTTGCCAACTGGGGGAATCTCGCCAACCGCGTGCTTTCCTTCTGCTATAAACATTGGGAGGGCCATATCCCTGACCTGGATACAGCCGCGTTACGCCCCGCTGATTTAGATTTGCTCGCCACCATAGAAGCTGGATTCTCATACGTAGGCGATCTACTAGAAGCTGTCAAGATCCGCGCTGCGCTGAACGAAGCAATGAGATTAGCGACAGAAGTGAATAAATATCTCGATACATCTGCCCCGTGGAAAGAGTTGAAAGTAGATAGAGATGAGGCCGCCAAATCAGTTTATACCGCCCTGAAAGCAATTGACTCACTCAAGACCATCTTTGCGCCATTTTTACCCTTCACCAGCGAGAAATTGAACAAAACCTTTGGCTACAAAACACCGCTTTTTGGCGAACAATTTGTGGAGACGATAGAAGACAATCTCGGCAAACATACTGCTCTGCGTTATAAAGGCATCGAAGGCGACCAATGGAAAGCCAGCAAGCTAAAACCTGGTGCGGTATTTAATCAGCCGAGTCCGCTTTTTAAGAAGTTGGATAAAGAAGTGGTAGAAGAGGAAAGGGCGAGGTTAGGATAGCTATTCAAAAATCACTCAAACTTCGGAAGTTCCCAAAACTTCCGAAGTTTTTTCGTTAACCCAAAATAAAAGAAGCTACTAAATGAACTGCCCCCCTAAAACAAGACACAAAATAAAAAGAGCCTCCTGTGAGAA